>NZ_JBHJZH010000020.1:0-85990 GCF_042270935.1 Pseudarthrobacter sp. NPDC055928
GGGTCATCTGCCCGAAGTGGAACGGGGACGAGTTGCCATACGACGCGACCAGGTGCGGGACGGCCCTTTTCGGGTTTGACCAAAAGCCGGGCGGCGGCCGTCGCCCGGCGCTGCGGTCATGGTTGGGAAGAATCCTTGCCGGTCAGCTTGTTCCAGCGGGCCAGCAGACCCCACTTCGTGACGTTGATCATTGCTTCCACAACGATGTTTCCGCTCATCTTCGACGCACCCAGCTCACGCTCCACGAATGTGATGGGCCGTTCCTCAATCCTTAGCCCCATCTTCGCGACGCGCCAGGCGAGGTCGACCTGGAAGCCGTAACCCACGGAGTCCACCTGGTCGAGGTTCAGCTTTTCCAAAGTGGTCCTGCGGAAGGCCCGGTAACCGCCGGTGACGTCCTTGATCTTCAGGCCCAGCATGATGCGGGCGTAAGTGCTGCCGATCCGGGAAATGGCCTGGCGGTACAACGGCCAGTTGACCACGCTGCCGCCAGCGACCCACCGCGAACCCATCGCCAGGTCTGCGCCCTGGTCAATGGCGTCCAGGAGGAGCGGCAGCTGTTCGGGCTTGTGGGAGCCATCCGCGTCCATTTCGACCAGGACGTCGTAGCCGGCGTCCAAACCCCATTTGAAGCCCGCAATGTATGCAGCGCCAAGGCCTTCCTTACCCTTGCGGTGCAAAACGTGGACCTGGGAGTCTTCGGCAGCGAAGCCGTCAGCCAACTGCCCCGTCCCGTCAGGGCTGTTGTCATCGACCACCAGTACATCCGACGCCGGCACGGCTGCCCGAAGGCGTTGGAGGGTCTTGGGAAGCGATTCCAGCTCGTTGTAAGTAGGAATGATGGTGAGGACGCGCACAGAGAGCCTTTCCTGGATGAAAGCGGTCAGAGCACCTGGTGCGCAGCGGAGGCACTGGCAGGCGCAACTTCCCATTATAGAGTGATGCCCGGTGGGCCGTGTTCAGGAGCGGAGGGCCGGGTTGCAGTACAGCTCGGCTCCGTCACGGACCGTCTGCAGGCAAACGGGGTCCGTATCCGTGTCCAGGGCGGGGAGGAGGGGGGTGCGGGCACGGGGGTCGGTGCTCCACGACTGAACCCTGCCGTCAGCCACCTGGACCATAAGTTCTTCGACGTCCCACACGGCAAAACTTGCCGGTGCCCCCGGAACTAACTGCCCGGCCATGGGGTTGTGGTACTTCGCAGCCCGCCAGCCGGCGCGGGTGTGGCCAACGAAGGCGGCGCGGGCCGAGATCCGCTGATCGGGATTGTGGTGTTCCAGGCATGCGCGGACACTGGCCCACGGGCGCAAAGGCGTTACCGGGCTGTCGCTTCCGAAAGTGATGGGCACACCGGCTGAGTAGAACGAGGCGAAGGGGTTCATGCTGCTGCTGCGGCTGCCAAGGCGTTGTGCGTAGAGGCTTCCATCTGCCCCCCAGGCGGCGTCAAATCCAGGCTGCGAACTGACCGTGACGGAGTAGTGCGCCAGCCGCTCCACTGCCTTGGAATCTGCGATCTCGACGTGCTCAAACCGGTGGCCCGCAGACCGGATACGTTGTTCGCCCACTTCAGCGGCGGCAAGGTCCAGGGCCGCGAGGGCGGTGTCCAGCCCGGCGTCGCCTATGACGTGGAACCCGCCCTGAATTCCAAGTACGGAGCACGCGGCGAGATGGGCAGCAGCCTGGTCCACCGAAAGGTACAGGCTGCCCCGCTCCCCCGTCGCGTCGCTGTAGTCGGAACGGAGCGCCGCGGTCCTGGAACCGATGGAGCCATCGATATTCAAGTCGCCGGCAAGTCCACGGACGGGCACACCCAGTTCATCGAGGATCGACTGTGCGTGTTCCGGGGTCAGAGCCAGTTCTCCCCAGTACGGGAGGACCTCCGGCAACGCTTCTGATCCGGGCCAGCCAAGGTTCCAGGACGCAGCCAGTCGAAGGTCAGCCATCCCGCCAATGTGGGGTGCCCCCATTTCGGCGGCCGCGACGTAGCCGTTCGCTGCCGCCTCAGCCAGTGCGCGCCGCTGGTAGTTGCGCAAGGCTTCCTCCGGCAGGTTCCGGGTGGCCTGCCGGGCAGCGTTATGGGCCGCACGCTTTAGGTGGCCTTCCGGCGAAAATCCGTCCAGTTGTGCCAAGCCGGCGGTGGCGGTGAGGGAACGGGACACGAGGGCTGAGTGAACATCCACCCTGGACAGGTAGACAGGCCGGCCCTGCGCAGCGCGCTCAAGTTCATCGGCGGTGGGCAGGGAAGGATCGTGCCAGGTGGATTCGTCCCAGCCGTGTCCGAGCACGGTACCCTCCCCGGGCGCGGACTGGACTGCGTCCAGCAGCTCCCGGGCGGACTTGACCAGGCCGAGTTGGAGGGAATCCAGGGCGATCCCCGTTTCGGTCAAATGGATGTGAGAGTCGACAAATCCCGGCGCCACCAGGCCACCGTGGAGGTCGATGACCTCCATGGTGCTGTCAGCGATGGATGACGCCGCCTGCTCAGATCCAACCCACGCCACTGTTTCGCCGTCCACGAGCATGGCAGTGGCAAAAGGATCCGCCGCCGTGTACACGGAACCGTTGCGGTAAAGCACCACCTTGCGCTCGTTCGGGGACGGCGTGGCAGACTTTGCTTCGGTCATGTGTTGTAAGGCTCCTCGAGATAGTGGGCCGCGCGCGGAGGTGGCAGCGGCAGGTGGGTCAGACGACGGACGAGTAGGCCACCACGCCACGGCGGACCAAGGAAATGGCTTCGGTGCAGAGCCGGGCGAGGCGGGGTTCCAGCCCGGGAATCTTGGCGAGCTGGTCAAGCAGGTCGATGACCTGCTTGACCCACCGTACGAAGTCGCCTGCGGCAAGGTCCGTGCCGTTAAGCACCTCCTGCAGGTGCTTGCCCTTTGCCCACTTGTACATCGGCCACACCAGGCCCAGTTCCGGCTCGCCGGTCAAAGGAAGCTTGTTCTGTTCCTCCACATCCTCAAGCGAGGACCATTCCCGGATGACGACGTCCACGGAGGACTCCAGCGAGATGCTGGGCATCCGCGGCCGGAGCCCCCTGTCCTCGCGCTTGGCCTGGTAGACCAGCACGCTGGCAAGGGCCGCAACTTCGACGGCGTCCAGGTCGTCGAAAGCACCAAGTCGAAGGGACTGGGAGATCAGCAGATCCTTTTCACCGTATATGCGCCGCAGCCGCTGGCCGTCCGCGCTGATGGACTGCCGTCCGTCAGCCGTGGTTTCCAGGTAGCCGTAGGCCGAGAGCACGTCGCAGACGCGGTCGAACGTTTTGGCGATGGTGTTGGTCCGGCCCTGGATCTGCCTGACCAAGGCGTCGGTTTCCCGGCGCAGCTTCCACCAGCGTTCGGACCACCTGGCGTGGTCTTCACGCTCACTGCAGCCATGGCAGGGGTGAGCGCGAAGCGCCCGCCGGAGGTCAGCGATGCGCTTTTCCTGGTTGGGCAGCGCTGTAGCCAGGCCGAAGTCATTGTTCCGGCTGCTGGTAGCCGCAGGTGGCCGGTTCTCCCGCAGGGCATTCCGTGCTGACGAGGCAAGGTCACGCCGTGACTTGGGCACTTTGGCGTTGAAGGATTTCGGGATCCGGATCCGGGTCATGGGCGCAATAGGCCCTTCCAGATCCTCGGTCCCGATTCGGCGCAGCTGGTTGTCCAGCGTCAGGACGGCCGGCCGCGGTTCCCGGCTGCTGTGATCGGCACTCAGCACAATAGCCGGCCCTGGCGCGCGTCCGCCGGGTACATCCACAACGTCCCCCGGCAGCAGCCGCGCCAAGGAGTCGTCACTGAGTGACTTTCTTGCTCGCGACTTGCTCCGGGAGGTCATGTTTTCGGCGTCTGAGAGCTCCCGGCGCAGCCTTGCATATTCGGTGAAGTCCCCGAGGTGGCAGGTCATCGACTTGGCGTAGCCGGCCAGCGACTCCTCCCTGCTGCGCACTTGCCTGGCGAGGCCCACCACCGAGCGGTCTGCCTGGAACTGTGCAAAGGAGGATTCCAGGATTTCGCGTGCCCGGGCGCGGCCGAACTGCGCCAGCAGGTTGATGCTCATGTTGTAAGTCGGGCGGAAACTGGAGTTGAGCGGATATGTCCGGCGCGATGCGAGCCCGGCCACCGCCGTCGGATCCGTTCCTGGCTGCCAGAGCACCACAGCATGGCCTTCGACGTCGATTCCGCGCCTGCCCGCGCGGCCCGTCAGCTGGGTGTACTCCCCTGCTGTGATATCCACGTGGGCTTCGCCGTTGAACTTGTCCAGTTTCTCCAGGACTACGGACCGCGCTGGCATGTTTACACCCAGGGCGAGCGTTTCCGTGGCGAAAACTGCTTTGACCAGGCCCTCAACGAACAGTTTCTCCACGACCTCCTTGAAGGTGGGCAGCATTCCCGCGTGATGGGCCGCAAAGCCCCGGAGCAGGCCGTCCCTCCACGTCCAGAAGCCAAGCACGTCAAGGTCTTCGGAGGGGATGTCCTGCCCGGCCTCGTCAACGCGCTGGGCAATAATGCGCTGCTCTTTCTCCGTGGTCAGCCATAGCCCGGAGGAGACGCACTGTGCCACCGCTGCATCACAGCCGGCACGGGAAAAGATGAAGGTGATGGACGGCAGCAGGTCCTGCCGGTCGAGGCTGGCGATGACCTGGGGGCGGCTGGCCTTCCGGACGCCGACTGGCTGGGCGCCCTGGCCCGGCCTGTCGTCTCCGCGCTGCCTGTGCTGTCGGCGCTGGCTGCGGCCGCCGTGGCCGAAGCGTCCGCGGAAACTTTGCTGGCTCTCGCTCCTTGCCATGGCCAACAGGTCCGGATTGACCTCGAATCCACGGCCGGGCATCTCCTCCGGCACTGCTGCAGGTGCCGGTACTCCGGTCTCCGCGTCTGCAGGTGGGGCGATCTCGTCGAAAGTGGTCTCGCCGGCGAAGAGATCCACGATTTCCTTGCCCACCATGACGTGCTGCCACAATGGCACGGGCCGATGCTCCGAGACGATGATGTCGGTGTCGCCCCGGACGGTGTCCAGCCAGGCCCCGAACTCTTCCGCGTTTGAGACCGTGGCGCTCAGCGAAGCTACCTGCACCTCACTGGGCAGGTGGATGATGACTTCCTCCCACACGGCGCCACGAAAGCGGTCCGCGAGGTAGTGCACTTCATCCATCACCACGAAGCCAAGGTCATCCAGTGACGCGGAGTCGGCGTAGAGCATGTTACGGAGGACCTCGGTGGTCATCACCACCACCGGCGCTTCGCCGTTGATGCTGGTGTCCCCCGTCAGGAGGCCAACGTTTTCCGGTCCATACTTTTCCGAGAGCTCGGCGAACTTCTGGTTGCTCAAGGCCTTGATGGGGGTGGTGTAGAAGGCTTTGAGGTTGCGCTCGAGTGCGAGATAGATCGCGAACTCACCCACGATGGTTTTTCCGGCGCCGGTGGGTGCGGCGACCAATACGCCCCTGCCTTCCTGCAGGGACCTGCAGGCCTGGCGCTGGAAGTCGTCCAGCTCAAAATCGAGGGTGCGGACGAAGCCGCCCAGATAGCTCGCGGCCTCGGCTGTCCGCTCCGTGCTGGCCCGGTAACTCTCAGAGGGCGAGAGCTGCTCTGGAACGGTAGGCCGGGAAGGGAACGGACCCGCTGGGTGCGGCCCGGAAATAGAGGACATGACTCCAGCCTAGTGGGCGCGGGGCTACAGGTTCTTCAGTTGGTTTCCGGGCGTCGCGACGTCGGCTGTCGCCTCGGTCTCGGCTTCGCGCTTGGCCACTCGCCGGGCACGGCGCTTGTCGTTCAGCAGGCAGAGGCCGATGGCTGCGAAAAAGAGCACCAGCAAGGGCCCTGCCAGCATGAACATCGAGATAGCGTCAGCACCGGGGGCGGCGATGGCCGCGAGGACGAACACCAGGAATACAGTGATCCGCCAGGCCTTAAGGATGGTCCGACCTGTGACGATGCCGGCCATGTTGATCCCTACCAAAACCACCGGGACCAGGAAGGCAAACCCGAGGACAAGGACCATCCTGGTGACAAAGTCGATGTAGTCCCTGGCGTCGATGATGTTGGAGAACCCGGCGGGGGTGAATTGTGTGAGGGCGCGGACGACCTGTGGGACCACAAGCCAGCCTGCCCAAATGCCGGCAAGGAAGAGCGGAACGGCGGCAGCCATGTAGCCCAAGGTGTAACGGCGTTCAGTGCTGGTCAGTCCCGGGGTGATGAAAGCCCACAGCTGGTAGATCCAGATGGGACTCGAAATGACCAAGCCGATGATGAGAGACATCTGCAGCTGGAAATCGAATGCCGACCCGATGTTCGAGAAGTTGACCGACGATACTCCACCGGTCTGCTGTGCGATCCGGTCCACCGGCTCCTTGAGGGCCGACAGCAGCGGGTTATAAAGTATCCATCCGCCGATCGCGCCGACCAGGACACCGATCCCGGACTTGATCAGCCGGTTCTTGAGTTCCTTGAGGTGGTCCCAAAGGGCCATACGGCCCTCAGGGTTGGCTTTGCGGCCCCTCGTCAGTGCCACCGTGGGTTAGGCGCGGTTCGACGGCGGTACATCAGTACCGTCCGTCGCGTCACCGGGCTTTGCCTGCGGGTGGTTGACGATCTTGCCCTCCACCGGTCCGGTCGTGTCAGCGGGGGTTTCGGTCTTGCCGTCGTTCTTCATTTCCTTGACCTCGGACTTGATGATCCGCATGGACTGGCCAAGGCTGCGAGCCATGGCAGGAAGCTTAGGGGCGGCGAAGAGCAGCAAAGCAACAACGATAATAATGACGATCGGCCAGGGGCCATCAAAGAGTCTTCCCACGGGAATTCCTTTCCTCTTAAAACATCCTACGTCTAAGTGAAGTCCAGATCGCCAAGCGACTGCCGCTGGCCACGGTCAGTCCTGCGCTGGACCCGCCTCAGGCGGCGGTCTTCCCGGCGGGCTGATTTGGATGTGTGGTAATCATGTCGCATTTGCACCGGAGAGGCAAAAACCGCTGCACCCGGAAGGGTTGCCGGTGGAGCCTGCGACGGCGCAGGGGCGGGGCTGAAATGACCAAGCTTCTCCCCGGCTGCGCCCAGATCCTTCAGCGTCGCCATGAACTGGCGGAACAACCGGATGCCCAACAGGACATAAAACAGCACAGACACCGCAACAAGCGCTATCCAGATAAGGATCCAAGACCACCAAGGCATGCTGAGAAGTCTAGCCGCCGTACCGGGTCAGTGCCGCCGCAACCCAGGCGCGGGACTGGTCGGCAAGCTCCCGTGGCTCCAGGATGCGCACCGCCCCGCCGTGCTGTGCTACGAACATTGGCAGCCACGCCGTGTTGCCAAAGCGGATTTCAGCCAGCAGACCGCCGTCGGGCAGGGGCGAAGTCCGCTCGGCGTAGTAGTCCTCTGCCAGCCCGGCGCCCCGCCTGGTGAGCTGGACTGTCACAGTCGTGTCGTCGTCGTTCGGTGTAAACAACTTGGCCGGGAAGCCTTCGTTGGGCTGCAGCATTGTCGACGCCGCGTTGCCGTTCGGGTGCAGATCCTGCACGCCGTCAAGACGGAAGTTCCGCAGGCCTTGGGCGGAGTGGCAGTAGGCTTCGAAGTACCACGTATTGTCCAGCGAATAGAGCCGAAGGGGGTCCACGTTCCGTTCGGAAACGCGGTCCCGCAGCGGCGACAGATATACCAGGCGAAGCTGCGACCGGGACTCGATTGCTTGGCGGACGACGTCCAGCGTGGCCGAATCAGCGGGGCCGACCTCCGGCCCGGCCAACGTTCCCGCGCGCAGCCCTTCCTCTCCGGCTGCAGCCATCAGTTTCAGGGTGACCGACTCCAGAGCGCCGCCTTCAGCGAGTTCCGGCAGCCCGTTCAGTGTTTCCAAGCCCGTCAGGAGTGCGCAGGCTTCCTCCACGGTGAACCTGACCGGTCTTTTGAGGTCCAGGTCCTGCGTGATGTAAACGTGGTCGTCCTCCCACTGGATATCCAGGAGGTCGTCAGGATATCCCTCAGGCAGCCCGGAGCAGATCAGGATCTGCAGGTCCCCTTCAAGTTCCTTGCGCGTGACGCCAAACCGTTCAGCGACCTCCTGGATGTGCAATCCCTGGTTGTGGACGAGAAACGGAACAAGCTGGAGCATGCGTTTGAGCTGGTCTTCGGAAGTCCGGGTCCGGACGCTGCCCGGCCGGGGCTGGTTCGGGAAGTCAATGACCGGAATCGGAGCCGCACAGAAGTCGGCTGCGGCCCGCAGCCGGCGCCGGACAGCTGTGACGAGGTCATCAGGCGTCACAGCGGTGGCGTCCGGACCGTAGGAGGCCAGTTCCTCTGCAAGTACCTCCACGTCCCGGTACTGGACGCTCAGGCGGTCGTAGCCGGCGTCGGGCGTTCCCGATGGGCCAATGTCGCCTGACAGGGCCCGCTGGCGAAGCCCCAGCAAGCGGCCGACCCGCACATCCACCTCGGCGGTCCGGAGCGGCAGTTCCGGCAGCCGGTCCAGCTCCGCCCGGATGTTGAAGTCCGCTGGCGGCGAGTAGCGCTCTTTATCCAGGACGGTGACGGCGCTGGTCAGACGGGACAGCCGGAAGTGCCGAGGAGCCTGTCGAGTCCGGTCGTAGCCGGCAAGGTACCACTGGCCGAAGCGACTGCCCAGGCCCCACGGTTCAACGGTCCGCTGTTCTTCTTTCCCTGTACTTCCCGCGAGGTAGGAAAAGGAGACCGGGTGCTGGGCGTGCATGGCTGCCACGAGGTCGTCGAAGGCCTTTCCGGCGGGTTTGATCCGCGGCTGGACCCCGAGAGGCAGTTCAACGTCAGTGAGGCGGCTGGACGCCTGGAGCTTTCGCAGGGCATTGGCCGCGGCGGTGCCCAGGGCCGCACGCTCCCAGAGCTGCGAGGCCAAGAGAATCACCGTCCACTCCCCTGGGCTGAGTTCGACGTCCGGAAGCCGGTTGGACTCCTTGCCGATCCGGTATCGCGTGGTTGCGGGGTCGTCCTCGCTCCATCCGAGGTCGGTGACGGTTTCGACGTCGAACCCGAAGTTTCGCAGGTCAGTCTTGTCTCGTTCGAACATCCGCCCGAAAGATACGTCGTTGCCGGCAACGTCACGGTAGACCGTTTCGCGCAAATCGCTGCGGTGCAGGCCATACCTGGTGTTCAGGAGGGCTATCAGGAGATTAAGCAGGCGTTCTGTACGGGATGGGGACACCCTCGCTACGTTACTAAAATCCGCGGGGGAAAGCAGAAGGCGCGGTAATGAACGGATGAGCTCATCCGATCATTACCGCGCCCTGGGGCCTGGAGGGCTCCGCTTAGCGGACGCCCACGAGGTCGACGACGAAGATCAGGGCTTCGTTGGGCTTGATCGCTCCCCCGGCACCGCGGGAGCCGTAAGCCAGCTCCGAGGGGATCTCCAGGCGACGACGGCCGCCAACCTTCATGCCCAGCAGGCCCTGGTCCCAACCCTGGATGACCTGGCCAACGCCGACCCGGAAGTCCAGCGGAGCGCCCCGGCCCCAGGAGGCGTCGAATTCCTCGCCCGTGGACCAGGCGACACCTACGTAGTGGGTGGACACGGTGTCGCCGGCTTTCGCTTCGGCACCGTCGCCCTCAATGAGGTCGGTGATGACCAGTTCCGTGGGAACATCGCCTTCCGGGAAGTCAATTTCCGGCTTCTGGCGGTCGAATTCGCGCTGACCAAATGACATGCTTGCTCCTTTTATTTGTTGGGCGGGTGAAGTTTGCCTGAAGTCTTGCCGGGCCCGGTTTGGGGCCCGCGATGGGGCTATTTGGCGCCGAGGATATCCACGACGAAGACAAGGTCGCCCTTGGCTTCGCCCTGGCCTGCATCACCATACGCGAGGTCCTTGGGGATGACCAGAAGGACCCGGGAGCCCACCGTCTTGCCTGCAAGGCCCTTGGTCCAGCCCGGAATGACGCCGGTCAGCGCGAAGCTGGCCGTCTCGCCACGGTCAAAGCTGGAGTCGAATTTGGTGCCGCCAACCAGGGTGACGCCCACATAGTTCACCGTCAGTGTGTCGGTTTCCTTGACTTCCGCGCCGGTGCCCTTGATCAGGTCCTGGGACACGAGGGCAGTCGGGGCTGCGACACCCTCAACGGAGATTTCCGGCACGCCTTGGTCGTTGTCTTTGACCGTGGGGAGGCCGGCGGGCGGGGTCACTGTTTCACCCTCGGGCTTTTCGAGCACCGGGGTTACATCCGTGGCGGAAAGTACCTTAATCAGCAGCAGCTGGGTGGGCTGCGCTGCGGCGCCTTCAGCGGCTGCCGCCTTGCCAGGAATGGCCAGGGCCAGGGTCGAGCCGATCTTGGAACCGACAAAAGCGTTATAGATGACGGCGCCGCCGGTCTTTAGCTCCTCGTTCAGTTCCAGGGGCTCGGGTTCGCCTGCGTAGGTGTCTTCGAGCGTGGCCCCGTCAGTGCCGTTCAGGGCGAGGATGGAAATGTTGGCCACCTGGTTCGCCTTGAGGGAATCGCCGGTGCCTTCGGTGACGACCTTGATGGTGGGCTCCGCTACGTCCAGCGGCTTGGTGAACTCAACACCGGGAGCTTTTTTGTCCCCGTTGTCCGTCAGTTTCAGGGAGTCGAACTTGGCAGTATCACCTGCGGACTGGCTGGTGGGCTCCGGTGCTGCGGGCGTCCCGCCTCCACAGGCGGTAAGCAGCAGCAGACCGGGGATAAGGATTGCTAGTAGTCGGCGCACGTAAGAACTTTCGTCGGGGCAGGATGGACGCTGCACCGGAAAATATCGCTCGGCGCAGCTCAGGACCGAAGAACGGCCCCATCCAGAATAGCCCCTGAAGCTGGGTGTCAGCCCATAGAGTCCAGGAGCGCATCCACACGGTCATCAACGCTTCGGAACGGATCCTTGCAGAGGATGGTCTGGTGGGCGCGGTCATTGAGTTTCAGGTGCACCCAGTCAACTGTGTAGTCCCGGCCGAGTTCCTGGGCACGCCGGACGAAGTCGCCGCGCAGTTTGGCGCGCGTGGTCTGCGGCGGAGCGTCCACTGCATCCTTGACCACGGTGTCGTCCACCACGCGGCGGACGGCGCCCCTGGACTGTAGGAGGTAGTACAGCCCCCTCGTCCGGGAGATGTCATGGTAAGTGAGGTCCAATTGTGCGATCCGCGGTGCATCAAGGCCGAGCCCGTGCCGTTGCCGGTAGTTGTCCATCAGCTTCTTTTTGATGGCCCAGTCGATCTCGGTGTCAATCGAACTGGTGTCTCCGCTCTCGATGGCCCTCAACGTCCTGCCCCACAGGTCCAGTATCAACGGCACGTGCGGGTTGTGCGCCCCATGCTCCTGGACGAAAGCAGTGACCTTCGTCAGGTACTCCTGCTGGATCTCCAGGGCTGTGAGTTGGCGTCCGTTGGCCAGCCGGACCAAGGCCCGTCCACTGAGGTCGTGGGAGATCTCCCGGATGCTCCGGATGGGGTTCTCCATGCGCATGTCGCGCATGATCACACCCGCCTCGATCATGCGGAGGATCAGGTCCACCGTTCCCACTTTGAGGAGGGCGGTGGTCTCGGACATGTTCGAGTCGCCCACGATCACGTGGAGCCTGCGGAAGAATTCGGCGTCGGCGTGGGGCTCGTCGCGGGTGTTGATGATCGGACGGGACCGGGTGGTGGCCGAGGACACGCCCTCCCAGATGTGGTCTGCACGCTGCGAAAAAGCGTAGGTGGCGCCGTGCGGGGTCTTGAGGATTTTTCCTGCGCCGGCAATCAGCTGGCGCGTCACGAGGAAGGGAATGAGGATTTCGGCGAGCCGGGAGAATTCCCCACGCCGGGGAATCAGGTAGTTTTCGTGGCTGCCGTAGGAGTTGCCGGCGGAATCGGTGTTGTTTTTGAACAGGTAGACGGTGCCGTTGAAGCCTTCTGCCGCCAGCCGGGACTGGGCTTCGTCCACGAGGTCATCGAGGATCAGTTCGCCGGCCCGGTCATGGGCGATCAGCTGCGCGAGGTCGTCGCACTCGGCGGTGGCGTACTCGGGGTGCGATCCCACGTCGAGGTAGAGGCGTGAGCCGTTGGTCAGGAAGACGTTGGACGAGCGTCCCCAGCTGACTACCTTGCGGAAAAGGTACCGGGCCACCTCTTCCGGGGCCAGCGGCCGCGAATCGGGGCTCGAATACGAAATGCCGAATTCGGTCTCGATACCGAAGATCCTCTTGTCCATCTCAGTCCTCCTCAGCCAGCAGCGCCGTGATGTCGGGGTCGTTCAATCGTCGGAACGCACGCCGGGACCCGCGCGAGCTCTCCGAGAGCCGGTCCAGGACAGCGACTTCCACCGCCGTGGCCGGCAGCGCGCCGGCTTCGGCGTCGGTGACGAGTCCTCCCATCGCCAAGCGGATCGCTCCCGGGAAACGCAACGAAGCGCGCCAGCCGTCCGCGATGGCGGCAGAGACCCGGTCCGCCTGGCCGCCCATCACGATGAACCCCTGTTCGTCTGCGATGGACCCGTCAAACGTCAGGCGGTAGAGGTGGTCCTCTTCCTGGGTCTGGGCGACTTCGGCGACTGCCAGCTCCACCTCGAAAGGCTTCTGCTCTGCAGTGAACACTGCGCCAAGGCTTTGGGCGTAGACACTGGCCAGTCCGCGGGCGGTGACGTCCTCGCGGTCGTAGGAGTAGCCCCGGACGTCGGCATACCTCACCCCGGCCTGCCGGAGACTCTCGAACTCGTTGTACTTTCCAACGGCGGCAAAAGCGATTTTGTCGTAGATTTCGCCGATCTTATGCAGGGACGGCGAGGGGTTCTCGGCCACCAGCGCGATGCCGTCCTGGCAGCTGACCACCACGACGGACCTGCCGCGGGCAATGCCTTTCCGTGCGAAGTCCGCACGGTCCTTCATCAGCTGCTCGGGGGAAACATAAAACTGCTGGGTCATTTCTAGGCCTCCCGCCGGGCGATGGTCCGCGCTTCAATGATGCTGCCTGCAACCGCAGCGAGCTCGGACTCGGGTACGCGCCGGGCTCCGCTCCGGCTGACGGTATACACCACGGGCCACAGTTGGCGGACGGGGTCGGGGCCGCCTGTGGCAGAGTCGTCGTCGGCTGCGTCGTAGAGGGACTCGACGGCGACAGCGACCGCTTCGGCTTCGGTCAGGTTGGGCCGCCAGAGTTTCTTCAGGGCGCCGCGGGCGAACACGGAGCCGGAACCGACCGTGTGATGTTCGCGTTCTTCGTACCGGCCGCCGGTCACGTCATAGGAAAACAGCCGGCCCAACCCCGCGGCAGTATCAAATCCGGCGAAGAGGGGCACCACCGCCAGCCCCTGCAGCGCCATGGGCAGGTTCCCCCGGATCATGGCCCCCAGTCGGTTGGCCTTACCTTCGAGGCTGAGCAGCGTGCCCTCTATTTTTTCGTAATGCTCAAGTTCAACCTGGAATAATCGGGTGAGGTCGATCGCGATGCCGGCCGTGCCCGCAATGCCAAGCACCGAGTAGTGGTCGGCCGGAAACACCTTCTCGATGTGGCGGCTGGCAATGACGTTGCCCATGGTCGCCCGGCGGTCTCCGGCCATCAGGACTCCGCCCTCGTAGCTCAAAGCCACGATGGTGGTGGCGTGCGGCACCTGCAGCGGCGTGGCGGCTGCCCCGGCGGGTAAGTCCCGGTTGTACGGAAGCAGTTCCGGCCGATCCCGCTGCAGATGCTCGGTGAACGAGGATGTCGCGTTGGCGGCTACCTGGTGGGCGGTCGGTTCCTGCACTGATGCACTCCTTCAACGTAGTAAGTCAACGTCTTGCCAGATCTGCGGCCGTCCGCGGCTCCCGCCGCCTTGTCGGACCGGTTACTGACCGCCCTTTTGGACGAACGCCCGAACGAATTCTTCGGCGTTGGATTCCAGGACGCCGTCGATTTCGTCAAGGAGGTCATCCACGCCCTGGGTCGCTGCGGATGCCTGCGCTTCGGGCGGCGCGGGAGGGGCCTCCGGCACGTCCTCTTCGACCTGGCTGTCGTGCGACTGCGGCTGCTGCTGCTCCTGGCCTGCCATTGTTATCTCCCTCTTCCTTAAAGCTCGGGTCCGGGTGGAACATCCGATACGCCCATATTGCCACGCTCCGGGGCTGCCGGGGTGGTTTACGCCCCCGGCGGATTGGTGTTATGTCCGAGCAGTTCTGCCAGGAAAGGACCAGCCTCCCGGTGCCGGGCAAACAGGCCACTTGTCAGTGCTTTGGTCCCCCTCAGCGGCTCGCGGGTGGGCACCCGCTGGAGACGTCCGTAGCCCGGCACATCGAAGATTACCGAGTCCCAACTGGCCCCCACGACATCCTTCCCGAAGCTGCTGACGCAGCGGCCGCGGAAGTAGGCCCGGGTGTCCGACGGCGGTTCCGTGACCGCTGCGGCGATGTCGGCGTCGTTCACAATCCGCTGCATCCGGTCCCTCGCCAGAAGGCGGTAGTAAAGGCCCTTCTCTGGCCGGATGTCCGCCCACTGGAGGTCCACAAGGCCCAGCCTGGCATCGTCCCAGGCAAGTCCGTCCCGATCCCGGTAGCCGTCAAGGAGCGAGAGCTTGGCGAGCCATTCGACCGAGGAAGCCGCTGCCGACCTGTCGCTGTCGAGCTGCGTCAGGGTGTTGGCCCAGCGCTCCAGCACCTCGTGCGTGTGGCCGTCGCCGTCGAGGGCGTCGGAAACCCCGGTGTCCTGGGCGAGCTTTGCCGCTGCTTCGTGGTAGATCCACTGCAGGTCCAGCGCAGTGACGCGGCGCCCGTCCAGCAACCGCAGCTTGGTGGTCAGGGACGTGTCATGGCTGATGGCCTGCAGTGCGGCGACCGGTTCATGCACCTCCAGCTTCGGTGCCAGGCCCGCCTCGATGAGACTGAGGACCATGGCAGTAGTGCCGAACTTGAGGTAGTTGGACGCCTGGCTCAAGTTGGCGTCGCCGATGATGACGTGCAGCCGGCGGTACTTGTCCGCCGTGGCATGCGGTTCATCGCGGGTGTTGATGATGGGCCGCCGGATGGTGGTTTCAAGGCCGACCTCCGCCTCAAAAAAATCGGCCCGCTGGCTGATCTGGTACCCCGGAACAGAACTGTCCTGGCCCAGGCCCACCCTGCCCGCGCCGCAAAATATTTGCCGCGTAACGAAGAAGGGCGTCAACCCGCGCACGATGTCCCCGAACGGAACGGAGCGTGGCATGAGGTAGTTCTCGTGCGAGCCATAGGACACGGACTTGTTGTCCGTATTGTTCTTGTATAGGTTTACCGCGGGCAACTCGGGGTCCATGGTGAGCCGGCGTACCGCGGCCAATGCCACCAGGTCGCCGGCGGCGTCCCACGTCACGGCGTCGCGGGGGTTGGTGACCTCGGGGCTTGAGTACTCCGGGTGGGCATGGTCCACATACAGGCGGGCGCCGTTACCGAGCACCATGTTCATCAGCAGTGTCCCGGACTCGTCCTGTCCGTCCAGTTCCAGTTCTTCGCGGCCGTAGGCAAGGGCGACGGCCTCCGCATCCAGGACCGGCGGCTGGTCCGTGAGCTGGCTCGGGTGCGCCGAGGCCCGGTCAAGGGTCCAGCCGCGGGCGTCGTGCAGCGGCTCCTCATCCGTGTAGTCCCACCGCGTTTCGGCGCCGCCGGCCGCGCGCTGGCGTGTCACCTGCGCATATGCCTGCACTACCCGGGCCGACATCATGGTGGCGTTAGCCGAGGGAGCAGCTGGAGCGTGGATCCCGTATTCCGTCTCCGCACCCATAACCCGCATGGCCCCGCCGACGGGGAGTGATCCTCCGCTGGCGGGTTCCGCAGCAGCCGTCACAGGTACTGTCCTGTGCTGGGCATCGTTTCGATGGACTTCCCGGGTTCCTGTCCGGCCTTGCCCTGGACGATGGTCCGGATATAGGTGATCCGCTCGCCCTTCTTGCCCGAGATGCGGGCCCAGTCATCCGGGTTGGTGGTGTTCGGCATATCCTCATGCTCGCGGAATTCGTCCACGACGGCCCGGAGGAGGTGCTCGATCCGCAGGCCCTTCTGGTGGAGGGTCAGCAGGTCCTTGATGGCATACTTCTTGGCCCGGTCCACAACGTTTTGGACCACCGCCCCGGAGTTGAAGTCCTTGAAGTAGAGCATCTCGGTGTCCCCGTTGGCGTACGTGACTTCCAGGTATTCATTGGACTTCTCCGTGGAGTACATGGCTTCCACCGTGCGCTGGACCATGGCGTCCACGGTGGCCTGGACATCGCCGTCGTATTCGGCAAGGTCAGACTCGTGGAAGGGCAGGTCCGTGGTGATGTATTTGTTGAAGATGTCCGCGGCTGCTTCGGCATCCGGCCGCTGGATCTTGACCTTGACGTCCAGCCGGCCCGGACGAAGGATCGCGGGGTCGATCATGTCTTCGCGGTTGGACGCGCCGATGACGATGACGTTGTCCAGGCGCTCCACGCCGTCGATCTCGCTCAGAAGCTGGGGCACGATGGTGGTTTCGACGTCGGAGGAGATGCCCGTACCGCGTGTGCGGAACAGGGAGTCCATTTCGTCGAAGAACACTACAACGGGGCTGCCGTCCGAGGCCTTTTCACGCGCACGGGAGAAGATCAGCCGGATGTGGCGTTCGGTTTCACCGACGTACTTGTCCAGCAGTTCGGGGCCCTTGATGTTGAGGAAGTAGCTCTTCAGGTCGACGTTCCCGGACCGCTCCGCTGCCCGGGCTGCCAGCGAGTTTGCCACCGCCTTCGCGATCAGGGTCTTACCGCAGCCCGGGGGGCCGTACAGCAGAATGCCTTTGGGGGCCTTCAGTCCATGCTCGCGGTAGAGGTCTGGGTGAAGGAACGGCAATTCGACGGCGTCGCGGATCTGTTCGATCTGCGGGCCAAGCCCGCCGATGTCCTCGTAGGTGATGTCGGGAACTTCCTCCAGGACCAGGTTCTCAACCTCGGACCGCGGGACTTTCTCCAGCGCATAGCCTGTCCGCGAATCAATGGATAGGGCGTCCCCAACCCGGAGCTTTTCGCCCAGCAGGGCGCCTGAGAGCCTGATGACCCGTTCTTCGTCGGCGCGTCCGACGACGAGGGCCCGGTCCGTGCCCAGCATCTCCTTCAGGGTTGCCAGCTCGCCGGCGCGTTCGTAGCCAAGGCCGGCAACAATCAGAAGGGCCTCGTTGAGGAGGACTTCCTGGCCAACGGCCAGCTGGCTGATGTTGACCAAGGGGCTGATGCCTACCCGCATCTTCCGGCCGGCATTGAAGATGTCCGCTGATTCCTCGGTGGTGGCTTGGCCGCTGTTGCCGGCGGACGGCTGGCGCTTCGGATTGAGTTGGAGAATGGTGCCGAAGCTGTATGGCGGCTGCCCCTCCTGGTCGAGGGCGTTCTTGAGCCGCAGGATCTCCGCTTTCGCGGCTTCCAGCATGGTGACCAGCTTGGCGTTGTTCTGTGTTGCGGCCGCGAGTTGGCGGTCAATGTGCCTGAGCTTGTCCCGGAGGATGTTGACCTGCCTGTCAGCAACAGACAAATCATTAACGGCAGACTGCTCTGCCGGTGTACGTCCGGAGTCCTGGTTCGGAGTCTCCATGATGCATCAGCCCCTTCCTGCGCTTCTCTTAAGACCTTAGCCCCAAGTTGGCAGGTACAGCTGAAGACTCCCGAAATCTGGACTAGTTCGTGATCTCCGGATCGTCCTTGACGTTGGTCCCCGCGATTGCGTCGCGGGCGGCTCGGCGGAGCTTCTTGTCTGAGACCAGCCGCTCCCCCACCGCTCCCGGTGTCCAGGCATTCACATCGGCTTCGTCAAAGTCGGTTTTCGACGGGCGCCGCTTGACAGAGATCCCGGTCACGCCGTCGGCCAAGCGCCGGGTGACCAGCAGGAAACCTGTGTGGGCAACCATCCGGTGGTCGGGGCGGACCGCGAGGCCTTCAAGGTGCCAGCCGCGGACCATGGACTCCCAGGCGTCGGGCTCGGTGAAACGGCCGTCGGCGCGGATAGCTTCAGCCGTGCGGGAAAGCTGGGTCACTGTGGCCACGTAGTTGATCCAGACGCCGCCCGGAGCAAGCACTGTTGCTACGGCGTCGAGGCACTCCCAAGGGGCCAGCATGTCCAGAACCACCCGGTCAACGGATCCGGGGGCTTCGCTGCGGACAACTTCCTCCTGGAAGTCACCGAGTGAAACTTTCCACGCCGGGTGGGGTCCGCCGAAGATTGTTTCAACATTGCCGCGGGCAATGTCGGCGAATTCTTCCCGCCGTTCGAAGGAGTGCAGGTAACCGTTGTCGCCCACCGCCCGCAGGAGGGAGATGGACAGTGCTCCCGAGCCGACGCCCGCTTCAACCACCCTGGCCCCGGGGAAGATATCCGCCATGGTGACGATCTGGCCGGCGTCCTTGGGGTAGACAACGGCGGCGCCGCGGGGCATGGACAGGACAAAGTCGGAGAGCAGGGGGCGCAGCGTCTGGTACTGCTGGCCTACGTTGTTCACCACGACGGAGCCGTCAACCTTGCCGATGATCTCGTCGTGGTTGAGGAATCCCCGGTGGGTGTGGAAGGCGCCACCCACCTCAAGAGTGATGGTGTTCATGCGGCCGCGCTCGTCGGTCAGCTGGACGCGTTCGCCCTCACGGAAGGGTCCCCGGCGCCGCGCAGCTCCCACCGGCTGGGCTCCGTTGGCGGCAACACCTGTCTGGGGTTTTGCTGCGGCTTCGGTGGCGGCAGATTCGCTGCTCATGAATTTTCCTCGCTCCTGTAAAACTGTGGGGCTGCGCACTTGGTGGGGGCTGTCCTGTCCGGCCTGGCCCCACAACGGAAACCGTGTGGCAGCTAAACGCGACCGGCAGGTAACTCTACCGGTTCTGGCGCTGTGGATACCTATTGGGGCGCACGCTCTTACCGGTGATGGCTGCCACCACAACATCCTGGGCCAGCAGCCCGGTCACTGTGCCGCGGTGGTCAACCACCGCATACTCCTGGCCTTCCAGCTGGCCGAGGTACTGGATGAGCTCCTGGCCTTTTGACCACTCAGGCACGTGGGCGCCTGCACCAAGGGCATAGGACACCGCCGTTACTGGCGTGGAACTTGTGGCGTGCGGCGGAACTGCGGCCACTGCCGGGGGGTCTACTACGGCCTGCGGGCGTCCATCGGGTCCGCACACCACAACGGCAGGGACACCGGTCGGTGACAGCCGAAGGACGTCCGCCACCGTGGAGGTGTTGGGAATTCCGACGGCGGGCCTGGCCAGTGCGGCAGCATTGACGAGGTGCAGCCGCCCTCGCATGGTTCCCTGCTGGATAGACGCTGATGCCCCCATCCAGAGGAATCCACCCACCAGGACGGTGATCATCAGCAGGCTGAGTTCGGGCGTTTCTCCGGCCAGGACGGGGCGGGCCAGGAACCAGAAACCCAGGGCGACGACGATGACGCGGCCTGCCCAGCCTGCGGCGACCGTGCCTTTGGCTTGGCTGCCCGTGGCTTTCCATACGGCGGATTCGACGATCCTGCCGCCGTCGAGGGGCAACCCGGGAAGGACGTTGAAAATACCGATCAGCAGGTTGGCCCACATAAAGATGTTGGTCAGGAGTTCTGCGACGCTGGGAAGGCTGGCGCCGGACAGGACCAGCCACGCGCCACCGGCCAGCGCGAAGTTCGCGGCTGGTCCTGCAAGCGCGACAAGCACGGACCGGCCCGGAGTGGCTGTGAAGTTCTCAAACTGGGTGTGCCCGCCCCAAAGGTTCAGGACGATCTTCTGCGTCGGCCAGCCATAGATTTTCGCGGTCAGTGCGTGGGCGAGTTCGTGCACAAGCACGGAAATCAGTAGCAGGATGGCATAGGCAAATGCCACCGTGTAGGCGGCTACGCCGAGAGCCGGATTGTTCTCCCGCAGCACGGGCCCGTAAACAATCACGGTGAAGGCGGCGATGACGAACCATGAGTAGGCCAGGATGACAGGGATGCCCGCGATCCTGCCGAGGGGGATTCCTTCGCGGCGTGCCGGCGTGGTTTTCTCACCCATCTGCGGGGCTCCCCTGCGCCGCTTCCAGCAGACGCCCGGTGCCGCCTGTTCCGTTGCGGTCCGCGGCAATGGCGACCAGTTCGGCCACCGTCCGGCCCTTCAGGGACTCCCAGGTGGTGTGCCGGGGGCTGTCTGGGATAGGCACGATGTGGGGAATGGCCACCGTGGATACGCCGGAAGCCACTGCAGCTGCAACGCCGGGCGCGGAATCTTCCAGGGCGATGCAGTGATCGATGGTCAGGGCCGGATCAGAGCCCTGAAGCAGTTCAACCGCGGTCAGGTACGCCTCAGGGTGCGGCTTGCCCTGGGTGACGGTGTCCCCTGTCACCACAAATTCAAAGTAGGGCCTGGGGAGGTTCGCAACGATTTCCCGGGCCAGTGGACCCTCGGACATGGTGACGAGGGCGCACCGGATACCCTCCTGGTGGAGCTCGTCCAGGAGTTCACGGGCGCCGGGCCGCCACGGCACACGGCGTTGCACGCCACGGATGACTTCTGCCGTGAGTGTGTCGATGATTTCCCGGGCTTCCAGGTCCACTCCGGCGTTCTGGAGGATGCCAGCCGAGTAGGTCAGCGACTGGCCGACGAGCTGAATGGCTTGTTCGTGGGACCAGGTGCCGCCATGGGCTTCCACCAGCGCATGTTCGGCCGCGATCCAGTAGGGCTCCGTGTCCACAATGGTGCCATCCATGTCCCAGAGGACTGCTTTGAGGGGGGAAATTGTGGCTGGGGATCGCATGTGTTCAGTCTACGGTGCCCTGCTGGACGCGGGCTGTGGGCTACGCCCTCGGCGAATACATGGCATCCCGTAGGCAGGCGTGGCGCGGCGCCGCTCATTTTTCGGCGCTTCATTCTATGCGTGACGCGGGTTCTTGGACGTAGGGTGATGGGATGAATAGCTTCGACGGAGACACCACCGAACCGGGTGCCGAGGCCGGGCCGGAGCGGTTCCTGCAGCCAGTGGCTGAGGGTGAACGCATCACCGTAATGCTGGCCGCCTTTGAGGGCTGGAACGACGCCGGGGAAGCGGCCAGCGATTCTTTGCGGTACTTGAACAAGCTCTGGGGCGGCAAGAAAGTTGCGTCCATCGACGCCGACGAATATTACGACTTCCAGTTCACCCGGCCGACGGTAAGGCGCAACGCGGCCGGCGAACGGAAGATCAAGTGGCCATCCACCAGGATCTACAAGGCCAGCGCGCCCGATTCCAACGTGGACGTCATCTTTGTCCAGGGCACCGAGCCGTCCTACAAGTGGCGTGCCTATACGGCAGAGCTGCTGGTCCACGCGGAAGCCCTGAATGTGGACTATGTTGTGCTGGTCGGAGCCCTGTTGGCTGATGTGCCCCACAGCCGCCCCATCCCGGTCAGCACATCCTCGGACGATGCACCGCTGCGGGAGCGGCTGAACCTGGAGGCCTCCCAGTACGAGGGACCCGTCGGCATAGTGGGAGTTTTGGCCGAAGTGGCGCTGCTGGCCGGGATCCCCACCGTCTCCCTGTGGGCTGCCGTGCCGCACTACGTGGCCCAGGCGCCGTCGCCCAAAGCTCAGCTGGCCCTCCTTCACCGCATTGAAGAATTGCTCCAGGTGCCGCTGGACACCCATGAACTGGCCGAGGAAGCTGATGCCTGGGAACGCGGTGTGGACGAGCTCGCCACCGAAGATCCAGAGATCGCAGCCTATGTGCGCCAGCTTGAGGAAGCGAAGGACACCGCCGATCTGCCTGAGGCCAGCGGGGAGTCCATCGCCCGGGAGTTTGAGCGGTACCTGAAGCGCCGGGGCAAGGACAAGCAATAAGAATGCCACAGCAGAGGAGTCCTCGATGACGAAGTACCTGATCTCGTTCCCCAGTGAAGCGATGGTGGCCCCGGAGGAGGAGTTCGAGGCGGTGGTCGAAGCCTCGCACGCCGTCATCGACGAGGCCAAGGCTGCGGGCGTCTACGTTTTCGGCGGCGGGATTGATGAGGGCGTAGCTCCGGTGCTCGTCGCCGGTGACGGCACCGTCAGGACGGCGGTCTAAAGGACGACGCCGAGCAGCGCCTCGACGGCGTCACTGACCAGGGCACGGTCCCGCTGGCTGCCCGCTGCCGCGGCGGAAGCGGCTCCGGCGGCCCAACGGTCGACCGCCCCAACCGCCGCCGGCGCGTCCAGATCCGTTGCGAGGGCGGCACGCATTTCCGCGATCAGCCCGAGGGCAGAACCTTCCGGAGCAGCCTCGAGTGCGTTGCGCCACGCTGAGAGCCGACCTTTCGCCTCCGCGAAGCCGGCGTCGGTCCAGGACCAGTCAGACCGGTAGTGGTGGGCCAGGATCGCCAGCCTGATGGCCGCGGGCTCCTCCCCCGTGGCCCGGAGCCGCGACACCAGGACCAGGTTGCCTTTGGACTTGCTCATTTTCTCGCCGTCCAGCCCCACCATGCCGGCATGTGCATAGTGGTGTGCCAGCGGAACGCCCGCTAGGGAGTAGGCGTGGCCCGCACCCATCTCGTGGTGCGGGAAAATGAGGTCGGAGCCCCCACCCTGCACCGTAAACGGGGCGGGGAGGTACTCCTGGGCGATGACAGTGCACTCGATGTGCCAGCCAGGGCGTCCGTCTCCGAGCTCTCCCCCGGGCCAGCTGGGTTCACCTTTTCTGGCGACTCGCCACAGGAGCGGGTCCAGCGCCTGCCGCTTGCCGGCACGTCCGGGGTCGCCGCCGCGTTCGGCGAACAGTTCCAGCATCTCCGTTTCCACAAGGCCGGAGATATCACCGAGGGTCCAGGCATCGGCGGCGCTGGACTGCTTTCCGGCCGCCTCGACGTCGTAATAGACATCGCCGTCCGGCTCGCCCGCTCCGCCGGGTACGCGGTAAGCGAGGCCTTTGCTGAGGAGCCGCTCAATGGCGGGAACGATCAGCGGGACGGATTCCACAGCGCCGACGTAGTGGTCCGGCGCGAGGACATTCAGGGCCACCATGTCTGTCTGGAAAAGTTCGATCTGGCTGGCGGCAAGGTCCTGCCAGTCGACGCCCGTGGCAGTGGCCCGCTCCAGCAGCGGGTCATCGACGTCGGTGACGTTTTGTACGTAGGCCACGCGCTGGCCGGCATCACGCCAGGCCCTGTTCAACAGGTCAAACGCAACGTAACTGGCCGCGTGGCCCATATGTGTGGCGTCGTAAGGCGTGATCCCGCAGACATACAACGACTGGTCGCCGTCGCCCTGGAGTTCAACTTCCCGGCCTTGGACAGTGTCAAAAAGCCTGATGGCAGGCATTTGGCCGGGCAGGTCAGGAACGGGGCGGGATATCCAGGACTTCACAGGCCAAGCCTACTGTCAGGCACTGATCACATTGAAACCGAGCAGCAGATACAGGGCAAGGCCCAGGAAGATCCGGTACCAGACAAAGAGCCGGTAGCTGCGCGTCGAGACGAACTTCAGGAACCAGCCAATAATGACGTAGCCCACCACGAAGGCGATGACGGTGGCCATGGCAGTCTCCGGCAGGCCGTAGGGGCCTGTGATGCCTTCCTTCGATACCGTCTTGTAGAGCTGGAACAGTCCGCTGCCGAAGACTGCGGGAATGGCCAGGAGGAACGAATAGCGGGCGGCGGCTTCACGGGTGTACCCCATGAGCAGGCCCGCGGTGATAGTGCCACCGGAGCGGGAAACGCCCGGGATCAAGGCCATTGCCTGGGCGAAACCGAAAAGGATGCCGTGCTTATAGGTTAATCGGGTCAGCTCCCGTTCCTGTTTGCCCACGGCATCCGCCACGGCGAGTACCAGGCCGAACACGATCAAGGTCGTTGCAACAATCCAGAGACTGCGCAGGACTGATTCGATCTGGTCCTGGAACAGGAGCCCCAGAACGATGATGGGAAGGCTGCCGAGAATCACGAGCCAGCCCATCCGCGCGTCCGGGTCCTGTCGCGAGACTTTTCCGGTCAGCGAGCCCAGCCACGCCTTGACGATGCGGACGATGTCGTGCCAGAAAAAAACGAGGACGGCTGTTTCGGTGCCGAGCTGCGTGATAGCGGTGAATGCGGCACCGGGATCGGCAGCGTTGGGCAGGAATTGCCCGACGATCCGTAGGTGCGCGCTTGATGAAATCGGTAGAAATTCGGTCAGTCCCTGCACTAGGCCCAGCAGGGCCGCCTCAAACCAGTTCACGCTAAGACCCTACGTCATGGACCCCGCTGATTCCCCGTAAGCTTGCTGCTATGCAGCAGCGTTACGTCGGCAACAGTGGATTGCGAGTCTCCGCCCTATCTCTCGGGACCATGTCATGGGCTGGCGAAACCGATGAGCAGGACGCCACCGAATTGCTGCGGACGTTTGTGGACGCGGGCGGCCGGCACATCGATACGGCGGCCTCTTATTCCGACGGCAGGTCGGAGGCGCTGATCGGCTCGCTGCTGGGCGACGTCGTCTCCCGCACCGAGGTCTCGATCTCCACCAAAGCCGGAATCTCGACGCCGGACGGCCGGCGGACCGTGGACACGTCGCGTAACGCGATGCTGTCGGGGCTCGATGCCAGCCTCGCACGACTGGGCACCGACTACGTCGATATTTGGTTTGCCCAGGCCTGGGATCCCAACGTCCCCCTCGATGAGACATTGTCCGCCTTGGAGTTCGCCTTACGGAGCGGCCGTGCCCGTTACGCCGGCATCTCAAACTTCAACGGCTGGCAGAGCGCCAAGGCCGCCGCCATCGCCGGATTCCCGCTGGTTGCCGCCCAGGCAGAATATTCGCTGCTCCGGCGGAGGCCTGAAGAAGAATTGATTCCTGCGGTGGAGGACGCCGGGCTGGGGCTGCTGGCGTGGGGGCCGCTGGGGCGTGGAGTGCTGACGGGCAAGTACAGAGGCAGCATCCCGGGCGATTCGCGGGCGGCCAACCCTGGCCTTACCTCCTATGTGGAACCGTATCTCGGCCAGGAGGCCTCCCGTGTGGTGGAGGCTGTTTCAATGGCTGCGAAGGGTCTGGGGCGCACGCCGCTCGACGTGTCACTCAGCTGGCTGCTCTCCCAGCACGGAGTGGCCTCGGCCGTCGTGGGCCCCCGGACGCCTGTCCAGCTCAAGGAAATCCTTGACGCGCAGCTTTCCCCGCTACCGCCGGAAATTTCGCGGGCCCTGGAGGACGTGTCCGAACCGGCCCAACGCTGACTGGCGGCCGGTTGACCGGGTCCTAGTCTTCGAGGATCTCCAAGTCCTCTTCGTCGTCGACATCCCGTTCTTCGTCTTCGTCCTCTTCGTCGTCAAAAACCTGCAGCGGCGTCACTTCGCTGTAGGCCTCGTAAAGGGCGTCCTCATAAACTTCGAACGCATCCGCGACGGCAAAAAAAGCCGCCTCTACGGCGGGGTCCCCATCACCGCGGCGATTGGACGCTGCTATAAGGTGTTCTTCCAAGGAGGAAGTTAAGGACTGAAGCGCGACACGCGGATCGATGCTCATGACTTCACGTTAGCCGGAAAAGGACGAAAATGGAGAGCAATGAAGGAACATTTTCTCACCAGCTCGGTCCAGCGGGAACGGGACTATCTGAGGCAGTACGAGTACCTCGTACTGACGGTCAGTCCTGACGATTCCCTCCCTGACGCCCGGCGCCGTCTTGTGGAACATTCCGAATACGGCAAGTGGGAGTTGGAGCGCAGCAAGCTGTACGTGGGCGGAGGCAGGCGCTTTTGGCTCCGCCGCCGGGTGATGCAGGTCCAGCGGACTGTCTAGGGGTTCGCTGCCGAGGCGGTTCAGGCTTCGAGCGGGCCGAGCCAGGCGTTGGCAACCGTGTTGTGTGCCGACTCGTCATCCGACGGGTGGAATATGCCGGCCAGCACGTCGCGGTAGAGCCGCTCCAGTTCCGAGCCCCGGAAATAGCTTGAGCCGCCGCTTACCCTGATGGCAAGGTCCACCACACGGCGTGCAGTTTCGGTTGCGTTGACTTTCAGCCCCACGAGCTTGGGGAACCACTGCGGTCCATGGTCGACGAGGGCATCAACATCCCGGGCCACTAAGGCCAACTGCGGATAGAGGCAGTCCATGGCCATGGCCGCCTCTGCCACTTTCCAGCGGATGTCAGGATCCTGGGCATAGCTTCGGCCGCCATTCTTCAGCGAAGTCCGCCGCTTAACCGCTGCGACCCCCAAATCCAGGGCCCGTTCTCCGATTCCTGAGTAGACGGCGGCCAGCAACGTTTCGAAACACGCGAAGATGGCGAAAATCAGCGGATCGGCGTTGGGGCCGACGGGCAGTTTGCGGAAGATCCGGTCCGGCGGGATTTCGGCGCCGTCCAGCACTGTGCTGTTGGACTGGCTCGCACGCATCCCCAGCGTGTCCCAGTCGTCCAGGATCCGGTAGCCGGGGGCGTCCCGGCGGAGGAAACCGTGGACCAACTCCCCTTCGCCGTTCCGGGCCTCGGTATCTTTGCCGAAGATCCCCAGCTGTGTCCAGGCCGGCGAGAGGCTTGTGAAGATCTTTGTTCCCGTGAAGCTGTAACCGCCATCCGGCAACGGCGCCGCCACCGTGCGCGAATCAAACAGCACGGAGTCGTTGCCCGCCTCCGAGTTCCCGAACGCGAAGATCTCGCCTCCGGCCGCTTCCCGCAGGACATAGTCCAGGGACTGATCGCCCCTGGCCGCGAGCACCTGTGCGACGCCGGTCCAGACCAGGTGCATGTTCACGGCCAGGGCGGTGGCTGGCGCCGCCGTTGCCAGCCGCCGTTGGCACTGTGCCGCCGATTCCAGCCCAAGCCCCAGGCCGCCGTCGGACACGGGGACAAAGAGCCTAAGGTAGCCGGCGGCGGCGAGTTCCTCAAGGTCTTCGTGGAAAAACGCATTATCGCGGTCATAGGTTGCGGCGCGCCCCCTGAACCGCTCCAGCAGGGCGTCCGGCAACACGTCCTCGGGTGTCATGCTGGGCCTGTCTCAGTAGTTCGTAAGGAGTGTGTTGAGCACGCGCGCACCGAACTTCAGCGAATCCGCCGGGACGCGCTCGTCGACGCCGTGGAACATGCCGGTGAAGTCGAGGTCGTCCGGAAGCTGCAGCGGCGCGAAGCCGTAGCCCGTGATGCCCAGGCGGCTCAGGGACTTGTTGTCCGTGCCTCCAGAGAGGGTGTAAGGCAGAACTTTGGCTCCCGGGTCTTCGGCATGCAGCGCGTCAATCATGGAATCCACCAGGTTGCCCGCGAAGGGAACCTCCAGGGAGACATCGTTGTGCACGTAGCTGACGTCCACCCCGGTTCCGGCGAGCTCACGGACTATTTCGAGCACGTGGTCCTGCTGGCCAGGCAGTGTGCGGCAGTCAACAAGGGCCTCGGCCGATTCCGGAATCACGTTGTGTTTGTAGCCGCCGTTCAGCAAGGTCGGGTTGGTGGTGTTTTGCAGTGTTGCCCCCACGAACCGGGCCACCGTGCCGAGTTGGTTCAGGAGGATGTCCGGGTTGTCCGGATCGAATTCCACTCCCGTGAGTTCTGTCACGCCGTCCAGGAACTGACGGGTGGTAGGGGTCAGCTCAATGGGCCATTTGTATTCCCCGATCCGGGTCACAGCGGCTGCCAGCCGTGTGATCGCGTTGTCAGTATTGATCTGCGAACCGTGGCCGGCCCGTCCGTGGGCAACGAGGCGGAGCCAGGAGATCCCCTTTTCCGCGGTCTGAAGGAGGTAGGTGCGCTGCCCGCCAATGGTTGCCGAAAACCCGCCTACCTCGGAGATGGCCTCCGTCGCACCTTCGAAAAGTTCCGGGCGCTTGTCCACCGCGTACCGGGCCCCGTATTCGCCCCCAGCCTCCTCGTCAGCGAAGAAGGCGAAGATGATGTCCCGCTTCGGTTTCCGTCCCTCCCTGGCGAACCCGCGCAGGACGGAGAGGATCATGGCGTCCATGTCCTTCATGTCCACTGCGCCGCGCCCCCAGATGAGGCCGTCCTTGAGCTCCGCGCCGAACGGATCTACCGACCACTGCTCCCTGATAGCGGGGACCACGTCGAGGTGGCCGTGGACCACGAGGGCACTTGCGCCCGGGTCCTCCCCAGCCATCCTGGAGACGACGCTTGCCCTGCCCGGGGCCGACTCGAAGATTTCGGCGGACAACCCGACTTCCTCGATCAGGCCGGCTGTGTACTCGGCTGCGGCGCGTTCCCCGGGTCCGGACCCGTCGCCGTAATTGGAGGTGTCAATCCGGATGAGTTCCTGGCAGATCCGGACGACTTCATCTTCGGGACGGATTTGGGTCATTGGGCACTCCTCATGAAGGTGGCGGCTGCTGGGAACCTGGGCGGATTTCCGTGCCTTCAGCCTACCCATCGGGCCCGATTTCATGTTCCAGGAAAGTTCATGTAGAGTCTTTCTCGCTGCTTCGGAGAAATGCGAAACGCTGAAAGGCGGAAACGTTGTCCGAATTACCACCTGCGCGGGTGGCGGAATGGCAGACGCGCTAGCTTGAGGTGCTAGTCCTCGAAAGGGGGTGGGGGTTCAAGTCCCCCTCCGCGCACAGAAGGGAAAGCCCCTGGAATCCAAGGATTCCAGGGGCTTTTTTCTATGGCGGCAAACTTCGATCCGGCTGCGTCCGCCGTCGGCCTTGTGCTGATTGCAGGTTCCATGCTTTAGTAGCCCGCAGCAATGCCGTTGGTCACATTCGGATCGAATATCGCCCGCCACACGTGTAGTGGAGCGTTAGCCCGTTGGGGAATACCAGCGCCATGCTGTACGTTGCATACGCGACAGACTGAACCAAAGAAAAGAGAAACACCTAAGTGGCAACCGATTACGATGAACTCCGCTCCGACGTCAAGGAGTCGCAGGACAACTCGCTCGAGGCGCTCCAGTCCGCGAACGCACCGGACGCCCGCAGCGTTGTGCTGGAACTCGATGAGGCAGATGGACTGGACGGCGCAGGCGTTCCGGGCGGCGAATTCGTTGCCGAGGAACTGATCGTCCAGGTCATCCCCCAGGCCGATGACGAGTTCACCTGCTACTCCTGCTTCCTGGTCCGGCACCGCTCGCAGATCGCGCGGCAGAAAGACGGACACAGCTACTGCACGGACTGCGAAGGCTGATAGCAGTACAAGGACACCCCCGGCGCCCGCTACCGCAGGCGCACCCGGAGACGATGAGGCGCGCCCACGGCAACCGTGGACGTGCCTTTCGTTTTAACCGAGCCGGCTGCGGACCATCTGGCTGACGGCTTTTCCGTCGAAGCGGCCAGCGACCTTCGCCGTGACCGGCTTCATCACCTCGCCCATCTGGCGCATGCCGGGCACCTGGCCCTGGGCGCTGATCTCGGCAATGACGGCATCAACGATGGCTTCCACTTCAGCTTCGGTCAGCTGCTTTGGCAAGTAAGCCTCGATGACCTCCGCCTCGGCGAGTTCAGCGGCAGCGCGGTCAGGTTCTCCTGCCTCCGTATAGATCCGCGCGGTGTCGCGGCGTTTGGCCGCTTCCTTCTGCAGCAGGGACGTCACCTGGGCGTCGTCCAGCACCACAGGCGTCTTCCCTGACTTTTCGCGGGTTTCGATCTCGCCCAGTACGTTGCGCACGGTCGTGAGCGCTACCTTGTTGCGCTCCTTCATGTGCGTCACCACATCAGCGTGCAGTCGTTCCTTCAAAGTGGACACGGTATTCCTCGATTCATAGCGCGCCCCAGGCCGGGGCGCCGGCAGGTCCACCTGCCCTCTAGTACCGTAGAGGGCTATGGCGCACTCTGACTACCTCCCCGCGGGCAGGCGATGAACACCCTGCCCGGTCAACTGTGGCAGCGCCTCGTTGAAGCTTTCGGCCGGACCGCCCTCCCTGATGTTTCCCTCAGTGAATTGGCGGTGGTCCTTCTTGTGGCCACTGCATTGTCGATTCCCCGGGCCACTTGGCGATACTTTGGCCTGTTGGCCACCGCTACCCATGAGCTGGGCCATGCTTTTGCCGCTCTTATGAGCGGACAAAGACTGGGCGGGATCAGGCTCAGCCTGGATCACTCGGGGACAACCACCAGCTACAGCAGGGGCCGGTTGGCTGCCGTGTGGTCCGGCTTCTGGGGATACCCCGTGCCGGCACTGACCGGGGCGGCGCTGGTCTGGTCCGGCTTCAACGGCTGGGGGCCGGCCGCGCTGACGGCAGGCTCACTGACCCTGCTCCTGTCGCTTCTTTTCGTTCGCAACCTGGCGGGGTTCCTCATCACCGTGTGCGCAGCCGCGGCGGGCGCCGCACTGGTTTTTTTCGTTCCGCACGCCTTCACCGGCCATGTGGCGATCGCGCTCGGGCTGGCTCTGTTAGTGGCTGCAGTCCGCGATGTGATCAAGCTCATGCACGTGCATTTTCGGCGCAGGGACCGTTTGGCCAGCTCCGACGCCTATCTGCTTTATCGCTCCACGTCCGTGCCCTCGTTTATCTGGATTGCGTTGTTCGCCGCCGTCGTGGGGGCTTCGTGGGTGGTGGCCTGGCAGCCTATCTCGGCGATTCTCGTTGCAGGAGCATAGGGTAGTCGGATGAAACAGGAAACGGGAGCAGCGCCGACGTCCGGCCCCAAGGGTGGCGACGATCACAGCACGTTGGGTGCCTATGTTACCGGCGGTGCGGAGTTCACCCGCGATACCAATTACATCGAGGACCGGATCACCCGTGAAGGCACTCCCGGACCCAACGGGGAACGCGGCTGGCCCGTGGAGTCGGGACGGTACCGCCTGATCGCTGCAAGAGCCTGCCCGTGGGCCAACCGGACTGTCATCGTACGAAGGCTTCTGGGCCTCGAAGATGCCATTTCCCTTGGGCAGCCTGGACCCACCCATGACGCCCGTTCCTGGACTTTCGACCTGGACCCAGGCGGCGTTGATCCGGTCTTGGGCATCGAGCGTATCCAAACCGCGTATTTCCGGCGGTTTCCCAACTATCCGAGGGGCATCACCGTCCCTGTGATCGTGGATGTCGCCAGCGGTGAAGTTGTGACGAACAATTTCCCCCAGATCACCCTCGACTTCTCCACCGAATGGACGCAGTTCCACCGTGCGGGCGCGCCGCAACTGTACCCGGTAGAGCTGCGGGCAGAAATTGACGCAGTCAACAAACGCGTCTTTACAGAGGTCAACAACGGGGTCTACCGCTGCGGCTTTGCCGGGTCGCAGGAAGCCTACGACGCCGCCTTCGCCCGGCTTTGGACGGCTTTGGACTGGCTGGAGGAGCGGCTCTCCGGCCAGCGATACCTGGTCGGAGACACCATTACCGAGGCGGACGTCCGGCTCTTCACCACCCTGGCCCGGTTCGATGCCGTGTACCACGGCCACTTCAAGTGCAACCGCCAGAAGCTTTCCGAAATGCCGGCGTTGTGGGGCTATGCCCGTGATCTTTTCCAGACGCCCGGATTTGGCGACACGATCGATTTCGTCCAGATCAAGCAGCACTATTACCTCGTGCACGAGGACATCAATCCCACGGGCATCGTGCCGCAGGGGCCGGAGTTGTCGGGCTGGTTGGATGCCCACGGCCGGGAATCCCTGGGCGGACGCCCCTTCGGAAACGGTACTCCCCCGGGTCCGGTGCGGCCAGATGAAAAGGTGACGCCAGGGCATGGGGCCGGGTCAGCATCGGAAAGCGCTTTCTAAGCCGCTAAGCTAAGGCCATGCAGATTTCTCATGGCTTTGCCGCACCCGGTTTCGAGGGCGTTTTTGACCTGTTCGAATCTCTCCTTGCCCAGGATGAGCGCTACAGCGCGCAGCTGGCTGCCTACCAGCACGGTACCAAGGTAGTTGAGCTCAGCGGCGGCCCTCTCATCTCGTCAGATTCCATCACGGGCGCCTACTCCTGTTCGAAGGGCGTGGCCGCGATGGTGATTGCCTTGCTGGTCCAGGACGGTCTGCTGGATCTGGACCGCACCATGGCACACTACTGGCCGGAATTCGGGCAGCACGGAAAGGACCGCCTCCTTGTCCGTCAGGCTTTGTCCCACCAGGCCGGCGTGTTGGGCGTCGAGGGCGGCTTCGCCCTCGGTGAGTTCACTACGCCGGAAGCCGCCGCGCGGCTAGCGGCAACTGTGCCGGCGTGGCGCCCAGGCAGCTGCTTCGGATACCACGCGATCACCATCGGGATCATGATGGAGGAACTGTGCCGGCGAGTGGCCGGCAGCACGCTCCAGTCGCTGTACAACAGCCGCATCCGCGAGCCGTTCGGTGTCGACTTCTTCCTGGGGCTGCCGGTTGAGCTGGACAGCCGCTACCGGGATGTCCTCTATGACGCCGACCCGCAGCAGCCGTGGCTGGACCCACTGAGCCTTGAAGGAATCAATGGCAACGCTGCCGTGAGCACCATCATGGAGCTGCCCAACCAGCGGACGGTACGGGAGGCCGGCATGAGCGCGGCCGGCGGGGTCGGTTCGGCCCAAGGGCTTGCACGCCTGTACGCAGCGGCTACCACCGGCGTCGAAGGCGGCCCGCCATTGCTCTCGCCTGGCACAGTGGCAGCGATGTCCCAGGAACAGGTGTGGGGCCTGGACCGTTCCTCGGGGCTCGACAACGCCTTTGCCGTGGTGTTCATGAAGCCGCATCCGTCACGGAATTTTGGCAGCCACCGCGCCTTTGGCCATGAAGGCGCCAACGCGGCCCTGGGCTTCGCGGACCCATCCTACGGACTTGGTTTTGGCTACATTCCGCAGCGCGCAGAGGTCGGCCGTACTCCCGGTAAGGCGCACCGCCTGGCCGCTGAGGTCAGGCGTGCGGCCGCTGCCTTGTCCTAGCGGGACCCTGCCCCTAAGGTGGGGCGGATGGGTGATACTCAACCGCCGCGGGCGGCCAGGCTGCCTAACGGGACCAGGCTCTTGCGCCGGGCGGTCAAAGGCGTAGGTGTAGCGTTCGAAGTGCAGCGCCTTCAGCTGGCCGCAAAGGCTGCGCTGGCTGCCGGCCTGGCCTTTTTTGTTGCCCCGTACATGCCGGGAGCGGCGGCGGAGTATCCGTATTATGCCCCTCTGGGCGCCTTGGTCTCGATGTACCACAACGTTGCCGGTTCAGTACGCCAGGGCCTCCAGACTTTGGTGGGCCTGGCCATGGGAATTGGCCTTGCGTTCCTCCTGGTCAATGTCACGGATCCTTCTCCGGTGAGCGTTGCGGTCTTCATGGGCATCGGCGTGCTGCTCGCGGGCCTGCCGCGGCTGGGATCGGGAAGGGACTGGATTCCAACGGCGGCACTGCTGGTCCTGTTGGTGGGCGGAAGCAACCCTGATGATTTTTCCTTCGGCTACCTCATCCAGATGGGTGTGGGCGTTGCTGTCGGCATCGCCGTGAACCTCCTGGTGTTTCCGCCCTTGCACTTCAATGCTGCGGCCGCCAGCCTGGACGAGCTCCGACTGGCACTTGGCACACAGCTGACCGACATGGGGGCAGCGCTCAAGGAGAAGTGGCCCCCGGAGCATGAGGACTGGTCCCGCCGTTCGGACGAGCTGGCAACGGCCGCCCGGTCCGTCAGGCACCTGGTCCAGGAAGCAGACGCCAGCCGGCGCGCGAACCCGCGCCGGCGGCTCCACCCCCGGGACGTGGACCTGGACTACCGCAACCTGCGCGAGCTGGAAAGGGTGACGTTCCACATCCAGGACATGACGGAGGTTCTCTCCGACGTCATCTGGCAGGAAGACGTACCGTATACGGTCCCCTTCAGGGACAGCGTGCCGCTGGCAGAGGCCATGACCGCCACCGGAGAGCTGTTGCGCTCATTCCATAGTGAAGACACCGCATCACAGCACCGGCTGTTCAGCTCGGCGGAAGCGGCTGTGGCAGCCTGCATGGCCGCCACAGCCAGCCCGGACCTGGCAGAGCCTGACCCGGACGAAAGGACCGTGACCGCTTCCGAATCGATCCTCCTGAGCCTGCACCGGATCCTGCGCGCCGTGAGGCCAGCACCCTAGAGTGCAGCCACGGTTCCGGCGAAATACTTGCGGCCGGACCTCGGGTTCCAGGCAACAAAAGCGGACTTTTGCCACGCCCCTGCTGGAAGCTGCTCGCTGCCGATGTCAAGGGCAACGCGTGCCGGCAGGAACACCGGCGCTTCGAAGTCAACGTCCCAGCTAAATGAATCCCCCTTGACCGCGCCAACGTCCGCCAGCGCCCTCGACGCCAAGTACATGCCATGGGCTATGGACCGGCGCATCCCGAGGGCTTTGGCTGACAACACGCTGAGGTGTATCGGGTTGAAGTCGCCTGAGACTGCTGCGTAAGCCCTGCCGGTATCAACGCCCAGGTGCCACAAGGCCGTTGGATCGGGGGCTTTGAAGTCAGCCCTGCTTTCAGCAGGCGAAGGTTTGTCGATCCCCGGCAGGAATACGCCTTTGGCGAGATACGTAGAGACTCCCCGCCACCGGAGGTCGGCCGTCCCGGCACTGCGCACCTCCACCACCACGTCCACTTGCGTCCCGGAACGGTGGCCCCTCAGGTTCTCCACGTGAGCTGTGATGTCCAGCCGTTCCGAGAACAGGACTGGGGACCGTTGTTCTACATGGTTGCTGAGATGGACCATGCCCAGCAGTGGCAATGGGAAGTCATCCCTGTTCATCACGCTGATGGCAAGCGGGAAGGCGAGGGCATGGATGAAGCCGGCCGGCAGGACATCGCTGGCCGTCTCGCCGATGAGGTGCTGATATGCAGTGAGGTTGCCGACGTCGGCAGTGACTCCCCTGACTTCGTGGCTGGCCTCTGGAAGTTCAGCCGCATCGTGGGATCCCAGTATTCGGCGGCGTGCGGCCTGCGCGGCCGCATTGACATACAGCTTGGAGAGGGACGGCATCTCACCCAGGATGACCGGCTGGACTGTGGTCATGCCCCCACCATGTACTGTCCGCAGACCCGCAGGACGCCGCCGTTGATTCCTCCGGCGGCATCGCTGGCCAGGAAGGCGATGGCTTCGGCAACGTCGGTGGGCTGGCCGCCCTGCCGGAGTGAGTTGAGCCGGCGGCCCGCCTCCCTCAGAGCCAGCGGTACTTTGGCGGTCATGTCGGTTTCGATGAACCCGGGTGCCACGGCGTTGATCGTTCCCCCGCGCTCGGAAAGGAGCGGAGCGGAGGCTCGCACCATGCCCATCACTCCGCCTTTGGAAGCAGCGTAGTTTGTTTGGCCGCGGTTTCCGGCGATGCCGCTGGTGGAGGCCAGCGACACGATGCGGGGTGAATCGCGAAAGTGTTCAGAAGCGAGGAGGGCCTCGTTGATTCGGAGCTGGGCGGCAATATTGACGTTGATGACGGCGGACCAGCGCCCGTGATCCATGTTGGCCAGGAGTTTGTCTCTGGTGATTCCGGCGTTGTGGATGAGGATGTCCAGGCGTCCGTGCCGCTGCACGGCATGTTCGATGATCCGCTGGCCCGCGTCCTCACGGCTGATGTCCAGTTGGAGGGCCGTGCCGTGGACTTCGTTGGCCACCGCGGCGAGATGGTCTCCTGCCGCCGGAATATCCACGAGGACCACGGTTGCCCCGTCGCGGTGAAGGGTCCGGGCAATCGATGCGCCGATTCCGCGGGCGGCACCGGTAACAACGGCAACCTTGCCCGCCAACGGTTTCTCGAAATCTGCCGGCAGGCTGCCTTCCGTCGAGGTGACAGTCAGGAACTGACCGTCCACGTATGCCGAGCGTCCAGAGAGGAGGAACCGCAAGGCTGCCAAGGCGCTGGGGCTGGTAGTGGTGACGCCATCACCGAGCAGGATGCCGTTGCCGGTCGCGCCGGCGCGGAGTTCCATTGCCAGCGACCGCAAGAAGCCGTCCACGCCCTGCCTGGCCGCGGCCTGTGAGGGGGTCGCGCTGTTGGCTGCAGGCCGGGAGAGGGTTATGACGCGGCCACTGGGAGCGAGATCGCGGAGCGAAGCTGCCGCTGCCAGGACTGGGTGTTCAAGATCGTCGGGCCGGTCCAGCTCATCGAGGACCAGCACTATGGCGCCAAGTTTTTCGCGCGGTACGGCATGTCTGCGGACATCCAGGTCCCACGAGAGCAGGCTGGCCGCCAGCGCGTCAGCTCCCGCAGAGTTGCCTTGCACCAGGACCGGGCCGGTGATCAGTGGCTGCCCCGGCTCGTACCGCCGCAGGATCGTCGGCTGTGGGAGGCCCAGCTTCTTTGCGACGTTCCTGCCGAGTCCGTGGCTCACGAACTGCGTGTATTTGTCTGTCATCCGGTCCCCCTACAGTGCTTCGAGAATTGCGACAACGCCCTGGCCACCTGCGGCGCAGATGGAAATGAGTCCACGCGCCGGCCGTCCGTCAACGCTGCCCTTGGCATGCAGCATCTTCGCCAGCGAGGCAACGATGCGGCCTCCAGTGGCGGCAAAGGGATGCCCTGCGGCGAGGGACGAGCCGTTGACGTTCAGTTTGGCGCGGTCGACAGTTCCGAACGCGCCTTCAAGGCCCAGCCTGGTGCGCCCAAACTCTTCGTCCTCCCATGCTGCCAGGGTGCTGAGGACTGTGCCGGCGAAGGCTTCATGGATTTCAAAGAAGTCGAAGTCCGCCAGGGTGAGGCCGTTGCGGGCCAGGAGTCGCGGAACAGCAAACGCGGGAGCCATCAGCAGGCCGTCCTTGCCATGGACAAAGTCGACGGCGGCCGCCTCACCGTCCACGACCGCTGCCAGTTTGGGAAGGGCATGGGCATCAGCCCACGCCTCAGCTGCGAGGAGGACTGTGGAGGCTCCGTCAGTCAGAGGGGTCGAATTACCCGCGGTCATGGTGGCTTCCGCCCCAAGGTTCCTGCCGAAAACCGGTTTCAGCGTGGCCAGCTTCTCCAGCGTGGTGTCAGCCCGCAAATTGGAGTCCCGCGCCAGGCCGCGGTAGGGGGTCAGGAGGTCGTCAAAAAAGCCGGCGTCATAAGCAGCCGCGAGATTGCGGTGGCTGGCGAACGCAAGCTGGTCCTGCGCCTCCCGCGTGATGTTCCACTGGGCGGTGGTCAGCGCTTGGTGTTCGCCCATGGAGAGGCCGGTACGGGGCTCGCCCGTGTTGGGCGCATCGGGGGCGAGGTCCTTCGGCCTCAACCGGCTGAGCACCTGCAACCGCTGCGGGAGGGTTTTGGCCCGGTTGAGGTCCAGCAGTACCTGCCGCAGCCCCTCGCTCACGGCTATGGGCGCATCCGATGCCGAATCCACGCCGCCGGCAATCGCGGAGTCGATTTGGCCGAGCTTGATCTTGTTGGCAAGGCCGAGAACGGTTTCCAGCCCTGTGGCGCATGCCTGCTGGACATCGTACGCGGGTGTCTCAGCGGACAGCGCTGAGCCCAGGACGGCCTCGCGCGTCAGGTTGAAATCCCGGGAGTGTTTGAGGACGGCGCCGGCGGCGACCTCGCCGATCCGCTCCTCCTGAAGTCCGAACCTGGCAATGAGGCCATCCAGGGCGGCGGTCAGCATGTCCTGGTTCGAGGACTTGGTGTAGGCGCCCCCTGACCGTGCAAAGGGGATCCGGTTTCCGCCTACCACCACAGCCCTGCGGGGCGTTGGAACGGTTGCGGGGACAACCGGGCTGCTGGATTCCTGGGGTCCTGCGACGGACTGTCCTTCGACGGACATAGGTGTCTCCTCTGTTGTGGTCTGTTACCGATACCCAGCGTACCTGATACGCTGGGTATCGTGAACAACCCTCAGGCGAAGGCAGCACCATCCCCGGTCATTGTCAGCGAAGACGGCCGCTCGTCCCGCTGGCAGAGCCACCGCGAAGAACGACGCCGGGAGCTGATCAAGTCGGCGCGCCGGGCAGTGCATGCCCTCGGCAGTGATGCTTCCATGGAGGAGATCGCCCACGCCGCCGGCACGTCGAAGTCTGTTTTCTACCGCTATTTCGGGGACAAGGCAGGGCTCCAGAAGGCAGTGGGCGAGGTTGTCCTCAGCCAGATGCAACGCCGTATCGGCGAAGCCGCCCAAAACGCCCAGACTCCCCGTGAGGGGCTGCTGGCCATGGTCTCTGCCTACCTGCAGATGGCCGAAACCAGCCCCAATGTGTACACGTTCGTGACACGGCAATCCGGTGGCGAGCCGGACAGTCTGCACGGTTCAGCAGCTATTTCCGGCGCCCTCGGTCATTTTTTCGACTCCATCGGGGAGATGATCGCCACGCCTATGCGCGCACATCTTGGCGAGGGCAAGGAAGCAGTGATCGGCTACTGGCCAACGGCTGCTATCGGCCTGGTCCGCAACGCCGGGGAGCAGTGGCTGAGCACCCCCGATTCTCCGGCAAAGCCCGGCCAGGAAGCCATGGCACGCCAGATCACGGCCTGGCTGTGCGTGGGGATAGCCCCTGAGCTGGACCCCGCCAAATCGCTATGAAATCCGCATTCAGCCCGGGAATCCCCTAACTGGCCGAGCTGAGAGCATCACCGTCAGAACACCACCTGTCAGAACCAACGAAGGACATTGACATGACTGAAGTAGTGGACCGCCCGACAGGCAAGGGGCCGCGGCCCGCCAAGCAGACCAGGGCGTCTGCGTTGCCCTCGAGCAGCCAGCACGGAAAGGCCCAGCCCGCCGTCGACGTCGCCGCCCTGGGTGAACAGCTCCTGGGTAGATGGGCCAGCATCCGCCGGCAGGCGCGCCAACTTGCCAAAAGCCCTGAGCTGCACAAGACGGAGGGCCTGACGCACACCGACCACCGGAGCCGCACCTTCGGGCAGCTGAAGTTCCTCGTGGACAACGAAGCAGTGCACCGGGCCTTCCCGGCTGCCCTTGGTGGTTCGGATGATCATGGGGGCAATATCGCCGGATTTGAGGAGTTGGTCACGGCCGACCCGTCGCTACAGATCAAGGCAGGCGTCCAGTGGGGGCTCTTCGGGTCGGCGGTGATGCACCTGGGCACCGAGGAGCACCACGCTAAGTGGCTGCCGGGCATCATGAACCTGGACATTCCCGGCTGCTTCGCCATGACGGAAACGGGCCACGGTTCGGATGTGGCGAGCATCGCCACGACTGCCACGTACGACGCCCAAACCCAGGAATTTGTGGTCCACACACCCTTCCGCGCGGCGTGGAAGGACTACATCGGCAATGCCGCCATCGATGGCCTCGGTGCTGTTGTCTTTGCCCAGCTGGTGACCAAGGGCGTCAATCATGGCGTCCATGCCTTCTACGTTGACCTGCGTGATCCGGCAACGAAGGAATTCCTGCCGGGAATCGGCGGCGAGGATGACGGCGTCAAGGGCGGCTTGAATGGAATAGACAATGGGCGCCTGCACTTCACCAATGTCCGCATTCCCCGCACGAACCTGCTGAACCGCTACGGGAACGTGGACGCGGACGGAACCTACACATCAATGATCGCCAGCCCCGGCCGGCGGTTTTTCACCATGCTGGGCACCCTGGTCCAGGGCCGGGTTTCCCTGGACGGCGCCGCCGTCGCCGCCTCGAAAATTGCGCTTAAGGCGGCCATCCAGTACGCCACAGAACGCCGCCAGTTCAACGCCTCCTCCCACACCGACGAGGAAGTCCTCCTCGACTACCAGCGGCATCAGCGCCGCCTCTTCACGAGACTGGCAACCACGTACGCCGCCGGCTTTGCCCACGAGCAGCTTCTGCAGAAGTTCGATGACGTGTTTTCCGGCGCCCACGACACCGATGAGGACCGCCAGGACCTGGAAACCCTGGCAGCCGCCCTCAAGCCGCTCAGCACCTGGCACGCCCTGGATACGCTGCAGGAATGCCGTGAAGCCTGCGGCGGCGCCGGCTTCCTGATCGAAAACCGCTTTGCTTCCCTCCGCGCAGACCTCGATGTGTACGCGACCTTCGAAGGGGACAACACGGTGCTGCTCCAGCTCGTGGCCAAACGGTTGCTTGCCGATTACGCCAAGGAGTTCCGGAACGTCGATTTTGGCGTGTTGGCGCGCTACGTCGTAGGCCAGGCGACAGGTGCGGCCATTCACCGCACCGGCCTGCGGCAGGTTGCCCAATTTGTGGCCGACACCGGTTCTGTGCAGAAGGCGGCGCTGGCCCTCCGTGACGAGGAAGGACAGCGGGCGCTCCTCACCGACAGGGTCCAGACCATGGTGGCGGACGTCGGATCCGCGCTCAAGGGCGCCGGGCGGCTGCCCCAGGACAAGGGTGCCGCCTTGTTCAACCAACACCAGAATGAACTCATCGATGCTGCCCAAGCACACGCGGAGCTGCTGCAATGGGAAGCTTTCACCGAAGCACTCCGTGACGTCGCAGATCCAGGCACCAAGACTGTGCTGACGTGGCTGCGGGACCTTTTCGGTCTCTCGCTGATCGAGAAGAACCTGGCCTGGTACCTCATGAACGGCAGGCTTTCCATGCAACGCGGTCGCACTGTGGGTGAGTACATCAACCGGCTACTGACCAAGATCCGCCCGCATGCAGTGGACCTGGTGGACGCCTTCGGCTACGGCCCGGAGCACGTCCGCGCCGCGATCGCCACAGGCGCCGAAAAGGCGCGGCAGGACGAGGCCCGGGAGTACCTTCGGGCAGAACGCGCAAGCGGCCAGTCCCCCGTTGAGGAAAAGGTCCTGTTGGCGCGCACCGCGGCCGCCGCGCGCACGCCGCGGAGTTGAGTCCCTTCCGTACTTCGTTGTCCGGGCACGGCTAAGCGGTGAAATAACGACGGCGCCACTCCCCTTGCGTGGGGCGCGGCGCCGTCGTTATTTATCACCCGCCTCAGGCGAGGACTGAGCGGTACACCTCAAGGGTGGTTTCGGTGATGGATTCCCAAGAGAAGTGCTTCTCGGCGCGCAGGCGGCCTGCCTGTCCCATGGCACGTGCGCGTTCGGGGTCGGAGACGACTTCGGTCAGGGCAGCCGCGAACTCGGTGACGAACTTCTCCGGATCCAGGGGCGTCCCCGTGCCGTCAGTGACCTGTTCCAGTTCCACGAGCAGGCCCGTTTCGCCGTGCTGGACAACCTCCGGAATGCCGCCCGTGGCACTGGCAACCACGGCAGCGCCGCACGCCATGGCTTCGAGGTTCACAATGCCCAGCGGCTCATAGATTGACGGGCAGGCGAACGCGGTGGCGTGGCTGAGCACCTGGATAAGTTCGTTGCGGGGAAGCATGCGCTCAATCAGTACTACGCCCGTGCGCTGACTCTGGAGTTCTTCAATGAGGCGGGCCGTCTCGGCTGCGAGCTCCGGCGTATCCGCGGCTCCCAGGCACAGGACCAGCTGCACGTCGGCCGGCAGTTTGGCGGCGGCGCGCAGCAGGTACGGAACGCCCTTCTGGCGTGTGTTGCGTCCGACAAAAACGACGCTGGGTTTCGTCGGATCGATCCCCAGCGCCCGGACTGCATCTTCGCCTTCATCGCGGTGCCACATCTCGACGTCGATGCCGTTGTGGACCACCCGGACCTTGGCCGGGTCCACGTCGGGGTAGCTGCGCAGGATGTCCTGGCGCATGCCTTCAGAGACGGCGATGATGGCCGCTGCTGCCTCATAGGCGGTCTTTTCCACCCAGGACGACAGTGCGTAGCCGCCGCCGAGCTGTTCGGCTTTCCACGGACGGAGCGGTTCAAGGCTGTGGGCGCTGAGAACGTGCGGGATGCCATGGAGCAGGGACGCCAGGTGCCCGGCCATGTTGGCATACCACGTGTGCGAATGGACAAGGTCGGCGCCCTCGATGTCCGGCACGATCCGAAGATCCACCCCTAGCGTCTGGACGGCCGCATTGGCTGAGCCCAGGTCTTCAGGCACGGAATACGACGTCACCCCAGCACCGTGGTAATCGGCGTCGCGGGGTGCCCCGAAGGCACGAACCTGCAGGTCAACGTGCTTACTAAGCACCCTGCTCAATTCGGCCACGTGGACCCCGGCGCCTCCGTAGATCTCCGGCGGGAACTCTTTAGTCACAATGTCTATTCGCACGATACCCAAGGTAGTCCTTCCGGCTTAACTGTTCTAGTGTGAAGGGGTCCGGGCATGCCGGACTGTTTGGGGAGTTACGAAGGCGTACAGGAGCGACCAATAATGCCGTTGAACAAAAGAGTCCTGGCCATTGTCCTCGCAGGCGGCGAGGGAAACAGACTGATGCCACTGACGGCAGACCGCGCAAAACCTGGCGTGCCCTTTGCCGGCAGTTACCGCCTCATCGACTTTGCGCTGTCCAACCTGGTGAATTCGCGTTACCTCCAGATTGTGGTGCTGACGCAGTACAAGTCACACAGCCTTGACCGCCACATTTCCGAAACGTGGCGCATGTCCACCCAGCTCGGGAACTATGTGGCGTCAGTCCCCGCCCAGCAGCGCGTGGGCAAGAGCTGGTTCCTCGGCAGCGCCAACGCCATCTACCAGTCCCTTAACCTGATCCACGACGCCAACCCGGACATCGTGGTGGTGGTTGGCGCGGACCACGTGTACCGGATGGACTTTGCCCAGATGGTGGAGCAGCACGTCCTCAGCGGTGCCAAGGCCACCGTGGCGGCCGTCCGGCAGCCCCTGAGCATGGCCAACCAGTTCGGCGTGATCGAAGTGGACCAGAACGATGCACAGAAGATTGCAGCGTTTGTGGAGAAGCCTGCCAGCACGCCGGGCCTGGCAGCAGACCCTACCCAGTTCCTTGCATCAATGGGCAACTACGTGTTCGACGCCGACGCCCTGGTGGAGGCCCTCCAGGTAGACGCGGAGCGCCTGGACACCAAGCACGACATGGGCGGCGACATCATTCCCTACTTCGTCAACAAGGGCGAAGCGGGCGTGTACGACTTCACGCTTAACGACATCCCCGGCTCCACCGAGCGTGACCGCACGTACTGGCGCGACGTCGGGACCATCGACTCCTTCTATGACGCGCACATGGACCTTATTTCCCCGCTGCCCGTCTTCAACCTCTACAACTCCGAGTGGCCTATCTACACTCGCCAGAGCATTTCGCCGCCCGCCAAGTTCGTGCGCGGCGAGAAGGACACCGTAGGTACCGCGCTGGACTCGATCGTTTCCAACGGCGTGGTGATCTCCGGCGGTGTGGTGGAAGGCTCGGTTCTGTCCAACGACGTCTTTGTGGCGACCGGCAGCCGGGTCATCGACTCAGTCCTGATGGACAAGGTGAAGATCGGCGAAGGGGCCGTAGTGAACCGGGCCATCATCGACAAGAACGTCAAAGTACCCGCAGGAGCGGCGATCGGGCTTGACGCGGACCTGGACCGCGCCCGTGGTTTCAAGGTCACGGAGTCGGGGATCACGGTGCTGTCCAAGGGCCAGAACGTCCCGGAGCCGGGCGATGAGGAACGTGCACTCGCCGCCAAGAACCTGCACCTTGTACCCAACGCGGTGAAGGCGGCCACCGCCAACTACCCGGAGCTTCGCGAATCCGTGGAGCAAGTGGCAGAGGTGCACGCCGGTGTGGCCAATGCCTCCGGGGCAAACCGCAACTAGTAGCAGGACTTCATTCCGTCCGGGCAGGCCGGATCTCCACAGGCTGTAAAATCGGTACAATGAGCTCCCCCGATCTGACGCCTGAGGAAATCCAGGCCTGCCTCAAGGTTTTAAACACCATCCACGCGTATGACGAGGAGCACCCGGACTACGTCCAGGTTCGGCGTGCCACCGGGAAAATGTTCAAAGCCGTCAAGCGGCACCGCCGAGTGACAAAGCGGGATCTCATCTCCGAAGCGGACCGCGCGGTCATCGCCCAGACGGCCACCGCGGCTCCGGACCGTATCGACGACGAAACCCGGGGCAACAAGCTGGCGACGTCGGCCACTGGTGCCATCGCCGGGCACCTCATCCGTTCGCGTCCGTGCTACATCTGCAAGCAGCATTACACGCAGGTGGACGCCTTCTATCACCAGCTCTGTCCCGAGTGCGCCGCCTTCAACCACGGCAAGCGGGATGCCCGTACTGACCTCACAGGCCGCCGGGCGTTGCTCACGGGCGGACGCGCGAAGATTGGCATGTACATAGCCTTGCGGCTGCTGCGCGACGGCGCGCACACCACCATCACGACGCGGTTCCCCAAAGATGCTGCACGCCGCTTCGCGGCCATGGAGGACAGCGGGGACTGGCTGCACCGGCTTCAGATTGTGGGCATCGACCTCCGCGATCCGTCGCAGGTGATGGCCCTGACAGATTCCCTCAGTGCTGCCGGCCCGCTCGACATCATCATCAACAACGCAGCACAGACAGTGCGCCGCTCGGGCAACGCGTACAAGCCGTTGGTTGACGCTGAAGATGAGCCCCTTCCCGCCGCCCTGGACGCTTCCAACGGCGGTCCTGTGCTGCTGACGTTTGGCCATGCGCACGACAAGCATCCGCTCGCCCTGGCAAGCAGCGTCACCGACCATCCCGTGCTGGCGGGCGATGCCATTACGTCACTGGCCCTCTCCACCGGTTCTGCCTCCCTGGAGCGCATCGCGTCCGGGACGGCGATCGACGCCGGCGGGCTGGTTCCGGACCTGGCCACCATCAACAGCTGGACGCAGGTGGTTGACGAGGTGGATCCACTGGAAATGCTGGAGGTCCAGCTCTGCAACGTGACGGCTCCCTTCCTGCTGGTGAGCCGGCTGCGTGATGCCATGAAGCGCTCAACGGCGCACCGGAAGTACATCGTTAACGTCTCCGCCATGGAAGGACAGTTCTCCCGCGCCTACAAGGGCCCCGGGCATCCGCACACCAACATGGCGAAGGCGGCACTGAACATGATGACCCGGACCAGCGCCCAGGAAATGCTGGAGACCGACGGCATCCTGATGACTGCCGTCGACACCGGCTGGATCACTGATGAGCGCCCGCATTTCACAAAGGTCCGGCTCATGGAGGAAGGCTTCCACGCGCCCCTGGACCTGGTGGACGGAGCCGCACGCGTCTACGATCCCATCGTGATGGGTGAGAAGGGCGAGGACCAGTACGGCGTCTTCCTGAAGGACTACAAGCCAAGCCCCTGGTAGTCCCTGTCCCAGGGCCCGGCTCGGGCGTAAGCTCAGCGGCATGAGCAACGAGTCATCTTCAGAGGTCGAGAACCTGGAAAACCATGAATGCTGGGAACTGTTGCGGACAGTCTCCGTGGGAAGGCTGGCGGTCCTTGCTGACGGCCACCCGGATATCTTCCCGATCAACTACACGGTAGACGGCGGAACGCTGGTGTTCCGCACCGGCGAGGGAACCAAACTGGCTGGCGCCACTGAAGGCGCCCACGTGGCCCTCGAAGCGGACGGCGTGGATGCCACCACCGGCCTCGCCTGGAGCGTAGTGGTGAAGGGCGCCGCGGCTGCGGTGACAGGAACCGAACAGCTGTTGGACACGGCAGCCCTTTACCTGTTTCCATGGCAGGCCGGCAGGAAAGACACGTTCGTCCGCGTGACCCCCGGCAGCATCACAGGACGGCGCTTCAAGGTGACTGCGCCGATGACCTGGTGGACGCAGCTGAGCGGGGCGGTCAAAGCGTCCCCGGAATAAGGACAGCAGGCCATTAACGAAACCGCAGGCCGGGCCAGTCGGCCCGGCCTGCGGTCAGTCATGCGAGCCGGGTGATCTCCACGCTGACGCTCAGCGCCGATCCGCCGCCGCCGGACAGGATGCCCTTCAGCGGCGGCACATCGCGGTAGTCCCGGCCACGTGCCACGGTGACGTGGTAGTCGCCGGCTGGTTTGTGGTTCGTCGGATCCCAGCTCCGCCACTGCCCGTCCCACCATTCCAGCCACGCATGGGACTGGCCGGCAACGGTCTCGCCGATGTCCGCCGTCGAGCGCGGGTGGAGGTAGCCGGACACATAGCGGGCGGGGATCCCGCAGCTGCGGAGGGCGCCGATGGCCAGGTGCGCAAGGTCCTGGCAGACGCCCTGCCGCTGTCCCCAGGCTTCCTCGGCGTTGGTGGTCACCGCAGTGGACCCTGACATGTAGGTCATCTCGCCGCGCATCCAGCCAAAGATGGCCATGGCGGCTTCGTGTGGATTCTTACCTGCGACAACGCCGGGGATAATCCCGAGCACTTCCGCGCCGGGACCACTGAGCTGGGACTGCGGCAGCCAGTCACTGTAGGTGTTCAGGGTTTCGTCGGACGCCAGGACGTCCCAGCCCGCGATGTCCGTCTCCGAGGGGATCTTTTCGGCCCGATGGACCTCCACGGTGATGTTGGAGATGACCTCGAGGTGGTCGTGCGGCATCTGCATGTCAAAGGCCGTTACCCTGGTTCCCCAGTAGTCCCGGTAGCTGCTCACGGCCGCCTGCGACGGCGAGACCTTGAGGACGGACTCCAGGACCACCTGTTGGGGGTCCGTCAGCGGCGTCATGCGGGCCTCGTTGTAGGACAGCGTGACTCGCTTGTTGTACTTGTACGCGGTCTTGTGGATGATGCTCAGCCGGGTCATGAAACTTCTCCCACCCAGGCCAGTTCGTCCGCCTGATTGAAGTACTTACGGGAAATGGCGTCGGACGCCTGCGAAACGGCTTTCTGCACGCGCTCCATGTGTTCGGGGAGTTCGGACATGAGGTCGTCCGTGCGGTGGAACTCCAGGAACGTCCGCGCCTGGCCGACGATCCGTCGGGCGTCGTTGATGAAGCCCACCCGCTGGGCGGAAGGATCCAGCTTGGCCAGGCACTCGTCGGCGTCGCGCAGGGCATACACGATGGAGCGCGGGAACAGCCTGTCCAGAAGCAGGAACTCGGCGGCGTGCTGGTCGCCGAACGCTGCCCTGCGGGTACGCAGGAAGGATTCGTAGGCTCCCGCGCACCGGAGCATGTTCACCCAGGACATGCCGGCGGAGAGGACATCCCGGGTGGAGAGCATGCGGGCGGTCATGTCTGCCCGTTCCAGGGAACGGCCCAGCACCAGGAACAGCCAGCTTTCGTCGTGGCTCACCGTGGTGTCCGCGAGGCCACTGACCATGGCGGTCCGTTCCAGCGTCCAGTTGCAGAAGCGGTACGTGCCCACCACGTCCTTGCGGTGCTGGCTCAGCCCGTAGTACGTGGTGTTGAGGCTCTCCCAGAGGCCGGAGGATACGGTCTCGCGGGCACGCCTGGCGTTCTCCCGGGCAGCGCCCAGGGATCCCGCGATCGAGGTGGCACTGGTTTTGTCGTACGCCAGGGCGTGCAGCAGTTCGGGAAGACCGAAGTCCTCACTCTGCGGCCGGGCGCCCATGACTGCCAGGAGTTCCTGGGCGACGCTGCGGCGCTCTTCCATGGGCAGGTGGTTCAGGCGCTCCAGGTGAACGTCAAGGATGCGGGCCGTGCCGTCAGCACGCTCCACATACCTGCCGATCCAAAAAAGGGACTCAGCAATACGGCTAAGCATTCGTGGCTACCTCCTGCGCGTCCGGAATCCGATGGGAAATTACTGCCGGGGTCAAGGCCCGGCTCACTGCTGCTGCTCCGACTGGCGGTCGCGCCAGTTGCTCTCCACTGGCCAGACCGAGACCCGCTCGCGGATGGCAATCGATGGCCGCGGGATGGTCTCTACGGGTACCTGGGGCGAGTCGGCCAGTACCCAGGTGTCCTTGGAGCCGCCGCCTTGGCTGGAGTTCACAATCAGGGACCCCTCCTTGAGCGCCACCCGGGTAAGTCCGCCGGGGAGGACCCAGACGTCGTCGCCGTCGTTGACCGCGAACGGGCGCAGGTCAACGTGGCGGGGCCCAAATTTGTCGCCGCTGAGCGTGGGAACGGTGGAAAGCTGCAGCACCGGCTGCGCAATCCATCCGCGGGGATCCGCAATGACCCGCTTGCGGAGCGCGTCGAGTTCGTCGTTGGAGGCGTCGGGCCCGATGACAAGGCCCTTGCCGCCGGAGCCGTCCACGGGTTTCACCACGAGTTCGGCGAGGTTGTCCAGGACGTACTCCCGGGCGTCCTTCTCCTCCAGCCGGAACGTGTCCACGTTCGCGATAATCGGTTCCTCGCTCAAGTAATACCGGATCAGGTCCGGAACGTAGCTGTACACGAGTTTGTCGTCTGCAACACCGTTGCCCACCGCGTTGGCGATGGTCACGCCGCCGGCCCGTGCCGCGTTGACCAGGCCCGGGCAGCCGAGCATGGAGTCGGCGCGGAACTGCAGCGGGTCCAGGAATTCGTCGTCGATCCGTTTGTAGATCACGTCCACACGCTGTTCGCCGGCGGTGGTGCGCATGTAGACGCGGTTGCCGCGGCAAATCAGGTCGCGGCCTTCCACCAGCTCAACGCCCATCAGGCCGGCCAGCAGGGTGTGCTCGAAGTAGGCGCTGTTGAAGACGCCGGGGGTCAGCACCACAACAGTGGGATCATCGACACCGGACGGTGCAGTCTTGCGCAGCGCCGAGAGGAGCCTCCGCGGGTATTCTTCCACCGGGCGGATGAGCTGCTGGCCGAACGCCTCAGGCAGCCCCTTGGCCATGGCCCGGCGGTTCTCCAGGACGTAGCTCACGCCGGACGGAACCCGGACGTTGTCTTCGAGGACGCGGAAGGTGCCTTCCGCGTCGCGGACTACGTCGATGCCGGAAATGTGTACGCGGACCCCACCGGCGGGCTCGAAGCCCTGGACCTGGCGGTGGAAGTGGGCACTGGTAGTGACCAGCTGGCGCGGAATGACGCCATCGGACACAACGGTCATTTTGTCGTAAACGTCGTTGAGGAAGGCCTCCAGGGCCTTGACCCGCTGCGCCACCCCCCGTTCCAGAACGGTCCATTCATCCGCCGGGATGACCCGCGGAACAATATCGAGGGGGAAAGGCCGCTCCTCCCCCGCGAAGTCGAAGGTGACACCGCGGTCCAGGAACGTCCGTGCCATCGAATCAGCCCTGGCGCTGACATCGGCCAGCGAGAGCTTGCTGAGGGCGTCGGCCACCTGCCCGTACGACTCGCGGGCTTCCTGGCCGGGGGCGAACATCTCGTCGTAGGCACCGGAACGCCCGGCGGCCTCGGAGTAATCCTGGAATAGGTCTGACATGTCCTTTAGCCAACCATCTTTTTGTTTCGAAATCATTACTGCCATCCATTGTGGCGTGTTGGACCGCCGCGGCCGGTTCGTGGAATCCGTGTCCTATCCGGCAAAGTAGGTGAGTGCCACTTGGAAAGGACCGTCTCCTGCCGGGCCTGCTGACCGCTGCCCTGGCACTGGCGGCTGCCTTCCTCGTCCACAGCCTGGTTCCCGTCCTGCCCGCCATGACCCTCGCTGTTGTCCTTGGCCTGCTGGCGGCGAACCTTCCGGGCACTGCCGTGTGGGTGGCCGGACGAGCCAGGCCGGGGCTCGATTTCGCCGGCAAGCACTTCATGCGTGCCGGGATCGTGGTTCTTGGGCTCAAGGTCAGCATCATGGATGTCATGGGCCTGGGCTGGCTTGCCTTGTTGCTGGTCGCTGGTGTGGTGCTTGTCAGTTTCGTCGGCACTTATGTGATCTCCAGGGTCTTCCGGCTGCCCGCGGAGACGTCCCTGCTGATCGCCACCGGATTTTCCATCTGCGGTGCCTCCGCCATTGGCGCGATGGCCGCGGTCCGCCGGATCCGACACGTGGACACGGTGCTGCCCGTGGCCCTTGTGACACTGTGCGGAACCTTGGCCATCGGGGTCCTTCCGCTGCTGGTGCATCCGCTGCAGCTCACTCCCCTGGCGTTCGGTGCCTGGACGGGGGCATCAGTGCACGACGTCGGCCAGGTGGTGGCCACCGCTCAGACTGCCGGGACGACGGCGCTGGGGATCGCCGTCGTCGTCAAACTCACCCGTGTGCTCCTGCTGGCGCCTGTTGTGGCCGCGGCGGGGGTCCATCAACGGTTCAGTGCGGCGAAGGCCGCAGGCAAGGCAGCAGCTTCGCTGCCGCCGGGAACCTTGGCAGCTTCCTCCATGGAGCGACTCCCGCCCGTGATCCCGCTCTTTGTGCTCGGCTTCATGGCCATGGTTGGCCTGCGGTCCAGCGGATGGCTTCCCCCGGCGGCCCTGGACGCCGGTGCCGGAGTCCAGGACATCCTGCTGGGCGCCGCACTGTTCGGCCTGGGATCCGCGGTACGGATCCGCACGCTCCTGCACACCGGCGCCCGGGCGCTGTCCGCTGCTTTGGCAGCCTGGCTGCTGATTGCCCTGCTGGGCCTTGCTGCTGCCTTGCTCATGACTGCCTAGGTCCTCGCGGGCCCGTTGCACAGCGATTCGGGCGGTGAACGCCGTCGGAGTCCCGTGATTAGATAGCGGAGTGTCACATGAGAATCTGCAGCGCACCGAAGCCGCGCAACGCTCGGCCCTGATCACGACCCACAGCTACGACGTTTCCCTGGACGTGAGCCAGGCGGCCGATCCAGGCGTTGCCGGGTATTCAAGCCGTAGCGTCATCAACTTCTCGGCCGCGGAGCCTGGCGAGGGGCAGTCAGCCTCGACCTTCCTGGATTTCATCGCCAGCGAGGTGCATGGCGTGGTCCTCAACGGCAAGGAACTGAGCGTCGCCGACGTCGTGGACGGCTCCCGGATCCGGTTGGACAACCTGCAGGCTAAAAACCAGGTGACTGTGACGGGCACTGCCCTGTATAGCCGTTCCGGTGAGGGAATGCACCGCTTTGTGGATCCCGCGGACGGCCAGTGCTACCTGTATACGCAGTACGAGCCCGCTGACGCGAGGCGGGTGTTCGCCAACTTTGAACAGCCGGATCTCAAGGCCGAATTCACGTTCCACGTCATTGCCCCGTCCGGCTGGGAAGTCGCTTCCAACGGAGTCGAGGCCGCCCGCACGCAACTGACTTCGGATCCGGCCACCAGCCGCTGGGACTTCGCCACTACACGGCCCATGTCCACGTACATCACTACGGTGCTCGCTGGCCCCTACGTCAAGGCAGCGGACCACTGGAGCGCCACCTTGGATGACGGCACACCGCTGGAAGTGCCATTGGCTCTGTACTGCCGTGCTTCCATGGTGGAGTCTTTCGATGCCACTGAACTGTTCCGCCTCACCAAGGGCGGGCTGGACTTCTTCAACCGGCTTTTCGGCTACCCGTACCCGTGGGGAAAGTACGACCAGGCCTTTGTCCCCGAATACAACCTCGGCGCGATGGAGAACCCGGGCCTGGTCACCTTCACCGACAGCTATGTGTTCACGTCCCGCGCCACCGACTCGCAATACCAGGCGCGTGCGAACACCTTGCTGCACGAAATGGCCCATATGTGGTTTGGTGACCTCGTCACCATGCAGTGGTGGGATGACCTGTGGCTCAAAGAGTCGTTCGCCGACTACATGGGAACCCTCGGCGTGGACCGCGCGACGGACTGGGACTCCGCGTGGGTCAACTTTGCCAACAAACGCAAGGCCTGGGCCTACGTCCAGGACCAGCTGCCCACCACACACCCCATCGTGGCAGACATCCCCGACCTCGAGGCCGCCAAACAGAACTTCGACGGCATCACCTACGCCAAGGGCGCGTCCGTACTCAAGCAGCTGGTGGCGTATGTGGGGTTCGAAGCGTTCATCGCCGGTTCAAGGCAGTATTTCCGTGACCATGCCTATGGCAACACCACCCTGGCGGACCTGCTGACGGCACTCAGTGCTTCCTCGGGCCGCGACCTTGCCGGCTGGGCAGCCCGCTGGCTGCAGACCTCCGGCATCTCCACGCTCTCGGTGCAGGCCGGGACGCACGACGCCGAGCCAGGCGCCGTGGCCATCGTCCAGGAGGCTGTGGACCCGGTTACCGGACGCGTCGAGCTGCGCCCCCACCGGCTGCGCGTGGGTTCCTACAATTTCGACGCCGATGGCGCACTGGTCCGGACTGGAACCGTCGAAACCGACGTAACGGGGGAACGAACGGACATTCCCGAACTTGCCGGCCTGCCCCGGCCCGCGCTCCTGCTGGTGAACGACGACGACCTCACCTACGCCAAGGTGCGGCTGGACCCATTCTCGGAAGCCACTGTGCTGGCCTCCCTGGACCGCATCACCGATCCCATGGCCCGCGCGCTCTGCTGGACTGCGCTATGGAACTCGGCCCGCGACGGCGAAAGCCCGGCCACCCGCTACGTCGACGCGGTCAAGGCATTCGGACCGTCCGAAACCGGGATCGGCGTGCTGGTGAACATCCTCGACAACGCCCAGACCGCCGTCGAACGCTATACACCGTCCGGTGCGCGCGACGCCGTCCGCAGGGCCTTCCTGACGGCCGCGGACACCCAGCTGCAGCTGGCTGGCCCTGGTTCCGACCACCAGCTCGCCTGGGCGCGCACGTTGGCCGCCGTCAGCCGCCACGACGCCATGCTGCTCCCCCGGCTTCGAAGCCTCCTGGACGGCACGGTTAACGTGGACGGACTTGCCGTCGACGCCGAGCTGCGCTGGAACATCTGGCACGCGCTGGCAGCCAACAACCAAGCCACTGTGGGCGAACTGGACGCCGAGCTGGACCGCGACACCACTGCGTCAGGCCGGGCCGGCCACGCGACCGCCCTCGCCGCCCGCCCCGATCCTGAGGTCAAGGGGGCAGCATGGAAGGCGGCCGTTGAGGGCACGGAGCTCTCGAACCAGCTCCTCACCGCCACTATCGCCGGCTTCACAACTGCACCCTCTGCCCTGCTGGAACCCTACGTGGAGCCCTACTTCGACTGCCTCCGCGGTGTATGGGACAACCGGAGCATCGAAATCGCCAGCCGTATTGTCCGTGGGCTGTATCCGATAGCACAGGATCTCCCGGCCGGGACCTTGCCCGAGCAGCATTCCGTGGTGCTCCGCACGGGTGCCTGGCTGGAAGCGAACGCCGACGCCCCGCGCGCCCTGCGCAGGATCATTCTTGAGCAGCAAAGCCACCTGCTCCGGGCGCTTACTGCCCAGGCCACGTCAGCGGCGCCAGCAGTTTAGGGACCCGCAAGCTAGGGGACCCGGTTCAGCCATTCCTCGGTGCCGAACTTTGTAACCACCCGTTCACGCGCGGCGTCCAGTTCGGCGTCCGTGAGTTCTGACGACGTGGCCGCGTACCGTTCACGGAACACTTCCATCATCGCGGCGATGATCTCCGTGCGGGCCAGCCCGGTCTGGCGGCGCAACGGGTCAACCCGCTTCTTGGCGCTTCGCGTTCCCTTGTCCGAGAGCTTTTCCTTGCCGATTCGCAGCACTTCGACCATTTTGTCGGCGTCGATGTCATAGCTCATGGTGACGTGGTGCAGCATGCCGCCGTTGGCCAGCCGTTTCTGTGCGGCGCCGCCGATCTTGCCCTGCTCCGTGGCGATATCGTTCAGGGGTACGTAAAACGCCGTGACGCCGATCTTCTCCAGCGCGGCCATCACCCAGGCGTCCAGGAACGCGTACGAGTCGGCGAAGCTCACTCCGTCCACCAGGGACTGCGGCAGGTACAGGGAGTATGTGATGCAGTTGCCGGCCTCCATGAACATCGCTCCCCCGCCACTGATACGGCGGACCACGGTAATGCCGTGCCGGGCGACGCCGTCGGGATCCAGCTCATTGCGGACGGACTGGAAGCTGCCGATCACCACGGACGGTTCCTCCCAGTCCCAGAACCGCAGCGTGGGGTTGCGACGGCCGGCGCCCACCTCTTCGGTCAGCACCTCGTCCAGGGCGACGTTGACGTGGGTGGGGAGCACTGTGGGGGCAATGACGTTCCAGTGATGGTCGGACCACGACGTCGCCTTCGCCAGTGCACGGCGTACGGTGACGGCAACGGCGTCGGCTGAAAAGCCGAACAGGACGGCGCCGGGCGGCAGGGAGGCGGCCACGGCGGCCGAGAGTTCAGCCGCCGTCGTGGTTTCCGGGAGCCCGGTGAGGGCGCGGTTGATATCCAGGAGCGCCTCATCGGGTTCCAGGAAGAAATCGCCGCTGACTGACACCCCCGTGAGGAGTCCGTCCACGACATCGAGGTCTACCACCACGAGTTTGCCGCCCGGGACCTTGTACTCGCCGTGGAGGCGGCCGGGCTGGTCCTGGGCTGTGGGTGCAGTGTCAGTCATGGCTTCCATCCTGCACCACTAGCCAGGATGCCGAAAACGCAAAAAGCCCGCACCGTTGCCGGTGCGGGCTTTCCAAAGAACCTTGGGGGTGAAGTGAATTACTTCTTGCCGCCGAAGCCCTTGAAGCGAGCGTTGAAGCGCTCGACGCGGCCTGCAGAGTCCATGATGCGCTGCTTGCCCGTGTAGAACGGGTGGGACTCGGAGGAGATTTCGACGTCGATGACCGGGTAGGTGTTTCCGTCTTCCCACTCGATGGTCTTCTTGGAAGACACGGTGGACTTGGTCAGGAACTTGACGCCGGAAGCCAGGTCGTTGAAAACAACAGCTTCGTACTTCGGGTGGATATCAGACTTCATAATGGGACCTTTGTTCGCACAACTGGATTTTGCCAGCTGCCAGGTATGAATGGGATGGCCACTGCCTGCAACAGCAGAACATCATTGCGGCCAGCTACCAATAATAGCGGATCGCAGGAGTCCTTGCGAACCACTTTGGCCGCGAGAGAGGGCTGCCCCTCCTATGCTCGGGGCCTGAGCTCCCAGAACGCCACCGCTGACGCCGCGGCCACATTTAGTGAGTCCACGCCCGTCCGCATGGGGATCTTCACGGCCAGGTCGACGGCGGCGAGGGTCTCCGCGCTCATGCCCGCCCCCTCCGTGCCAAGCACCAGGGCCAGCCGGTCCGGGTTCCGGGCGGCGAGGTCATCGACGTCCACCGCGTTCTCGGTCAACTCCAGCGCCGCCACGGTGAAGCCGTGTTCCTTGAGGACCGCCAGATCCTGCGGCCACGACTCCAGCCGTGCCCACGGAACCTGGAACACCGTTCCCATGCTGACGCGGACACTTCGGCGGTAGAGCGGGTCGCCGCACCGCGGCGATACCAGCACGGCGTCGATGTCCAGCGCAGCCGCAGACCTGAAGATTGCCCCCACGTTGGTGTGGTCCACGATGTCCTCGAGAACGGCCACCCGGCGGGCGCCCGAGAGGAGCCGGGCCAGCGGTACGGGGGCAGGCCGTTCCATGGCCGCCATCGCTCCGCGGTGCAGGTGGAAGCCGGTGATTTCCTCCAGCAATGACGCGTGTCCGATGAATGCCGGGACCTCTGGGTAGGTGTCGAGGACATCCTGAAGGTCTGCCAGCCATTTCTCGGCCAGGAAAAATGACCGGGGCCGGTGGCCGGCGGCCAGGGCGCGGCGGAGAACCCGCGAGGATTCGGCGATGTACATGCCCTCCGCAGGCTCGCGCAGCTTGCGCAAATGGACGTCCGTCAGCTGGGTGTAGTCGGACACGCGGGGATCCCGGGCTGATTCGAGGTAGTGGATTGGCACCGGCTGATTATTTCAGGAGATTGGCGATCATAAAGCCCAGGGCCACCAGCCCGAGGGCAAAGATGACACCCCGGAGGACGGTGGGCGAGAGCCGCCGTCCAACTTTGGAGCCAAGGAGTCCGCCGATCGTTGAACTGACCGCGATCAGGAGCACCACCAGCCAATTGATGCGGTCGAAGGCGAAGACCAGGTACGAAACAGCGGCCACCAGGTTTACACCGAGCACCAGGATGTTCTTCATGGCGTTGGCGTTCTGGATGGTGCCGGTCAGGAACACGCCCAGGATGCCCACCAGCAGGATGCCCTGGGCAGCCACGAAGTACCCGCCATAAACACCGGCAAGGTAGACAAGCACTACAAGGAGGACGCCGTGGCTCTTGTCCCGTACAGCGTGTTCCGGGTTCTCTTCGCGGTTGCGCACCCAAGCCTGGAGGCGTGGCTGGAAGACCACCATCAGGAGGGCCAGGACAATGAGGACTGGGGCGACGTAGTGGAAGACCTCCTCAGGAAGGTGCAGAAGCAGCCAGGCGCCCGAAATGCCGCCCAGGAGCGACGCCGGCAGAAGCCTGAGGAGCTGCCGTCCCCTCCCTTTGAGCTCGCGGCGGTAGCCGAAGGCGCCTGCGGCGCCGCCTGCCACCAGTCCCATGGCGTTGCTCATGGATGCCACCACCGGGGTGACCCCCAAGGCGATCAGAACGGGGAAAGTGACCAGGGTCCCGGAGCCTACAACGGCGTTGATGGTGCCCGCCCACAGGCCGGCAAAGAACACAAAGGTACTGCTGAGAAGATCCACGGTGGGCGGCGCCGGGGCCTAGCGGCGGGCGGTGGCGGTGTAGCGGCCGGCGTTCTCGGACACATCCAAGGCCAAGCCAAAAGTACTGGTGAGGTGTTCGTCCGTGAGCACCTCCGCGATGGGGCCGGCAGCTACTACGCCGCCGTCACGAAGCAGCATGGCGTGCGTGAAGCCTGGCGGGACCTCTTCAAGATGGTGGGTCACCAGGACCATGGCAGGTGCGGCTTCGTCCAGCGCAAGTTCACTGAGCTTGTGGACGAGTTCCTCGCGGCCGCCCAGGTCCAGGCCGGCCGCGGGTTCGTCCAGCAGCAGCAGCTCCGGATCCGTCATAAGGGCCCGGGCGATCTGGACGCGCTTGCGCTCACCTTCGGACAGCGTTGCGAAGGTCCTGTTGAGCAGCGGCCCCATTCCCCAGGCGTTCAGCAAACGGAAGGCACGGCGCTCATCATCGCGTTCGTAGCCCTCGCGCCAGCGGCCTGTCACGCCATAGGCGGCGGTGACCACCACGTTGAGGACGATCTCATTCTCCGGGATCTGGGTGGCAAGGGCTGCGGAGGAAAGGCCGATACGCGGACGGAGCTCAAACACGTCAACGCGGCCGAGGGTTTCATCCAGAATCCCTGCCCTGCCGCTGCTCGGATGCAGGCGGGCTGCGGCTATCTGGAGAAGCGTTGTCTTGCCTGCGCCGTTGGGGCCAAGAATGACCCAGCGTTCGCCTTCGTTGACCTGCCAGTCGACCTTGTCCAGCAGGGTCTTCGTGCCTCGGACAACGCTGACGGAAGCCAATTCCAGAACATCACTCATAGGAGTAGACACTAGGACAAAACGGGGACCTACTGATAACTGATACGGCCGCTGCGACGCGGGTCACAGTCGCCCTCAGAGTACGGCCGTGGTTTAGGGCCTTCTCCCCCCGCAATGAATTCGGGCCGAACCCCGCCGCTGGCTAAGATTGCAGCCATGACTCCGAACGTGACTGCGGTCAGCTATGGCCCGAAACTGACTGCCTCCGAGCTTGACCAGCTGCGCTCCGTCCTGGCCGGCAGCGGCGCTACATTCCAGTCCGAATCCCGCGCCGGGGACAGCCGTTTTGAGGTCCACACGGCTGAACTGGCCGTGGCCGACAGCACGGACTCGGGCATCGCTGCCCTCCGCCACGCTGTGGCCGAGGCAGCGCAGGCGGGCCTGGACACGGCGATCGTTCCAGCCGGACTCCGCGACGCCCAGCGGAAATTCCTGATCATGGACGTCGATTCGACACTGATCCAGCAGGAAGTCATTGAACTCCTGGCCGCCTACGCGGGCAAGCGCGAGGAGGTTGCGGCCGTCACCGAAGCCGCCATGCGCGGCGAACTGGATTTTGCGCAGAGCCTGCACGCACGGGTGGCCGTGCTCGCGGGACTGCCGGCCGCAGTCGTCGACTCCGTCCGTGCGGAAGTAAAGCTGAGCGAGGGTGCCGCCGAACTGGTGGCAGCGTTCAAGGCTGCGGGACATGTGGTGGCGGTGGTCTCCGGCGGCTTTAACCAGATCCTGCGTCCGATCGCCCAGGACCTGGGCCTGGACTACTGGATCGCCAACGAGCTCGAAATCGTGGACGGCGCCCTGACCGGCAAGGTGCTCGGTGCCGTGATTGACCGTGCCGCTAAGGAAAAGTACCTGCGCGAATGGGCAGCCGCCGAAGGAATTGCGATGGAACACACCATTGCAGTGGGTGACGGGGCCAATGACCTCGACATGCTGGGAGCTGCCGGGATCGGGGTGGCGTTCAACGCCAAGCCTGCCGTCCGGGCTGTGGCCGACTCCGCCGTCAACATGCCCTACCTGGACGCAGTGAGGCACATCGCCGGAGTCTGAGGCCGGACTCCGCCCCGCCCCTGCCTAGCCGGGTCCGCTCAGCTGGTGGGAGGGGTGAACTGGCTCGCTGTGAAGACGGCTCCGGCGGGATCCCGGATCAGGGCGGTGCGCGTCCACTCCGTATCGTCGTGCCCCAGGATGACGGCGCCGAGGCGCTCTGCATCCTCGGCCGTACGGTCCCGGTCTGCGACAGAAAACGTTACGTGCCACTGCGGACGCTCGCCAGGAGCCACCGGGGCCAACCAGGCGACGGCGTCCTCGAAGCCACGTGGGGCGAGGTCGCCGGACTGGCGGACCCTGATGTTGGGGTCCACAGTGGCTTCGAGGTGATCCCCATATCCGGGACGGCGGATCATTACTCCGAAGTCGAGGTTGTCGAACTGCCAGCCGAAGGCCTTCGTGTAGAAGGCGATGGCTGCCTCGGGATCTGCTGTGTGGAGGTCACTGAAGTTCCATCCGCTGGGACCGTTTACCGCCTGGGCACCGGGTCGCTCCCCGGGCTGCCAGAGACGGAACTCGACGCCTTCGGGATCCGTCAAAGCCGCCTGCACGCCTCCCAGGCCCGCGTCGGCAGGAGCCGACATCAGTGTTGCTCCGGCCGTGAGCAAACGGCGCACCGCAGCATCCGCTTCGTCCACGGAGACGTAAGTGTTCCACGCTGCGGCATCGGATCCTGCTGCACCGGGGCCGGGGCCTGCGATCGCGGCGGCCTCCTGCCCGTCCAGCGTGGCTATAACGTACCTGCCAGTGCCAGTGCCAGTGCCAGTGCCAGTGCTACTGCCCGTGCCGACGGCCGGGACAGCGTCCTCGAAATCCCACCCGAAGACTTCGCCGTAGAAATGCATGGCTGCCTCCACGTCGGGCTGCCAGGTGTCCACCCAGCACGGAACGCCTTCCGGATAGGTTCGGCGCGTCATCCCTGATTGCTGTGCCATGCATCTGACCCTAGGCGCCCTTGCTTCCGTAGACAACGGCGCTCCGTAGACAACGGCGGGTCGATGCCCAGGGTTGGTTTCAGGACAGACAAAAGCTCCGGGCAGGAGTACTGCCCGGAGCTCGTCGTGGTGATCGGTTTGCTGCGTGGCAAACCGGAGCGGTGAGAAGCCTGAAAAGCGCTAGTTGGCGCCCTTACCGAAGTAGTCGGCGCCGCCGGCGTACTCCGTGTGGCCGGATTCGACATCCGCGGTTGCCATGCTGGCCACTACCTCGGCGAACTCCTCCACAGAGTAGAGCTTGCCGGCCTCGGCGCGGCGGGCCTCGATAGCGCCCGGGTTCGAGCGGTCCAGCAGGGTTGCCGTGACGGTGCCTTCGATCATGTCGCCCGAAACAACCACCAGCGAGATGCCCTTCTCGGCAAGGTTGGGCAGCAGGGCGCGGAGAGCGTCCTCGCCGGCACGCTTGCTGCGGGCTACGGGCTCGTACTCGGGCATGGTGGGCACAGTGTTGATGAAGTGCGCCTGGTGGCTGGTCACGAAGACCACGCGGGAGCCCTCCTTCATCAGCGGCACAGCGGCGTTGAGCATGTTGACCTGCGCGTCCCGGTTCAGCTTCAGGGCGTAGTCGTCCTCCATACCGGATTCCATGCCACCGGAAGCATTCAGCACGAGGACGTCCAGCGAGCCGAAGTTCTCCATGGCTGCACTGGCCAGGGCCTGCACACCTTCCAGCGTGGTCAGGTCCGCACCCACGGCCGTTGCACGGCCGCCCGCGGCTTCAATCTCAGCGACCACTTTGTTGGCGCGCGGCGCCTTTTGACGGTAATTAACGACGACGGCGGCGCCCTCGCCAGCCAGGATCTTGGCCACTTCCGCGCCAATTCCGCGTGAGGATCCGGTCACGATGGCGGTTTTGTTGTCCAGCAGTCCCATACGAGCTCCCTTTTGTTCGAAACGTCTAAATCGCTTGAGGTCTGCAGTCCATCATGCCAGCGCAGGCCCCGTATTCGCTTGTGTGACCCCCACAAAGAAGGCCCTCTGAGCTAGTGTCGGCGTGTCTCCCGGTCGCAGACTTTCCGGCGTACGCTCGCCCTATGAGGAACCGCCCGGAGCCTGGGAGGCGCCGCCCATGACCGTCCCCGCCGGCACTGCGTCCACGCCGGAAGAGGTCTTCGGCAACTCACCGGACGGCCTGCGGCTTTGCCAGCTTGTCCGCGACACCATCCTGAACGCCGTTCCAGCCACCGTCCGCACCACCACCAGCCAAGTGGCCTTCCGGAACCGACGCGGCTTCGCCTATCTCTGGAACCCGCGGCGGCATCTGAACACGGATGTTCCGGCGGTGCTCTCCATTGCACTGCCCCGGCGAGTGGATTCGTCGCGGTTCAAGGAAGTGGTCCACCCGTCCCCCGGCGTGTGGATGCACCACCTGGAACTTTCCACTGCTGACGACGTCGACGAACAGGTGACGCAATGGCTAAAGGAGGCGTTCGGCGCCGCTGGCTGATGGACGCCGTGGCCGCAGGATCAAACCCTGTTAGTGGCCCATGCCAAGTCCGCCGTCAACAGGGATGACTGCACCGGAAATATAAGCCGCCTCGTCGCTTGAAATCCAGCGGACCACGTTGGCCACCTCAGACGCCTCGGCAAAACGGCCTGCCGGAATGCTGGAGAGGTAGTCCTTCTGGGTGGCTTCGGGCAGTTCGGCCGTCATATCGGTGTTGATGAACCCCGGAGCCACAACATTGGCCGTGATGCCGCGGGATCCCAGTTCGCGCGTCAAGGAACGCGCTACACCCACGAGGCCGGCTTTGGAGGCAGAGTAGTTGATCTGGCCGGGGGCGCCGTAGAGGCCGGACACAGAGGAAATGAGGACCACGCGGCCCTTGCGCATCCGGATCATCCCCTTGGACGCGCGCTTGATGACGCGGAAAGCGCCCGTGAGGTTGGTGTCGATCACGGAGGTAAAGTCATCTTCGCTCATGCGCAGCAGGAGGGTGTCCTTGGTGATGCCCGCGTTTGCCACGAGGACCTCAACCGGCCCGTGGGCGGCTTCCACTTCCGTGAAGGCCGCATCCACAGAGGCCTCATCCGTCACATCGGCTTTGACGCCCAGGATCCCGGCTGGCAGTTCTGACGGACTCCGGTAGGTCACGGCTACCTTGTCGCCGTTAGCCAGGAAGGCTTCGGCGATGGCCAGGCCGATGCCACGGTTTCCACCGGTGATCAGGACGCTTCGGGCCGCAGTAGCTGCTTCAGACATTAATTGCTCCGGGATTCTGCGGCACGCGGGGCCGCGGTAGGAAGGGGCGTGATTTTGCTGCCTCCGATCTTAGCCCGCGTTTGGGCGCCACTGCCGATGGTGAGAGAATTGAGGCAAGCCTTTGGAGCGTGATTAATCAACCGTGACCCTTGAAAACCATGCTGGACAGCCCGTGCCCGGAGACCCTGAGCGGTTCTCCGGCGATTCCGGAGTCCACAGCATCACGGACGCTGCGGCAGCCCACTCCGAGGACATGCGCCAGCGGATGATCAAGTACGCGCTTGCCATGGGAATCCGCATGGTCTGCCTCATCCTCATTTTTGTGGTGGACGGCTGGTTCAAGCTCCTGATGGTGGCGGGCGCCGTTTTCCTGCCCTGGATCGCGGTTGTCATCGCCAACGGAAGCGACAAAGCGGAGATCCACAGCGATTCGTTGCTCGACTCCGCGCCGCTTGCCGAACTGGAAGGGCCCAGCTGGCCAGCGGCTAAAGCCGAACCGGACAGCGATATCCTGCAAGGCGAACTCATTGATGATGACGACGAACCAAACCACGGCGAGGAACGGCGCGCTTCATGAACATTTTTGACTTGGCTGCGGGGACTCCCGGTCCCCCTCCGGCCGCAGTTGCCATGTGCTCCCGGAAAGCCTGCCGCTCCGAGGCGTCATGGCAGCTTCTCTGGAACAACCCGAAAATCCACACCCCAGAGCGCCGGAAGATCTGGCTCGCCTGCGGCGAACACCGCGACTGGCTGGAGGACTACCTCCAGACCCGCGGACTGTGGAAGGAAACCGTGCCGCTGGGAAGTGACGCCGGGACGGGCTCCGCGCCGCGGGGGCAGGAAGGCTGAATGTACCGCTTCCTCTTTTCCAGTAAGTGGCTGGGCTACCTCCTGCTTGCCGCAATCTTCGCCACGGCCTGTGTTTTCCTGGGCCGCTGGCAGATGGACCGGCGGGCTGAAACGCTCGCTGAAATTAACCGGGTGGTTTCCAATTACTCGGCCACGCCGGTCCCCTTCACCGCGGTCAGGGATGAGTTCAACCGGCTGGAGCCTGAGAAGGAATGGACCCAGGTTGAGCTGAAGGGCCAATACGACGCCGCAGGCCAGCGGATTGTCCGCAACAGGCCCTTGAACGGTCAGCCCGGCTACGAAGTGGTGGTGCCTTTCAAGCTGGAGTCCGGTGAAACCGTGGTGATTGACCGCGGCTGGCTGCCGATCGGAAACAACAACCCTGGCCGTCCTGACTACATCCCGGCCCCACCCACAGGTGAGGTGACCGCCGTCGTCCGCCTCAAGGCTGGCGAGCCGACGCTCCAGCGCAGCGCCCCGGATGGCCAGCTGGCGTCCATTGACCTTCCCGCCTATGCCGAGGAACTCGGTTACCCCGTGCTCACGGGAGCCTACGGCCAGCTCGCGTCTGAGACTCCGGCGCCGGCAGAGATGCCTTTCCCGTTCCCTATGCCCTCCACGGAGGAAGGCACGCACTTGTCCTACTCCCTGCAGTGGTTTGCCTTCGGGGTGTTGATGTTTGTGGGCTTCGGCTACGCTGCCCGGCAACAGGCGCGGAACGCCGCGATCGACGCCGAGGACGAAGCTGAACGTGAGGACGTAGCGCGCGACTCCGGAAGCCCGGTGCACTCGGCCGCCGCGGCAGCCCGCCGTCGTCCGCCCGTCCCACGCAAACGGAAGCGCCCAACCGCAGAGGAAGAGGAAGACGCCCTCCTCGACGCCCAAGGCTACTGACCGATGCACACACGCCAGGAAGTCGGCGGAGTAGCCCCCGTATGTTCAGCATCACCTACAACGACCTGCAACGGATCACGAAGGCTCCGGAACTGACCGTCCGATAGTTCGCTAAAGGTGACCTGAGCGCCAGCGCCTGCGGCCGGGTGATTTGTGTAGCTTGCGTCAAGGGCGAGGAACGAGCCAGCAAGCGGCAAATTACGCGGTTGGGGGCGCGAACGCAACCAGTGGTCGGCGGGAACCGGATTAAGCCAGCGTAATCAGGTCCAGATAGTCTTCGTTCCAGTGATCCTCAATACCATCAGGCAACAGCACAACCCGCTCGGGATTCAGTGCCTCGACTGCGCCTTCGTCGTGGCTCACCAGGACGACGGCGCCGGAGTAGTTCCGCAGGGCGCCGAGGATTTCGGCGCGGCTGGCGGGGTCCAGGTTGTTGGTGGGCTCGTCCAGGAGGAGCACGTTGGCGCTGGAGGCCACGATGGTGGCCAGGGCCAGCCGGGTCTTCTCACCGCCGGAGAGTACACCGGCGGGCTTGTCGACGTCGTCGCCCGAGAACAGGAATGAGCCGAGGATGCCGCGGACCTCGGCGTCCTTCATGTCCGGAGCAGAGGAGCGCATGTTCTCGAGGACGGTGCGGTCGACGTCCAGCGTTTCGTGTTCCTGTGCGTAATAGCCCACCTTCAGGCCGTGCCCGGCAATGACGTCGCCGGTATCAGGCTTGTCCACGCCGGCGAGCATCCGCAGGAGGGTGGTCTTGCCGGCGCCGTTGAGGCCAAGGATGACCACCTTGGAGCCGCGGTCGATGGCGAGGTCGACGTCCGTGAAGATTTCCAGCGAACCGTAGGACTTGCTGAGGCCCTCGGCGGTCAGCGGGGTCCTGCCGCAGGGCGAAGGGTCGGGGAAGCGGAGGGCTGCCACGCGGTCGTTTTCGCGCACGGCCTCCAGTCCGCTGAGAAGGCGTTCGGCACGCTTGGCCATGTTCTGCGCGGCAACAGCCTTGGTGGCCTTGGCCCTCATCTTGTTGGCCTGGTCGAAAAGGACCTGGGCCTTCTTTTCGGCGTTGGCGCGTTCGCGCTTGCGGGCGCGTTCGTCTGTTTCGCGCTGGGTGAGGTAGCGCTTCCAGTCCATGTTGTAGAAGTCGATCTGGGCGCGGTTGGCGTCAAGCAGGAACACCTTGTTGACGGTGGCTTCAAGCAGTTCCGTGTCGTGGCTGATCACGATCAGGCCGCCCTGGTGGTTCTTGAGGAAGTCACGCAGCCAGGCGATGGAATCGGCGTCGAGGTGGTTTGTGGGCTCATCGAGGAGCATGGTCTCGGCATCCGAGTAGAGGATGCGGGCAAGCTCCACACGGCGGCGCTGGCCACCGGAGAGTGTCTTAAGCGGCTGGTTGAGGAGGCGGTCCGGAAGGGCCAGGTTGGAGCAGATCGCAGCGGCCTCGGCTTCGGCAGCGTAGCCGCCGGCGGCCAGGAACTCGGATTCGAGCCGGTCATAGCGGTTCATTGCCTTGCGCTGGATGGTGGCGTCCTCGCTGGCCATCTCTTCGTGGGCGACGCGGAGCTTGCCTACGGCGATGTCCAGGCCACGGACGGACAGGATCCGGTCGCGGGCGAGCTGCTCCATGTCCGGCGTGCGCGGGTCCTGGGGCAGGTAGCCTATTTCGCCGGTGCGGGTCACCTTGCCCGCCGCGGGAAGCCCTTCGCCGGCAAGGACACGTGTGAGGGTGGTCTTGCCTGCACCGTTCCGGCCCACGAGGCCGATTTTGTCTCCCTTGTCGATGCGGAAGCTCACCTGGTCCATAAGGAGCCGGGCGCCGGCGCGCAGTTCAAGATCCTGGACAGTAATCACAGCAGGTAAGGCCTTTCACAACAGGGAACGCCGCAGCCCAACGAATGAAGTCTGGAAGGAACCGGGCAGAGAGGCCGGAGAACAGCCTATACAAGTCTACCGGCCCCAGCTTCACACCATAACCGCGGCGATTGGCCCTAAAGTCTGGCCGTACGCGGCAGCCCTGGTGCGGCGCCACATGGGCCTTTGTGCTCTGCCATCACATCAGGGCATCTTGTTTAGTGGATCCCCTACAAAATAGAGTCCGACGGCGGACGGTAACGTCAGGAACATCCCCTGCTTTGCTTGTACAACCCCGACAGGATTCCCATGAGCCAGACTGACACCGCCGTCGAAGGCACCTCTTCTCCCGTCCGACGCCGCTGGAACGCCACCGACCTTGGCCTGATCGCCGTCTTCGCCGCACTGGTAGCGGGTTCCGCGTTGGTTCCCGGCATCGCGGCGAACGTCTTCGGCATCCCCATCACTTTCCAGACCCTCGCGGTGATGCTCACCGGCCTGATGCTGGGCCCAGCACGTGGCTTCGCTGCCGTCGGCCTTTACACGCTCCTGGGGCTGGCCGGGCTGCCGATCTTCAGCCAAGGACGCAGCGGCCTGGGCATCCTGGCCGGACCGTCAGCCGGCTACATTATCGCCTTCCCCATTGCCGCGGCACTGGTCGGTTGGCTGGCCACTGTGGTCATCCGGCGTACCACCCGCGCCCGGGCACTGTGGTTCTTCCTGGCGGCCACGGTGACCAGCATCCTGGTGGTGCATTCCCTGGGGATCGCCGGCATCGTGATCAACACCAAGACCGGCTTGGGACAGGCGTTTATGGCGGACCTGATCTTCTACCCCGGAGACATCATCAAGAACATCCTCGCCGCCGTGATTGCAGTCGCCCTCCACCGTGCGTTCCCTGACGTGCTGGTCCGCCGCGTGAAGCTGACCAACCGCTAAATCCCATGTCCACTATTTCCTTCCGGCAGGCGTGCGTGGCCGTAGCAGTCGACAGTCATCCGGAGCCCAAGACCCTGCTCCACGGTGTCACCCTGGAGCTGGCAGAACGGCGAATCGGCGTGATCGGAGCCAACGGGTCCGGTAAATCGACCCTGCTGCGCCTGGTCAACGGCCTGGTCCAGCCCAGCTCCGGCACGGTGGCGGTGGATGGCGACGATACTGTCCGCGCCGTACGGGCAGTCCGTCGGAATGTCGGGTTCGTCTTCACAGATCCCCTGTCCCAGTTGGTGATGCCCACGGGACGCGAAGATGTGGAACTGTCGCTCCGCCGTTCGGTCCGGAATGGAGCGGAGCGGCGGCGCCTCGCGGAGGCAGCGCTGGAGCGGTTCGGGCTGCTGGGACTGGCTGACCAGAGCATTTATGAACTCTCGGGCGGGGAGCGCCAGTTGATGGCGCTGGCCGCTGTCCTGGCCGTGAACCCCTCGGTGCTGGTGCTCGATGAGCCCTCCACCCTGCTGGACCTGCGGAACCGCGAACTCCTGCGCCGGACGCTGAACGGCTTGGATCAGCAGATCCTGATGTCCACGCACGATCTTGAGCTGGCCCTGGACATGGACCGCGTGGTGGTGATTGAGGCCGGACACGTGGTGTTCGACGGTGCGCCCGCCCAAGCTGTGGACAGGTACCGCGCCCTCTGCGCCGAAGGCCTGGCCGCGCCGTGAGAGGACACGGGTTCCTGCTGGCGAATTACGTCCCGGGAGATTCGGTCATCCACCGCTGCCCGCTGGTCCTGAAGTTCCTGCTGGTGTTCGGCTGCGGCCTGGCGTCCTTCCTGATTATTGACTGGCTCGTGTCCGCTGCGGTCCTTGCCGTGATGAGCATGCTGTACTTGCTCACCGGGGCCGGTGCGCGCAGGCTGCTCGGTGCCATCCGACCGTTGCTGCTTGTCCTGCCCGTGATCGGGCTGTTTCAGTGGTGGCAGCTCGGCGGGCCCACAGCCGCCCGGATCGTCCTGAACATCATGGTGTGCGTAGTGGCGGCATCGCTGCTGACGGCGACCACGCCCATGCAGCGTCTGCTGGACGGCGTGGTGTCATTGGCCACGCCGTTTCGGCGTTTCGGCGCCGACCCGGAACGCTTCGCGCTGACCATCGCAGTGATGTTGCGGAGTATCCCGTACATTGCTGGCGCGTTTGCGGACGTCCGGGATTCAGCCCGGGCACGGGGCCTGGAGCGGAACCCGAGGGCGCTGGTGCTGCCCGTTTTTATTACCACCGTGGCCTTTGCACGGCAGACTGGTGAGGCGCTGGCCGCCCGGGGCCTCGGCGAGGCTGACGACTGACAGCCCGCCGGGCCGGTTCAGCTGCTTCAGGCAGTGATTTTCTCGTACCGCAGCAGCGCGGCTGTCCCCATCCCGCCGGCGATACTGATGAGCGCCAGCGCCAGCAGGCCGGGCTCGCCGGTGGAACGGGCCTGTGCCAGCAGGCGTGTGACCAGGACAGCTCCGGAAGCACCGTAAGCGTGGCCCAAAGCCAGGGCGCCGCCGTCGGCATTTGCCCGGTTCGCCTCAATGCCCAGATGATCCAGGCAGGCGAGAGCCTGGGCGGCGAACGCCTCGTTGAATTCCACGAGCCCCACACTGGCGGCTGTAAGGCAGTGGGTGGCCAGGAGCCTTTCGCCAGCCACCGCCGCGCCGATCCCCAGCAGTTCGGGGTCCACCCCGGCAGTGTCCGTGGCCAGCACCAGGAGTCCATCCGTCACGCCCAGTCCACGGGCGCGTTGCAGGGAAGTGATGACGACGGCGGAGGCGGCGTCGGCGTCAAAGCATGAGTTTCCTGCGGTGACTGTTCCTCCGTCAACAAAAGCCGCCGGGAATCGCTTCAGGACAGCCGCATTGAGTCCGGGACGTGGCCCGTCGTCCCTGTCGACGGTTCCGCCCGCTGTTTCCAGCGGCGTGATCTCGCTGTCGAAGCGCCCGGCCCGGGCCGCTGAGACGGCGCGCTCGTGGCTGGCCAACGCAAAGGCGTCCTGCCGGTCCCGGCCGACGGCGAAGCGCGCGGCAACGTTTTCGGCCGCCACTCCCATGTCCGGGTCGCCGAAGCTCAGCGGCACAAACTGGGCCCGGGAGAAAAAGTCCGGTTCGCCGTCGTCATTCCGGTATGCGCGCAGCGGCGCGGTGCTGATGCTCTCCACTCCCCCGGCGAGATACACAGGGTTTCCCCCGGAAGCCACCAGCCTGGCGGCCAGCACAATGGCGTCCAGGCCGGATCCGCACTGCCGGTCCACGGTCATGCCCGGCACAGTGACCGGTAGCCCGGCCTCGAGCAGGGCCAGGCGGGCCACGTTGCCGCCTCCGCCCACGGCGTTGCCAACCACCACATCTGCCACGTCTTCCGGAGACACCCCGCATTCAGCAAGGAGCTGCGCCAGGACGGGGGCCAGCAACTGGTGCGCCCGGAGGTCCTTCACCGCCCCGTTCGCCCGGCACACCGGAGTCCGCCGGGCGGCGATGATCACGGGCTGCCGGTCGGGAGGCAGCAGTTCAGGAGGCATGGTGTCAGTGTTCACGAGTCTCACTGCCCAAGGTGGCGGACCCTTTGGTCATGGGACGTGATCCACTCAAGGAGCATGTTCCGGCTCACCTTGCCGCGGTCGGTGGTGGGCAGTTCGGACAGGGCGAAGTACTGCAGGGGCCGTTTGTCGCGCGCCAGGACATTCTCCAGGCCGGCTTTGAGCTGGGTGGCGGTGATTCCGCCGTGGGCCGGGACCACGCCCGCCACGACGCGCTGGCCGCGGAGGTCATCGGGCATTCCAGCCGCCATGGCCGCCGCGACACCGGGAACGGACGCCAATGCCAATTCAACCTCATGCGGATAGACGTTCTTCCCGGACGTGAGGATCATGTCAGCGCGACGGCCCAGGATGTGGAGCTCCTCGCCGGCCAGGTAGCCCTGGTCCCCCACGGTGAACCAGTCGCCGAAGGACCGGAGGGCCTGGCCGTCATCGCCCCACAAGTAGCCGTTGCTCACCAGCCCGCTGCGGACGCAGATGTTACCGGCTTCACCATCGGGCAGCGGGGATCCGTCGTCGTCCAGGATCCGGACCTCCACCCCTGGAAACGCGTGCCCGATTCCGGTGCCGCCGGCGTCGAGTTCTCCGGCGGGCAGGCCGGCACCCGAGACGAAACTCAGTTCGGAGGCCCCGTAGTACTCGAAGATCGTGGCGTTGGGCGCCCACCGGCGTGCCGCTTCAAGGGTGCGCGCATCGAGTTTTGAGCCGGCGCAGATGATGGTCCGCACTCCTGCCGCGTCCACGCAGCCGGTGAGGCCGCGCTCACTGAGCAGCCGCAGCATGGTGGGCACCAGGACCAGGCGCGTCACGCCGTCGTGCGTGATGGCCGCGTGGACGTCACCGACATCGAAGTTCTCCAGCGTTTGGAATTCTGAGCCCGCATAAAGGCACTCCGCCAGGGCATAGAGGTTCAGGCTTGCCGCGAGGGGGCCGGGGGCAAGGGTGACGTCGTCCTGCCTGAGGCCGAAGAACTCAATGGACGCGTCGAAGGATTTCCGCCAGGACTGCCTGGACCGGGTGAAGGCCTTGGGCACTGAGGTGGTGCCGGAAGTCAGTCCAATCAGGAACGTGGTTTCGGGTGGCCCGTCGGCCAAGGCGTCGTCCGGGGCCACGCTCCCGGGCCGGGCTGAGCCGTCCAGCCGGCCACGGATTTCGCGCTGCAACTGTTCCGGCCACGCCGGGTCCAGGACGGCGCACTGCCGTTCCCCGGCCACGGCCGCGGCGAACCGGACAGCGAAGTCTACGGAGTTTGCCTCCGCCAGGACAGTGACCCCTTTGGAGCCGGACACTTCAGCGGCCGCGGCGTCGCGGAGCGCAGCCCACGTCAGGCGCCGGCCATCCACTACGACGGCGGTGTCGAGGGGGCGGTCCGTGGCCCAACGCTGGATTCGATCAAGAAAAGGCATCAGCCCAACTTTACCGGCCGGCCACTGCCTGCTGGGTCTATTGTGACTCTATGAGCTTCAATGACAACGTCCAGCTGGATCCTTCCCAGGTGCAGGACCGCCGTGGCAGAGGCCGCGGCGGCCTCATTGGCGGTGGAATCGGGGGTGGGTTGATCCTGCTTATTGCCGCTCTCCTGGGCGTTAACCCCCAACTGCTCGAAGGACTGACAGGCGGGGCGCAGGAGCCTCAAAGCCAGGGCACAGCGCCCGCCTGCGAGACGGGCGCCGACGCCGATGCCCGCCTCGACTGCCGTATCACGGGCACTGTCAACAGCCTTAATGCGTTCTGGCCGGCGTACCTCCAGGAATACAGTGTGCAGTATCCCCAGCCTGAGACCGTTATCTTCGACGACGCCGTCAGCACCGGCTGCGGTACGGCCTCCAGCGCGGTGGGACCCTTCTACTGCCCCACGGACACCACCGCCTACTTCGATCCTGGCTTCTTCCAGGACCTCGTGGACCGCTTCGGCTCCTCGGGTGGACCACTGGCCCAGGAGTATGTGGTGGCACACGAATTCGGACACCACATCCAGAATGTCCTGGGATACCTTGAACGCGCGCAGCAGGATCCTCAGGGCCCTGAATCGGGGGCCGTCCGCGTGGAGCTCCAAGCGGACTGCTATGCCGGCCTCTGGGTCAAGCACGCCTCAACCCAACCCGGCCCCGACGGCCAGCCTTTCCTTGAACCGATCACCCAGCAGGACCTGAATGACGCCCTGTCAGCGGCTTCGGCCGTGGGCGATGACCGGATCCAGGAGGCTGCCACTGGCCAAGTATCCCCGGAAGCGTGGACGCACGGTTCCAGCGAACAGCGGCAAAGGTGGTTCTACCAGGGCTACCAGACCGGCGACATCAACCAGTGCGACACGTTCTCGGCGCCCAGCCTCTGACCCTATCCATCGACTGCTCCGTAACCGCCGTTTTGGGTGCTCAAAAGGGCGCTGACGGAGCACTCGATGAACTAACGACGACGGCCGGTCACCTTCGGATGGAGGTAACCGGCCGTCGTCGTACTCTATGGCGGTGGGGATCTAGATGTTGAAGCCGAGGGCCCGCATCTGGTCCTTGCCGTCGTCAGTGATCCGTTCCGGACCCCATGGCGGCATCCAGACCCAGTTCAGGCGCCAGTCATCAACAATGCCGTCCAGTGCCTTGCCAACCTGCTCCTCGATGACATCGGTGAGCGGGCAGGCGGCCGTGGTGAGCGTCATGTCGATCAGCAGTGCGCCGTCGTCATCGGAGTACTTCAGGCCGTACAGCAGCCCAAGGTCAACGATGTTCACGCCGAGCTCGGGGTCGATGACGTCCTTGAGTGCCTCTTCGACATCCTCAAGACCCGTACGGGCCGTATTGGTTTCGGTCATGGCTGGTCCTTACTAGGCCTGTGCGGCTGCGGCGGCGATGGTGGCTGCGCCGGCGCCCTTGGCGTAGCGGTCGTAGCCTTCTTCTTCGAGGCGGTCGGCCAGTTCCGGGCCGCCCTCTTCGACAACCTGGCCGTCAACGAACACGTGGACGAAGTCAGGCTTGATGTAGCGCAGGATGCGCGTGTAGTGCGTGATGAGCAGCGTGCCCATGTTGCCTTCGGCGTGGGCGCGGTTGACGCCCTCGGAGACAACCTTCAGGGCGTCGACGTCCAGCCCGGAGTCGGTTTCGTCCAGGATGGCGAACTTCGGCTTGAAGAGTTCGAGCTGGAGGATCTCCACGCGCTTCTTCTCGCCGCCGGAGAAGCCTTCGTTGACGTTGCGCTGGGCGAAGTCAGCGTCGATGCGCAGCTTCTCCATGGCGTCCTTGACTTCCTTGGTCCAGGTGCGCAGCTTGGGCGCTTCGCCGTCAATGGCGGTCTTGGCGGTCCGCAGGAAGTTGGTCATGGAGACGCCCGGGACCTCGACGGGGTACTGCATGGCCAGGAAGACACCGGCACGGGCGCGCTCGTCGACGCTCATAGCGAGGACATCTTCGCCGTCGAGGGTGATCGAGCCACTGGTGACGTTGTAGCGCGGGTGCCCGGCGATGGTGGATGCCAGGGTGGATTTGCCGGAACCGTTGGGGCCCATGATGGCGTGGGTCTGGCCGGTCTTGATGGTCAGGCTGACGCCCTTCAGGATCTCCTTGGTGCCCTGCTCCGTGTCAATGCTGACGTGCAGGTCCTTGATCTCAAGAGTAGACATAGGTCTTGTTCTCCTTTGCACCGTGCCCTCCGGCGGCGGTGCGGTCTTTGTCTGGAAGTTTTTGTTCTGTTGCTTCGTATTGCTGCCGGCGGCGGATCTTGTCCGGCTGATGCTGCTAGCTGAAGTTCGGGGCTTCCGCTCCGTTGAGGACGTTGGTGAAGTCCACGTAGACCTCATCGCCAAGGACCTCGACGGCGAACACCGGGACGGGATCGTAGGCAGGCAGCTGCAGAGGTTCGCCGCTGCGTAGGTCGAACTGGGAGCCGTGGCCCCAGCACTCGATCATGCACCCTTCCACTTCGCCCTCCGACAGTGAGATGTCCGCGTGCGAGCAGGTGTCCCCGATGGCGTGGATTTCGCCCATGGAGTCCTTGACGATGGCTACGGGGTAGTCGTCGATCAGGATCCGCAGCGCCTGCTTGAGCTGGATTTCATCCACCTTGCAGACGAGCTCGCCCTTTGGCTGGTCAGTCATCTGTGTAGTACCGCGCCGTCTTTAGTTGTCCGTCAGCGCGAGTTCGCGCTCAACAGCGTCGGTGAGGCGCTCTTCGAGAGCCGGCACCTTGATCTGCTGGATGATTTCGTGCAGGAAGCCGCGGACCACCAGGCGGCGGGCAACATCCTCGGGGATGCCGCGGGCCATCAGGTAGAACAGGTGCTCGTCGTCCAGGCGGCCGGTGGCGCTGGCGTGGCCTGCGCCCTCGATCAGTCCGGTTTCGATTTCCAGGTTCGGCACCGAGTCGGCCCGTGCGCCCTCGGTCAGGAGCAGGTTGCGGTTTGCCTCGTAAGTGTCGGTGCCTTCTGCTTCCTTGCGGATCAGGACGTCACCCACCCAGACAGCGTGGGCATTCCGGCCCTGCAGCGCGCCCTTGTACAGCACGTTGGACTTGCAGTTTGCCACGGCGTGGTCAACGAAGAGGCGCTGCTCAAGGTGCTGGCCGGCGTCGGCGAAGTAAAGGCCGAACATTTCGGCTTCCCCGCCCGGGGCGGTGAAACGGGCCGACGGCGTGACGCGCACCAGGTCCCCGCCGAAGCTGACCATCACGTGCTTGAACTTGGCGTCACGGCCGATTTTCGCCTGCTGGGAGGAGGCGTGCACGGCGTCGTCGTTCCATTCCTGGAGCGTAACGACCGTCAGGCTTGCGCCGTCTTCGACAACAATTTCGACGTTCTCGGACACCACGGCGGAGCCCTGGTGATCCAGGATGACCAAGGACTTGGAGAACTTCTCGGCCACAATCACGATGTGCTGGGCAGCAGCTGCTGTGTCTTGGCCCGTGATGAGGACGTTGATGTCAGCGTCCGCCTCAAATTCAGACGGGATGGTGACAACCGTGGCTTCGCTGAAGTTCTCCCAGGCGTTGGCGGACACCCGGTCTTCCGGAATGCCGGCGGAGCCGATGCGCTTGTCGTCGCGGGCCACGGTTTCCACCGTCACCCGGTCCGGACCGGTGACAGTGACGGTGGGGGCTGCACCTGACAGGATCTCGTTGTGCAGGCCGCGCAGGCGCTTGAGCGGGGTGAACCGCCAGTCTTCCTCCAGGCCGGTGAGCGGCTTGAAGTCCGCCAGCTTGTAGGAAGTCAGGCGTCCGGCGCGTGAGCTGTCCGGGATGCCTACTCCGCCGCCGTGGGAGTGGCTCTTGACCGCTTCGCCGGCCAGCGGGGCCTTGGAGCCGGCCGCGTTGATCGGAGACAGGCTTTCGCCCTCTTCCGTGAAACCGTCGATAAACGGCTGGGATGAGGGCGCGCCGATGCGGGCCTTTTCAGTAGTGATTTCAGTCATCGTTATCCGACGGACCCTTCCATCTGCAGTTCAATCAGGCGGTTCAGCTCAAGTGCGTACTCCATCGGGAGTTCGCGGGCGATGGGCTCGATGAAGCCACGGACGATCATCGCCATGGCCTCGTCTTCGCGCATGCCGCGGGACATCAGGTAAAAGAGCTGCTCTTCGCTGACCCGGGAAACAGTTGCTTCATGGCCCATCACCACGTCATCCTCGCGGATGTCGATGTACGGGTAAGTATCCGACCGGCTGATGGTGTCCACCAGCAACGCGTCGCAGCGAACGGTGTTGGCCGAGTGCTTGGCGCCTTCGCGGACCTGGACCAGGCCACGGTAGGCAGCACGTCCGCCGCCGCGGGCCACGGATTTGGAAATGATGGAGCTCTTGGTATTCGGCGCGATGTGCACCATCTTCGATCCGGTGTCCTGGTGCTGGCCGGCGCCGGCGAAGGCGATGGACAGGGTTTCGCCCTTGGCGTGCTCGCCCACCAGGTAGACGGCCGGGTACTTCATGGTCACCTTGGAGCCGATGTTGCCGTCAACCCATTCCATCGTGGCGCCTTCTTCGCAGATGGCACGCTTGGTCACCAGGTTGTACACGTTGGTGGACCAGTTCTGGATAGTGGTGTAGCGGACGCGGGCGCCCTTCTTGACAATGATCTCCACCACGGCGGAGTGCAGCGAGTCCGAGGTGTAAATCGGTGCGGTGCAGCCTTCGATGTAGTGGACGTAGGAGTCCTCGTCGGCGATGATCAGGGTCCGCTCGAACTGGCCCATGTTTTCAGTGTTGATGCGGAAGTATGCCTGCAGGGGGATGTCTACGTGGACGCCCTTGGGGACGTATACGAAGGATCCGCCGGACCAGACGGCAGTGTTCAGTGAGGCGAACTTGTTGTCGCCCACGGGAATGACGGTGCCGAAGTACTCCTGGAAGATCTCCGGGTGCTCGCGCAGGGCGGTATCGGTGTCCAGGAAGATGACGCCCTGGGCTTCGAGGTCCTCGCGGATCTGGTGGTACACCACCTCGGACTCATACTGTGCGGCGACACCCGAGACGAGGCGGCTGCGCTCAGCTTCCGGGATGCCCAGCTTCTCGTACGTGTTCCGGATATCCTCGGGCAGGTCTTCCCACGTGGCGGCCTGCTTCTCAGTGGAGCGGACGAAGTACTTGATGTTGTCGAAGTCGATGCCGGAGAGGTCTGCACCCCAGGTGGGCATGGGCTTGCGGTCGAAGTACTTCAGCCCCTTGAGGCGAAGGTCCAGCATCCACTGCGGTTCACTCTTTTTGTCCGAAATATCACGGACTACTTCGTCGTTGATACCGCGGCGGGCGTTGGCGCCGACATCGTTCTTGTCGGACCAGCCGTACTCGTACGTGCCGATGCCGTGGAGCTCGGGATTCTTTTCCAGAATCTCCGAGATCACAGTGTCTTCGGCTACCGCTTTCTCTGATAGTTGGTCCGTCATCACGGCCTTTCTTGCTGATGGTTGGTTACTTCATCCAGGCTGGCGGGGGCTGTTTGCGGGACACTGGGTCCCCCGGCAGCCAGCCGGCCTGTGGGTATGTGGGTAGTGCAGACATGTCCGCCGCGCGCGAGTGTCGAGAGCCGGCGGACGTCAACGCCTACCAGCCGGGAGAACACTTCGGTTTCCACGTCGCAGAAGACCGGAAATTGAGCGGCGAGTTGCTGGATCGGGCAATGGCCCTGGCACAATTGGACGCTGGACAAGGCAGCCGGCAGCGGGGCTTTGGCCTCGATCGAGGCGGCGGAGGCTACGAAGCCGTCCCGGCTGAGCGCCTCGGCCAGTACCCGGGCCCGCGCAGTGATGTCCGGTCCGGCCTGCTCGATCTCCGGTGTGTAACGACGCTCCATTTCGGCAAAGCGTTCGACGGCGAATTGGCGGACGGCTTCTTCACCCGCCATCGCCTGGAGCTGCTTGAGCGCCAGCGTGGCGATGTCAAGGTAGTCGTTGCCCAGCGATGACTGCCCCTGGGAACTCAGGACATAGCGCCGCGCAGGGCGCCCGGCGCCGGAGCCCGCCTTCGCGACGCGCTTGACTTCAATGACGCCGCTGCGGGACAGATGGTCCAGGTGGCGGCGGACGGCTGCCGGGGTGAAGCCGAGGAGGTCGCCAAGTTCCGCTGCACTGACGGGGCCGTGTTCCAGGACTGCGCTGAGGACGCGGTCGCGGGTGCGCTCGTCTGCGTCCGCCACCGGCAAGGCAGCGACGTGGCCGCGGTCAGCGGGGGCACTTGGCGCCCGATGCCCGCCAAAAGGCACAGCAGTAGCACTGGTCATGGAATACACAACACAATCATGTCGTAATTTACTCCCCCGTTCCAGTAAGGTGAGGCTGGCCTGCGCTGCTGCCGGGATCGTCGCAACGAGTACTACATCCCGTAGAATGCTGGGGTGCGTTCCCCCAAATCCCCGGTTCTGTCCATCAGCGGGTTAATTAAGGATGTTGGTCCGCTGGCCACCCTGGACGGGAAGATGCTCCGGGTGGTGAGCGGCGTCTCCCTTGTCGCCGAACGGGGGGAGGTCACGGCCCTCCTCGGTGCCAACGGCGCCGGTAAAACCACCACCATTGAATGTGCCCAGGGCTTACAGGTGCGCAGTGGCGGAACGATCTCCCTGCTGGGCCACGATCCTGCCCAGGCAGGCGCAAACCTTCGCGCCCGCGTAGGTGTGATGCTCCAGGACGGCGGCCTCCCGCCGTCGGCCCGTCCCATCCCGCTGCTGCGGCACATCGCCGGCATGTATGCCCAGCCCCGCCCGGTGGACGATCTGGTAGAGCGGCTGGGCATCGACACGTTCAGCAGGGCATCGGTCCGCCGGCTCTCCGGGGGACAAAAGCAGAGGCTGGCCCTGGCCGCGGCGCTGATCGGCAACCCTGAGGTCCTCTTCCTAGATGAGCCCAGCGCAGGCCTGGATCCACAGTCACGGCAGTTGGTCTTTGAACTCATTGCCGAGCTGCGGGACGCCGGGATGGGCATCATCCTCACCACGCACCTCATGGATGACGCGCAGCGGCTGGCCGACTACGTCTATATCATCGACGCCGGCCGGAACGTTGCCGAAGGGACCGTGGCGCAACTCCTCCAGCGGGACCCCGTCGTGGAGGCGGGCGCCGAGCACATCCGGACACTTTTCTTTGAGGCTCCTGCGGGATTGGACCTCGCCGGCGTGCTCCCGGCGGCCATTGCCGTCAGCGAGACCCGTGCCGGCAGCTATGTCGCCACCGGACCACTCACACCCGAAGACCTTGCGTCGCTTGCCTCATGGTGGGCAGCCCACGGCGTTATGCCCGGCTCACTCAGCCTCGAAGCACGCAGCCTCGAAGACGTCTTCCTGGACATCTCGGGAAAGGACATCCGATGACAGTTCCTTCCATGGCTCCCCCGGCCCAGGCACCTGCGCCGCTGCTTCGGCGCATCCTGTTGCAGGGCAAGTATGAATCGCTGGCCATGCTCCGGAACGGCGAGCAACTGATCCTGGCCGTCGTCCTGCCCCTGCTCGCCTTGGTGGGCCTGACGGTGACTCCCCTCTTGGACGGACTCGGCGGGAGCCGCGTCAACGTTGCAGTCCCCGGAATCCTGGCGCTGTGCGCCATGTCTACGGCCTTCACCGGACAAGGCATCGCCACCGGCTTTGACCGCCGGTACGGCGTGCTGCGCTTCCTCTCCACCACCCCGTTGGGCCGCACCGGACTTATTGCCGGCAAGGTACTGGCCGTGCTGGCTGTACTTGCCCTCCAGATTGCCGTGATCACGGCCGTGGCACTTCCCCTTGGCTGGAGCCCGCCGGCAGCAGGCTGGCTGCCCGGCCTTGCGCTGCTGGTCCTGGGCGCCGCGGCTTTTACCGCCCTTGGCCTCCTGGTGGCGGGTACCGTTCGGCCGGAGGCCACTCTGGCGATCACCAACCTGCTGTGGATCCTGCTCGGCGCGTTGGGAGGCATCGTCATTCCTGCGGAACGGCTGCCCGCCCCCGCGCAGGGGATAGTTCACTATCTGCCTTCGGGCGCACTTGGGGAGGCCTTGCGCGAGGCCTTCCTGCTCGGCACTGTAGATGGCGGTGCCGCCCTTATCCTGTTGGTCTGGACAGTTCTTGCCGGAGCAGCAGCCATCCGTTGGTTCAAGTGGAATTGAGATATCCGTGAGCACGGCTTCACGCCTCCCGCAGTTCGCCGGACGCCTGGCGTCCCGGCTGCCCCGTACCGTTGATGCCCGGGTCCGGCGCCTGGCAGTGGCGTCCCTGATCGGACAGACGGCCCTGGTTGTCACAGGCGGCGCCGTTCGGCTGACGGCGTCGGGGCTCGGTTGCCCCACCTGGCCGCGCTGTACAGACACCTCCCTGGTCAACACACCGGAAATGGGAATCCACGGGTTCATCGAATTCGGCAACAGGCTGCTGACTTTCGCCCTCGCCGCCGTCGCAGTCCTGATGCTGGTGTACTTGTGGAACCTGCGCAAGGAACGCCGCGACCTCTTCCTGCTGGCGCTGGGCCTGCTGGCCAGCATTCCAGCGCAGGCTGTGATCGGCGGCATTACCGTGCTGACCAACCTCAACCCCTGGGTGGTGGGACTGCACTTCCTTGTGTCCATGGCGCTGGTGGTAATTGCCACACTGCTCGTCAACCGGGCTTACGGGCGGACCGGCCGGTTTGCCACTCGCTCCCTGCCCGCATTGCCGGGCGTCTTACGCCCGGTGAGCGCCGCCGTCGCGCTTTTCTCTGCAATGGCCGTGATGCTTGGAGTAGTGGTCACGGGTGCCGGCCCCCACGCGGGTGATGCAGACGCGCCGCGAAACGGCCTCGACTGGGACCTGTTCTCCCACATCCACGCGGTTCCGGCCTACCTAATCACCGCCGGAACGCTCTTCGCGCTCGTCGTGGTCCTCATGCGCCGGATTCCCGGTCCCTTCCGGACATCGGTGATCCTGCTCCTGGCGGTGACGCTGCTGCAGGCCGTGATCGGTTTTACGCAGTACTACAACGGCATTCCGGCGCTGCTGGTGGGGACGCACATGCTCGGGGCGGCACTGCTGATGAGTGCGGCAACCAACGCCGCCGACATCGCCCGTTCCAGCCCTGTGACGTAGTCGGGCACCACGGCTAAACCCGCGTTCCCAACCATGAGGCGCCCTGGTTCCTACGAGCCGGGGCGCCTTCGGTTTACGGGTCGCTCTCTGATTTCCTGGCTGAACGTACGACGGCGTCACGCCAGACAGTCTTTTGGCCCACCATAGGTGCCGCTCCCCCGCAATGCCGGGACGCCCCGTTGTTCACTCCTCAAAAGCGTGCATTGCGTGACGCCCGCCGGCCTCTGGGTCCTCCCGTATGGGCACCCACAACAGCTTGGCTGATACATAGGAACACTCCCGCGTCCTGAACCACACCAAAAACCCTCCCTCACCGGCAGTGAGAGAGGGTGCTGGAATTTCCTGCAGGAAGTGAGAGAGGGTCCTGGTAATCAGCCGGCCATCACTGCCGGGCCGACGAACGGGTCCACCGCCAGGGCGATGAATAGCAGCGTCAGGTAGCTGATGGAACCGTGGAAGACCTTCATGGCGCGCTTGTCCGAGATGTCCTCCCGCTGCGCCCGGTTGTACAGGGAGTGTGACTCGTACAGGAACCAGGCACCGGCAAGGACCGCCGTAGCTGTGTAGACCCAGCCTGCGCCGCCGGCCGGAACCATCAGCAGGGAGCAGACAACCATGGCCCAGGCGTAGAGGACCACCTGGACCGAAACCACCTTGGCGCCGGCGATGGCGCCAAGCATGGGGACGTTGGCGTTGCGGTAGTCCTCGCCGTAGCGCATGGACAGCGGCCAGTAGTGCGGCGGCGTCCAGAGGAAGATCACCATGAACAGGATGACGGCCGGCCACTCCACGGAGTTGGTCACAGCGGCCCAGGCGATCAGTACCGGGAAGCAGCCCGCGGCCCCGCCCCACACAATGTTCTGTGCCGTGCGGCGCTTGAGGATGATGGTGTAGATGACCACGTAGAAGAAGATGGCGCCCAGGCCAAGCCAGGCGGCCAGCGGGTTGGCGCCGAACCATAGGATCGCAATGGCGGCAGCCCCAAGGAGCCACGAGAAAATGAGGGCCTCGCGGGGCGTGACCTCGCCCGTGACGAGCGGCCGGTTTTCGGTTCGGTGCATCAGCTTATCGATGTCGCGGTCGATGTAGCAGTTGAACGCCCCTGCGCTGCCGGCCGCGAATGCACCGCCGACGAGCGTGGCCAGGATCAGGCCTATGGAGGGGAAGCCGCGTTCGGCGTAGATCATGGTGGGCAGCGTGCTGACCAGCAGCAGTTCGATGACGCGTGGCTTGGTGAGCGCCAGATACGCCTTGGCTTTGCGGGCCAGCCCGGTTCCCCCTCGGGAGCGGGAAGCGTTCAGCGGCGTATCGGTTGTGCTCACGGTGGCGGTCACCCGTTCTGTTTGGCAAGTCTGTCTGGCGGTGCAGCTGTCGGTGCGGCCGATATCCGGGCAGCCCGCCAATGGTCATCAGAAGAAAGTCCCGGCAACACCCTTTGGACCGCCGTGAACCCCTTAAGGAGCACGGCCACCCGGCGTCAGCCTCCAAATATCATACCGTGCGCATTTGTAACAGAAGCCCCGTCAATAGGCCCTGATGATCGCTCGCAGGCCGATTCGAGCAGATTAACTCAACCTCACGGAATGGTGATTCACATAAGGGGAAATTGCGTCCAAAACGTGAGATTTGGGCCTCCCAAAGGATGGAATAGAGCTAAGCTGTCACCAGATCAGCACGCAGAGAAGAAGCGGTGGAAACCGCATTCCCAGATCCGACATGTGGCTGAGTGATAGATCAACGTTTCGACGGTGAACGGCTGGTACACACCAAAGCGGGCACCCCAGCGTGCCTCCGTACGGACCCCGTGTACCGCCCGCCGTCAGCACTAGAGAGGGGCCCGGTTTTCGTGCCACATTTTGAAGAGCAAGAACTGTCTTGGACCAGCCTGGACCAGCGCGCGGTGGACACCGTCCGCGTTTTGGCCGCAGATGCCGTGGAGAAGGTTGGCAACGGCCACCCGGGCACGGCCATGAGCCTGGCGCCTGCCGCCTACCTTCTCTTCCAGAAGCTGATGCGCCACGATCCCCGGAACCCTGACTGGATCGGCCGCGACCGTTTCATCCTGTCCCCGGGCCACACGTCCCTGACGCTGTACATCCAGCTGTTCCTCTCCGGCTACGGCCTGGAGCTGAAGGACCTTGAGGCCCTCCGCACCTGGGGCTCCCTGACGCCGGGCCACCCCGAGTACAAGCACACCGCCGGTGTGGAAATCACCACCGGCCCGCTAGGTCAGGGCCTGGCGTCCTCCGTAGGCTTCGCCTACTCCCAGCGCCGCCAACGCGGCCTGTTCGACGCCGATGCTCCCGCCGGCGAGAGCCCGTTCGACCACACCATCTGGGTCATCGCGTCCGACGGCGACCTCCAGGAAGGCGTCACGGCCGAGGCTTCCTCGCTGGCCGGCCACCAGGAACTCGGCAACCTCGTTGTTGTCTACGATGAGAACCACATCTCCATCGAAGACGACACCGACATCTCCTTCACCGAAGACGTCCTCAAGCGCTACGAGGCCTACGGCTGGCACACCCAGCGCGTGGACTGGACCAAGACCGGCGAGTACGTCGAAGACGTGCAGGAGCTGTACTCTGCGCTGCTCGCCGCCAAGGCCGAAACCTCCAAGCCCTCCATCATTTCGCTGCGCACCATCATCGGGTACCCGGCACCGAAGAAGCAGAACACCGGCAAGATCCACGGCTCCGCACTGGGCGCCGAGGAAGTTGCGGCCCTGAAGGAAGTACTGGGCTTCGACCCCGCCAAGTCCTTCGATGTCGACCAGGACGTCCTGGCCCACGCCCGTTCCGTGGTTGACCGCGGTGCAGCTGCCCGCAAGGAATGGGAAGAGTCCTTCAACGCCTGGCAGGCAGCCAACCCGGAGAACGCCGAACTGCTGCAGCGCATCGAAGCCCGCGAACTGCCCGAGGGCCTGGACGCCGCACTTCCGGTCTTCCCGGCCGGCAAGGACGTCTCCACCCGCGCCGCGTCCGGCAAGGTGCTCAACGCACTGGGCCCGGTCTTGCCGGAACTCTGGGGCGGCTCCGCCGACCTCGCCGAGTCCAACAACACCACCATCGAAGGTTCGCCGTCGTTCGTGCCTGCCTCCAAGCAGACCGACGCCTGGTCCGGCAACCCCTACGGCCGTGTGCTGCACTTCGGTATCCGTGAGCACGCCGCCGCCTCGATCGTGAACGGCATCGCCCTGCACGGCAACACCCGCGCATTCTCCGGAACGTTCCTGATCTTCTCCGACTACCAGCGGCCCGCCATCCGGCTCGGCGCCCTCATGGGTGTCCCGTCGCTGTACGTATGGACCCACGACTCCATCGGCCTGGGCGAAGACGGCCCCACCCACCAGCCGGTGGAACAGCTGGCCTCCCTGCGCGCCATCGTGGGCCTGGACGTTGTCCGCCCCGGTGACGCCAACGAGGTCGCTGCGGCATGGAAGACCATGCTGGAGAACCACGAAAACCCGGCCGGCATCGTGTTGACCCGCCAGAACATCCCTACCTACGCCCGCGGTGAAAGCGAAGCCGACGGCGACACGTTCGGTTCCGTAGCCGGCGTCGCCAAGGGAGGGTACGTCCTTGCCGAAGCATCCAAGGACGGCGCCACTGTTCCTGCCGACGTCATCCTCATCGGCACCGGCTCCGAGGTCCAGCTGGCCGTACAGGCTCGCGAAGCGCTCCAGGCCGAAGGTATCGCCGCCCGCGTTGTCTCCATGCCGTGCGTTGAGTGGTTCAACAAGCAGGACGCCGCCTACCGCGAGTCCGTGCTCCCCGCCGCCGTCAAGGCCCGGGTATCCGTCGAAGCCGGTCTGGCCCTGGGCTGGAGGGAGTTCGTCGGCGACGCCGGCCGCTCCATCAGCCTCGAGCACTACGGCGCTTCCGCTGACTACAAGCGCCTTTTCCAGGAGTTCGGCATCACTGCGGAGGCTGTCGCCGCCGCCGCCAAGGACTCCCTCGCTGGCCTGCAGGCCTGAACCCTAATCCAGGAGATACAAAAAATGACTACCCCCACTCAGCAGCTCTCCGACGCCGGAGTCTCCATCTGGCTCGATGACCTTTCCCGCAGCCGCCTCGAAACCGGCACACTGCGCAAGCTCATCGAAGAGAAGAACGTTGTTGGTGTCACCACCAACCCGTCGATCTTCCACGCCGCGATCACTGCCGGCACGGACTACGACGCCACCATTGCGGCCCAGGCCGCTGCCGGCGCCAGCGTCGAAGACACCATCTTCGAGATCACCACCACCGACGTCGCCGACGCCTGCGACCTGTTCGCTCCGGTCGCCGCCGCTACCAAGGGCGTTGACGGCCGCGTGTCCATCGAAGTCGATCCTCGCCTTGCCTGGGACACCGCCGGCACCATCGCCGAAGCGAAGCACCTGTACAAGAAGGTCAACAAGGACAACGTCCTCATCAAGATCCCGGCAACGCTCGAGGGCCTGGAAGCCATCACCGCCACCCTCGCCGAAGGTATCAGCGTCAACGTGACCCTGATCTTCTCGCTGGAGCGCTACCGCGCCGTCATCAACGCCTTCCAGTCCGGCCTGGAGCAGGCCAAGGAAAACGGCCACGACCTCTCCAAGATCCACTCGGTCGCGTCGTTCTTCGTTTCCCGCGTGGACTCCGAAATTGACAAGCGCCTTGACGCCATCGGCACCGACGAAGCCAAGGCACTCAAGGGCAAGGCCGGCGTCGCCAACGCCCGCTTGGCCTACCAGGTCTACGAAGAACTCTTCGCCACCGAGCGCTGGGCCCTGCTGGCCGAAGCCGGCGCCCTCCCCCAGCGCCCGCTGTGGGCCTCCACCGGCGTCAAGGACCCGGCGTACCCGGACACCCTCTACGTCACCGAGCTCGTTGCCCCCGGCGTTGTCAACACCATGCCGGAGAAGACCCTCGACGCCACGTTCGACCACGGCGTCGTCACCGGCGACACCGTTTCCGGGACGTACGCCGAGGCCAATGCCACGCTCGACGCACTGGACGCCCTGGGCATCTCCTACAACGACGTCGTCGCGATCCTCGAATCCGAAGGCCTTGACAAGTTCGTGGCCAGCTGGAAGGAACTGCTGGCCGACGTCGAGGGCGCCCTCGCCTCTGCACGGAAGGCTTCCTAACCCACTATGAGCACACTCAGCTACGACGCCACCGGTGCCGCCCAACAGGCACTCGAGCAGCACCTCCCGACCCTCGTCGAGGACCGTATTGCCACCCGGATCTTCGCCAAGGACCACACGCTGTGGGGTCCCGACGCCGAAGCAGAGTCGGCTGTCCGCCTCGGCTGGGTTGAGGCGGCCACCGTCTCCCAGCCGCTGGTTGCGGACATTTTGGAACTCCGCGACGCCCTGAAGGCAGAAGGCGTGACCCGGATCGTGCTTTGCGGCATGGGCGGATCATCGCTCGCACCGGAAGTCATCGCGGGCACCGCTGGCGTCGAGCTGACTGTGCTGGACAGCACGGACCCGGACCAGGTCCGTGTTGCCCTGGCGGACCGGCTGGACGAGACCGCCATTGTGGTCTCGTCCAAGTCCGGTTCCACGCTGGAAACCGACTCCCAGCGCAGGATCTTCGAGCACGCCTTCACCGAGGCCGGACTCGATGCGAAGAGCCGGGTCATCATTGTTACCGATCCAGGTTCCCCGCTGGATAAGGCGTCCCGCGAGGCCGGTTACCGCGCTGTTTTCAACGCCGACCCCAACGTGGGCGGCCGCTATTCGGCCCTCACCGCCTTCGGCCTGGTCCCGTCCGGCCTGGCCGGCGTTGACATCCAGGCCTTCCTGGATGAGGCCGAGGAAGCCGCCGAGATCCTCAATGACGACGCCGCCGAGAACATCGGCCTGGCGCTCGGGACGGCCCTCGGCGGAACCAGCCCGCTGCGTAACAAGATTGTCATCGCAGAGGACGGATCCGGGATTGTGGGCTTTGCGGACTGGGCCGAACAGCTCATCGCGGAATCCACCGGAAAGCTCGGCACCGGCGTCCTGCCCGTAGTCGCCGGTCCCGCGTCACCGGAGGTCACCTCCGGTGCGGCCGACGTCCTCGTGGTGCGGCTGGTAGCCGCGGATGCCGACGTCGAGCTCGGTGAAAACGAAGTGGCCATTGCAGGTGGCCTGGCCACCCAGATGATGGTGTGGGAGTTCGCCACTGCCGTGGCGGGGCGCCTTCTGGGCATCAACCCGTTCGACCAGCCCGACGTGGAAGCCGCCAAGGTTGCCGCGCGGGGTCTGCTGGACGCCCAGCCCGAACCCACGCCTGCGGCTTTTGTCGACGGCGCCATCGAGGTCCGCGGCGGAGACTGGCTGGGCTCTGCGGCAACCGCTGAAGAATCCGTCCGTGCGCTGCTGGGAACCCTGGAGGCCGACAGCTACCTTAGTGTCCAGGCCTACTTCGATCGGCTGGCCTTTGCGCAGCTCGAGGGCGTCAGGGACGAACTCGCGGCAGCCAGCGGCCGTCCGGTGACTTTTGGCTGGGGTCCCCGCTTCCTGCACTCCACGGGCCAGTTCCACAAGGGCGGCCCCGCCATCGGGGTCTTCCTCCAGGTCACCGCAGCTCCCACAGAGGACCTGTCCATCCCGGATCGTCCCTTCACGTTCGGGGAACTGATTGCTGCGCAGGCCGCGGGCGATGCCCAGGTCCTGGGTGAGCACGGACGGCCTGTGCTGCGCCTGCACCTGACTGATCGGGCTGCCGGTGTGGCGCAGCTGCAGGACATCGTCGCTGCGCTGTCCGCCCGGTCAGCCTCCGTTACCGAAAGCTAAGGTACAAAAGCAACCATGCCAGAAACTGAATACGGCAGGACCTCCGGGTCGCGTGCCGGAAAATCAGGGCGCAATCCGCTCCGGGATCCGCGTGATCGTCGTTTGAATAGGATTGCTGGTCCGTCGTCGTTGGTGCTTTTTGGGGTGACTGGTGATCTTGCGCGTAAGAAGCTGATGCCGGCTGTGTATGACCTGGCGAACCGGGGGTTGTTGCCGCCGAGTTTCGCGTTGGTGGGTTTTGGGCGGCGGGCGTGGAGTGATGGGGAGTTCGCTGCTGAGGTGAAGTCCTCGGTGCAGGCTTATGCGCGGACGCCGTTTGATGAGGCGGTGTGGAACCAGTTGTCCGAGGGTGTCCGGTTTGTCCAGGGCGAGTTTGATGATGATGACGCGTTTGAGCGTCTGGGTGACACGATTGCGTTGTTGGATGAGGAGCGTGGGACGCGGGGTAATCATGCGTTTTACCTCTCGATCCCGCCGAAGGCCTTTGAGCAGGTCTGCCGTCAGTTGTCCAAGCATGGCCTGGCGCAGGCTGATGGGGAGAAGTGGCGGCGGGTGGTGATCGAGAAGCCGTTCGGGCATGACCTGGAGTCGGCGCGGGCGTTGAATGACATTGTGGAGTCGGTGTTCCCGCCGGATGCGGTGTTCCGGATTGATCATTATCTGGGGAAGGAGACGGTGCAGAACATCCTGGCGTTGCGTTTCGCGAACCAGTTGTTCGAGCCGTTGTGGAACGCGAATTATGTGGACCATGTCCAGATCACGATGGCTGAGGACATCGGCACCGGTGGCCGGGCGGGGTATTACGACGGTGTGGGTGCTGCGCGGGATGTGATCCAGAACCATCTGTTGCAGTTGTTGGCGCTGACGGCGATGGAGGAGCCCATTTCGTTTAATGCCGATGATTT
>NZ_JBHJZH010000021.1:0-44435 GCF_042270935.1 Pseudarthrobacter sp. NPDC055928
CGGCGGCACGCGCGTGCCGCCGTCGGCCTCCCTTCGTTGTGTTGGAAAACCAGTCAGAAGGAACCTGTGGTGAACTGCCAGGTTTTGGTGCCCAACTGGTTCCCGGCAAGGTCGCGGATGGCTGCTTCCCCGCCGGAGACTGTCACGGTGTATTTGGTCTTGGCGGCGAGGGCCGCTTGCGGATCAAGGATCCACTGGTTGGTGCTGCCGTTGCGGAAGACCGTCGCGGCAACGACCGCGCCGGTAGTGGCATTCTTCACCGTGAAGGTGGACGTGGTGACGCCTTGAACGGCTTCGCTGAACGTCACGGAAACGTTGTTGGAGCGCCGGACCAGGATGGCGTTGCTGCCGGGGGTGAATCCGGTAACGGTGGGCACCGGCCCGGTGGTGAAAGTCCAGCTGGTGGTGGCCAGCGGGGTGCCGACGGCGTCGCGGATGCCGGTGGTTCCGCCCACCAGCGTCGCCGTGAACTTTGAGTCTGCCGCCAGGTTCGACACGGGGTCAAGGGTGGCAGTCATCGTCGTGGCGTTGTAGGTGATCGTGGATGGGATAAGGGAACCCGCGGCGTTCTTGAGGATGAAAGTTCCGCTGCCCACGCCCTGGACAGCGCCGCTGAAGGTGGCAGTGACGTTGCTGCCCGGAGCCACCGCCGTCGAAGTTGCAGCGGGTGATTTGGCCGTGACTGTTGGAGCAGGAGCCGCCGGGGCAGTAACCACGGGGGCCGGCGCAGGTGAGGGGGTTGGAGCGGGCGCTGTGCCGGCTGAGTACAGCAGGCGGTTTGGCGTGCCGGCGCCGGTCCCGATCACGACGCCGGCAGTCGAGTTGGAGGCCAGCGTCGCCGCAACCTGCGCCGGAGTGAGTGCCGGATTCTGGGCGAGCAGTACCGCCCCCGCTCCCGCAGCGTGGGGCGCTGCCATGGAAGTGCCGGACATCGAGGCGGTTGCGTTGGTGGAGGTGTAGGACGCTGAGGTGATGCCCACCCCGGGCGCGTAGAGGTCGACGCAGGATCCGTAGTTCGAGAAGCTGGCTTGCCGGTCGGCGAAATCGCTGGCGGCGATGGTGACGGCGGCGGGGACACGGGCGGGTGAAGTGCCGCAGGCATCAACGGCGGAGTTACCGGCGGCCACGAAGGCGGCAACGCCGTCGTTAATGACGCTTTGGAGCGCCGCGTCCACGGCCGAGCTGGCGGCACCGCCGAGGCTCATGTTGACCACGGCCGGCGTGCCGGCAGTGTGGTTGCCTGCAATCCAGTCCAGGCCGGCAACCACATCGGAGTTGTACCCGGAACCGTTGCAATCCAGGACCCTGACGGGGACCACAGTCGCGGACTTTGCCACACCGTAAGTGGTCCCTGCCACTGTTCCGGCCACGTGCGTTCCGTGGCCATTGCAGTCCGTGGAGCCGCGGCCGTCGGCCACGGCCGTCCAGCCCGCCGTGATGCGGCCAGCGAACTCGTTATGCGATCCGAGCACGCCGGTGTCCACCACGTAGGCGCTGACCCCGGCGCCCGCCGAGGTCCAGTTGTAGGAGCCCGACAGGGGCAGGGCCCGCTGGTCCACCCGGTCCAGCCCCCAGGGCGCAGGCTGCTGCGTTTCGGAAAGGGTGACCGGAGCGTCCGCCTCCACCGAAACGACGCGCCCTGAACGGGACAGTGCCTCGGCCTGGCCAGGGGTTGCTGTCACGACGGCGCCGCGCACCGCGTGCGAAAACGTCCGGCCCACCCCGAGGCCCTGGGAACGGATGGCCGCAGTCTCGGCGGCGACGTCGGCGTCTGCGGCGTAGCGGACGATGTAGCGGACGCTGGCCTCGTGGGCGGCGGGTGCAACGGCTGCGGCGGGAAGGCCGGGGACGGTCAGTGCGACGGCGGAAACAAGCATCGCTGTGGCGGCGGGCCGGAGCAGGCGTGAAAGTGGAATTTTGGGGTCCTTGCGGGGCGCTGGGGCTTGGTATTGGCGGGCGGGGAAGCCCCGCCCACCACCAGAATAGGAGCCCGCGGCATACCGTTGCCCGGAACTTCGCCGATCCTGCGCCAAGCCTTAATCAGCTGCGCAAACCTGTGGTTTGTCCTGAGGAAAACGCCCCTCGCGCCGGTCAATCCCCAGAGCTGGGTCTCGCCGGTTTCAGTCTTCCGTGGGCGTGGTCCTGCTGGGGTGGTAGGTCCGCCAGCTGTGCTCGGGTTCGAAGCCCAGCAGCCTCCTGGCTTTGCCAATGCCGAGCAGGGTCTCGTGTTCACCCAGTTCCCTGGTCACCGCGACATTCGGGAACACCTCCGCGGCGAGGCTGGCGCTGGAACGGCTCATCACGGTGTCAGCGTTCGCGATGATGAAGGCCTCAAAGCCAGGCGTGCCGTTCTCCAGCGCCCGCGCCACGGCCTGGGCGCCATCACGGCCATCGATGTAGCCCCACAGGTTCCACTTGCGGAGCATGGCGTCGGAATCGAACGACGGGAAGCGTTCGTAGTCCTCGGCATCCATCACGTTGGAGAACCGCAAAGCCACAATGCTCAATTCAGGGTCCCAGCGCGTCAGTTCGATGGCCATCTGCTCTTCGAGATGCTTCACCAGCGAATACGTGCTCTCCGGGCGGGCGGGGTATTCCTCGTCCACGGGGATGTAGGGCGGGTCGACGTCGAACGGCAGCCCCAACACCGTTTCACTGGAGGCATACACCACCTTCTTGATGCCCGCCCGGCGGGCCGCCTGGAAGACGTTGTAGGTGGAGAGCATGTTGTTCTCGAACGTGGCAGCGTCCGGCAGGATGCCCGGCGCGGGGATGGCACCGAGATGGACGACGGCGTCAAAACCGGTGTGCCTGTCATCCAGTCCCAGCAGCACATCCAGGACCTGGCCATAGTCACGCAGGTCCACAATGGCCAGCCCCGGGCTCCGGTCCCCGGCACGGTCCAGGTTCAGCACCTGGTGCCCGTCCGCTGTGAGCCTGCGGACAACATGCCGCCCCAACTTCCCGCTACCGCCGGTCACTGCAATTCTCATGGGATCTTCCTGTCCTGGGTCGCGAGGAATTTCTCGACGGCGGCGATGGCCGCTTCGGTGATTTCGCCGGGGCTTCCGCTGCCGTCAACGGAGACAACCAGCCCCCGGCCTGCGTAAACGGACACTACCTCATGCGTTTCGCGATGGTACAGATCCAGCCTTCGGCGGAACACATCCACCGTGTCGTCCTTGCGGCCCTGGTCCTGGGCGCGCTTGAGCATCCGCTGTTCCAGTTCGGAGTCGGGCGCCCGGAGTTCGATGACTGCGTCCACGCGCTGGTCGCGGGCCGCCAGCATGTTGTCCAGCTCCGTGACCTGCGGCGCCGTCCGGGGGTAGCCGTCCAGCAGGAAACCATCCTGCACGTCGGCGGCCAGCAAGCGGTCCTTAACCAGAGCGTTGGTCAGGTGGTCGGGAACAAAGAGTCCGTCGTCCAGGTATTTGGAGGCTTCCTTGCCCAGCGGTGTTTCCCGGCTGGCATTGTCACGGAAGATCTCGCCGGTTGAGACGGCAGGGATCTTGAAATGCCGCGCGATGTGCACGGCCTGGGTGCCTTTGCCGGAGCCGGGCGGACCGATGATGAGCAGTCTGGTCATGTTCTACGTCCCTCCGCGGCGCCATCGCCGCTGGTTTCGGGTCCGTCGCCGGCAACGCCAACGCGTGCTTCATTCTGCCCATAAGAGGCAACACAATGCCAGCCTCCGGTAGGCGATCCGGGGCCTGGCTTTGAGTTGAGGGGAGCCTAGCACCAGGCCGGAAGACAACCCGCAACGTTTGAGGTCACACTGGCGGCCGCTGCTTGGACTACAGGCCGAGTGCTCTGTATTACTCGCAAAACGCAGGATTATTTCAGCGGAAGCCTCAGGTCCGCGGGACCTCACAAATTCCTTGTAACTTCAAGCCAACAAGCCGGAGCCTGGCTTGCGGGGTCACATTCGGGCACATACCCAAGGACTGCCTGCCAGGGCGGTGCGCAGGCCCAAGGTGACGTTTTCAGGGGCCGGAGCGTGTATATACTTCTGGATATCGGTTTAGCAGCAGGCCGTTGGAAAGTTCGTCGATCCAGCGACCCTTACCGCCAGGTCCCCTTGAGGGTTGGCGGAACGTTGCCGGCTCGTTTTGACCTGAGCGAATGGCACCAAGAATCGTGGCCAGCGAGTCAACAGCAAAATCCGATACATCCATCACCGAGCACCTCCATGAACTCGTCCTCAACAGCTCCGATGTTGAGGACTTCCTCAACGAGCTCGCCCGCGTGTCCGTACGCGGCCTCTCGGACCTTGACGACGAGGTCTTCTGCACCATCACCCTGCTGCGCGAGCGCAAGACTGCCACGGTTGCCAGCAGCGGGCCGGAGGCCCAGGCCATCGGCCAGATCGAGTACCAGTTCAGCGACAGCCCTGGCATGGCCGCGTCCCTTGAGCAGGCAACCATACACATTCCTGATGTGACCGAGGATGACCGCTGGCCGGATTACGCCGCAGCTGTCCTGGGCCAGGGGGTCCGCTCCGTGCTCTCCCTGCCGTTCGAACTGGAGGGTGAAACAAAAGCCGCCCTGCAGCTGTATTCACGGCGGCCCCACCGGTTCGACGGCCGTGTCCTTGAATTCGCGGCGAACTTCGTCAGCCAGACGTCCCTTGCCCTCCGGCTCGCCGTGCGGTTCGCCCACTACAGCGAGACGGCAAAGAACCTGAGGGCAACGCTGGAATCCCGCACTGTCATCGACATGGCCGTGGGAATCATCATGGCGCAGAACCGCTGCAGCCAGCTGGACGCCTTCGAAATCCTGAAGACTGCCTCCAGCACCCGTAATTCCAAGCTTCACGATGTGGCGGCGGCCGTGGTCAACTCCTTGGGGCAGGGGCCGGCGCGCACCCACTACGACGGGTAACCCACCAACGGCGGCAGGCCGACGTCGGGCGTTCCGGGGGTTGGTGCCGCAGGCGCCCTGCGTCAGGTGACGGTATCCGCCCCAGGCGGCTTCCCGGCGTCGGATCCTGCCACCACCGCGATGGCTCCCAGGAGCAGCGCGGCATTGGCCCAGAAAATCCCCAGCACGCCAAGGGGCGCCGCAAAGGAGCCGACGGCGATGGGCAGCGTGATCTGCGCCAGCCGGTTGACGGTCATCCTCAGTCCCAGGACTGCACCGTGGCTCGATGATGCGGTCAGCGACACCACCCAGGCCATGGTGAGCGGCTGCGGGATGCCGAGCCCGAGCCCCAGCCCGATCATCACGGCTATGGCGCCCAAAGGGCCCACCAGCGGCAGGGCGGCGAGTGAGAGGACCGCCGCACCAATGGAGGCGATCAGCATCGCCTTGCGTCCGAAGCGCGCGATCAGGCGGGTGAGGCCCACCCTGCTCGCGACCGAGACGGCGGCCCTGAGCGCCAGGAGCATACCCACGACGGCGGCACTGACGTTTTGTTCGGTGGCCCAGACCGGGACGAACGCGTACATCAGGTCCACCGTCACCAGCACCGCCCCGCTGACCACCAGCGAGCGCCACAGTCCTGGAGCCTTCAGGACCCCTGCCACGCTGACGGGTTCAGCCGCTGTTTTACGCCGGCCCTTGCGCAGCCCGGCGTCCGTCCGCCGCAGGAAGAAGTAGGCGGGTGTGGCCAGGGCGCTGAATCCGAGGCACACCAGGAGCCCCAGCGTAGTGTCCGGCGCGGCCCCGTCCCGGATGCCCAGGGAAGCCACGAGCGTGACGGCGGGCGGGCCGATGAGCTGGCCGATCGAAGCGGCGGCGGTCAGCGTGCCGAACGCGCTGTCAGTGGATCCTTCACTGCTGACGTGTGCCACAAATGCCTGCTGGCCCACCATCACCATGAGATGACCCAGGCCGATGAGGGCACTGGCCGCCAGCAGGATGGGAAGCCCCCTGACCGCCAGCATGGTCAGGGTCCCGGCAGCGGCCGTCAGCAGTCCGATAAAGGCCATGGCGGTGCCCCCGAACCTGTCAGCCAGGCGCCCTGCAGGCAGGGCGGTCAGCAGAGCGGGCAGCGCAAAGCTCGAAGCCAGGACGCCCAGGAAAACGGGGTCGGCACCTTCAGCAAGCGCCCGATAGCCGATGATGAGCCGGATACCCACCCAGGCAGCCTGGGCGAGGACTGCCTGCGCGCTGAGTGCTGTCCGCCAGCCGGGGTTCACGCCCGCAGCGGAATTTCGTCCGCCCCGCCCAAGAGGCGGGTCAGATCCTCGATGCTGTCCCTGGCTGCCCGGTACCGGGCCGGGTCCAAGTGGAAGATCGCCAACTGCAGGGCATAGGCCAGGAGAACGGGAATCAGCTGGGTCCGGTACTCGCCGTCGTCACCGCGTCTGGCGGTGATGAGATGGTCCGGGCTGGGGCGGAAGCGGTAGCCCGGCACATCAGAGATCAGGATGCTCTTGCCTCCCCTCCGGGCTGCCTCGGTCACCAGCGCGGCAAGCTGGCGTGGCGCCTCGCGCAGCGCAAAACCAATGAGGGTGCTGTTTTCATCGAAGCTGACGAAGCGCTCGGCCAGGTCTTTCGGTGTTGTCCCCAGCGTTACTGTCGTCAAGCCCAACCGCCGCAGGCGGCGTGCCATCAGGTCACGCGTGGGCTTTTCGTCGTCCCTTGAGAATAGGTAAATCGTCCGTGATCCATGCAGCGTCCTGGCGGCGGCGTCCAAATCGTCCTGCGAAACAAAATGCGGCAGCCGCTTCAGCGCGACGATTTCATCGGCGACGAAAGCGGCCAGGTCGTAGCCTGTGTCCCCGCGCATGATTCCTCCGTGGTGGTCATGGATCTCGGTTTCGTCCTTGCGCAGGTCATTGCGCAGGTCCGGATAGCCGCGGTAGCCCAGCTTCTTTGCCAGCCGCACCACCGTTGATTCGTGGGTCTTGGCCCGGTCCGCAACTTCGGCTGCTGGAATTCCGGACATGTCGTCCCCCATGAGGACGTTCATGACGCGCTCTTCGGAGGCACTGAGCCTGACCGTACTGCTGGCCACTACTGCTTTGAAACTCACTCTGGCTCTCCTTTGAGATTCCTCTACGGAATAACTGTGATGCTTGACACTCTCTCACGAACATGCAATCCTGTGCAAGATTGCAAGTGAGGTTTTGACCCATCCTGCTTTCCCTATTTTCTCCACTTTGCCGCAGAGAGGCGGACAACGAAGATGCAAACCCTCAACGCACCAGTTGCGCTTGAATGGACGGTGGCCGCAGCGGCTGTTGGCGGGGGCCTGACCATGGCAGTGGTGGGCGCCGGCTACGGGCTGACGAACACCTCCGGTGTGGGGGCCGGATTCTTTCCCACGGTGGCTGGGACGCTGATGGCTTTGGCCGGAGTCCTGTGGGCCTTCCAGCTCGTGGCCGCACGCCGGACTTCGGCGCCGGCACACGTCACGGGCGACACCGTAGAATCGCTGCCGCCGCACCACGAGTCAGAATCGGCACTGGTTTCCCTGCTCGATGACGACAACAGCGACGAGCCTGACGCCCCGGATTTCCCGGACCGCCAGGGGTGGGCCCGGGTGGGGATCATCTCAGGAGCAATCCTCCTGGCCGCCCTGCTCCTCCCCTTGCTGGGATACACCATCGTCATGACGCTGATGCTTGGAACCATCCTCTTCTTCGTCAGCAAGCGCAAACTCTGGATGGCCGCCCTGGTGGCCGTTGGGTCCGCGTTGGCTTCACGCCTGGTCTTTGAGGTCTGGCTGGGAACGGCCCTGCCGACCGCCAGCATCGACTTCCTCGCAGGACTGGGGCTGTAGCCGTGGGATTCGATCAGCTCCTCGGTGGCCTGGCTACCGTATTTACGCCCGAACACCTCCTCTTCGCGCTGCTCGGTTGTGTCCTGGGCATGCTGGTGGGTGTGCTCCCCGGCTTCGGCCCGGCTGCCGCCGTGTCACTCCTTATCCCGGTAACCTTCGGCCTGGATGCCACCTCCGCCATCATCATGCTGGCCGCCATCCTCTACGGCGCAGCGTACGGCGGAACCACGACGGCGGTCCTGCTCAGGATTCCCGGTGAGGCATCCTCCATCGCCACCACGCTCGACGGCTACCAGATGGCCAAAAGGGGACGCGGCGGCCCGGCGCTGGTGATTGCGGCGCTCGCCTCGTTCGTGGGCGGCCTGATCGGCGTCATCGGCTTCGTGGTGGTGGCACCCTTCAGCAGGCTCGCCCTGGAATTCGGTGCCCCCGAACTGTTCCTGGTGTCCCTCCTCGGTTTCGCCCTGATCACCAGCTTCGCCGGCAACAACCCGGCCAAGGCCCTGCTCAGCGCGGCAGCCGGCCTGGCGATCGCCACCGTGGGAGTGGACTCCGGCGTCGGCATTGCCCGCTTCACCTTCGACATGCCGGAACTGTTCGACGGCCTCGGACTAGTAGCGATCGTGATGGGCGTCTTTGGCCTCAGCGAAGTCCTCGGCCAGGCCCAGAAGGGCCCATTGGGGGTCCCTTCTCCGCTCAAGGTCGCCAGGCTCCTGCCCACCCGCACGGACCTGCAGCGCTCAGCCTTTCCGTCGCTGCGCGGATCAGTGATCGGCTTCTTCATGGGCCTCCTGCCGGGCTCCCCCGGCGCGGCAACGTCGCTGGCCTCCTACGCCGCCGAAAAGCGGATCTCCAAGCGCAGCAAGGAATTCGGCAAGGGCGCAGTGGAAGGCATCGCCGGGCCGGAGGCGGCGAACAATGCCCTGGCCGTCTCGTCCATGATCCCGTTGTTCACCCTGGGCATCCCCACCTCCGCCACCGTGGCCATCATGGCCGGCGCGTTCACCATGAACGGCCTCATCCCCGGACCCCTGCTGTTCCGTGACAACCCCGACGTTGCGTGGGCCATCATCGCCAGCCTGATCGTGGGCAACCTGATCCTGCTGGTCCTGAACGTCCCGCTGGCCCGGGTCTGGATCGCTGTGCTGAAGGTTCCGTTCCATTACCTCATGGCCGCCATCCTGGCGTTTATGTTCCTGGGCACCTACTCCATCAACGGCAGCGCGTTCGACATCCTGATCATGCTGGGCGCCGGCATCCTCGGCTACATTTTCCAGCTGGTCAAAGTACCGCTCACCCCGCTGGTCCTGGGACTCATCCTGGGCCCTCTGCTGGAAGAGAATTTTCAGCGGTCCCTGGCGCTCTCCCGCGGCGACTACAACGTATTCCTGCAAGGCCCCATCAGCCTCACGTTGATCGGCGTGATTGTCCTGGCCATCCTGTTCGGCGCAGTCCGCCCCCTCATTGCTTCAATGCTGAAGAAAAAGACCCCCACCCCCATCGCACCAAAGGAGCTTGCGAAATGAAAAAAATGACCGCACTGACCACCACCGCCCTCGCTGCATCAGTTGCCCTGGCCCTCACAGGCTGCGGCGGCCAGGCCGGCAGCAGCACCACCACTGCCGCCGCGGACTTCCCCAAGGCAGGCTCCACTATCGAGTGGATCGTCCCCTCCGCAGCCGGCGCCGGCAACGACATCCTGGCCCGCATCGTTGCACCGGCCATGCAGGAGGACCTGGGCGCCACCATCAAAGTGGTCAACAAGGAAGGCGGCAGCCAGGTGGTAGGCCTGAACTACGTCGCCCAGTCCAAGGCGGACGGCCTGACTTTCGGAAACACCAACATCCCGTCCATCCTGGGCCGCTACCTGGACCCCAGCAAGAAGGCAGCCTTCGACCGCAGCAGCTTCACCCCGATCGGCTCCTTCGCCACCAACTCGGTAGTGATCGGCGTGAACAAGGACAGCAAGTACAAGACCCTCAAGGAACTGTTCGACGCCGTCAAGGCGGAGCCCGGGAAGATCACCGTGGGCACCGACTCACGCGCCGGTGACGACCACATCAACCTGCGCCTCCTGGAAGACCAGCTGGGCCTGGACTTCAACATCGTGCATTACAACAGCGGAGCGGACAAGGTGGCAGCCATTGTCTCGGGCGAGGTGGACTTCGCGCTGGGCGGCGTGTCCAGCTTCTTCGGCCAGTACAAGTCCGGCGACATCAAGCTCCTGACCGTGATCGAGGACAACCCAAGCCCCTTCGTTCCGGAAGTCCCCACCATGAAGAGCGCCGGCTACGACGTCAAGCCAATGGCCAGCAACTTCGCCCTGTCAGTCCCGTCCAAGACGCCCAAGGAAGTTGTGGCGAAGCTCGAGGCCTCACTGAAGACCGCGGCCGAGACTCCCGCCGTGCAGGAAAAGCTCAAGGGTGCGGCCACGCAGCCTACGTGGGTTCCGGCGGCCGAGGTCAGCAAGATGTGGGAAGAACGCGAAACCCTGATCAAGCCTGTCATCGACGAACTCCTCAAGCAGCAGTAGCCATGGACACGTCCAGAAAGGCCGGCGACACTATGCAGGCACAAGACCCTACTCTCTCCACCGCTGAGCTCGTGCGCCGCCTGGGAGCCATTCCGGCAGCCAACATCGGCGACGCCCAGGAACGCATCGGCGTAGCATCGGCCCTGTCACCCAGTTGGCCTGGCGCCAAGCTCGCCGGGCCCGCATATACGGTGTGGACCCGCCCTGGAGACAACCTTTACATCCACAAGGCCCTCGACGAAGCGCAGCCGGGCGACGTGATCGTGGTCAACGGCGGCGGGGACCAGTCCCGTGCCCTGATCGGGGACATGATCGGGCTTCGTGCCAAGAACCTGGGGCTGGCGGGCTTTGTGATCGACGGCGCCGTCCGGGATGCCGATGCCCTCGCGGACTGCGGCCTGCCGGTCTTCGCCCGCTCGGTCACCCCGGCAGGACCCTACAAGTTCGGCCCCGGCCGGCTGCAGCTCCCGGTGGCGATCGACGGCGTCGTGGTTGCCCCAGGCGACATCATCGTGGCAGATGCTGACGGCGTAGTTGTGGTACGTCGCGAGGAAGCGGAACAGGTTCTGGCGGAGGCAGGGAAAATCGAGGCACGCGAAGCCGCCAAGCGCATCGCTTTCGAGGGCGCCTCCGTCTGACCCGCACTGCCCTCACTTGCCAGAAGGCTGTGGGAACACTGGTAGGTCGGTGTTCCCACAGCCTTCCGGCGCGAACTCGGCGCCATAGCTACACCTGGTCGTAGACGAGCCCGTTTCCCGGCGACGCGCACGCCAGAGGTCCGCTGGTGAGGAGCCAGTCTCCCGCCGGGCATCAGGTGCTGGACGTCCACGCCGTCCAGCAGCACGGCGTGGACGGCGATGAGCCGCCGATGGCACCGCCACCAGACGGTCTCGCTGCACATGATCACCACACTCTCCTGCGAAGCCTGCGTGATCAACCCATCGAGGGCGTCCAGGAACTCCGATGACCTCATATAGGCCGCATACGCACGGAAGGAGTCGTTGCGAAGCGCCACGTCCGGTGAATCGGGGGGAAGTTTCCGGAACCCGCCCAGCCGCTTTTCCCAGCGGTACGCGACTCCCGCGCGGGGCAGCCATTCCGCGAGCAGACACTTGCCGAAATGCGGAAACTTGCGGCTGCCGGGAGCAATCCGGACGTCCACAAGGGCCTGGACTCCTGCACCGGCCAACAGTTCCCCGAATTCATCATGGCTTGCGGTTCCGTGGCCCACCGTCAGCAACCGCGGCACGCCGCCCGCCACGCCCGTGTCCTCCATGGGCCCAGCCTTTCACAGGCTCAGCACCTACTCGGCAAATCGAAGCGCTAGCTTGGCTGCCTGGAAATGATGGATTTGACCGGCGCTGTCTGGATTCCGGTTAACGGCGCATAATTGAATGCACAGGCGGCGATGCCAACGGAGGACACCATGAAGTTTCTCGGAGCACTGATCATTATCTGGCTGATCATCGGAGGAATCGCCGCCTGGCAGCGAGGTTACTTCGGCGGAGCTCCGGGGTCCTGCGCCCAGGTTGGGACGGTGGCCGTGACCATCGTGGCGGGGCCCCTGAACTACATGGGGGTCAACCCGCAGGTTGCGTGCGAGCTGCCCCAGCCATCCCAGTAACCCGGTCCTTGGTGCCGCGTCGGGCGTTCCCTAGAGTAGGGAATGCTTGGCGTGGCCTTTTGGTTGCGCCCTGAACCTGATTCCGAAGCCTCGAAAGGACTGCCACGATGGCATTCGTCACCGTTGGAACCGAGAACAGCACCAATATCGATCTCTACTACGAAGATCACGGGAGCGGACAGCCTGTTGTCCTGATCCATGGCTACCCGCTGGACGGTTCCTCCTGGGAAAAGCAGACGGCCGCCCTCCTGAAGGCAGGCTACCGCGTCATCACCTACGACCGCCGCGGTTTCGGCAAGTCCAGCAAGCCCACCGGAGGCTACGACTACGGCACGTTCGCCGCCGACCTCAATACCATCCTGAACACGCTGGACCTCAACAACGCGGTGCTGGTGGGCTTTTCCATGGGTACCGGCGAAATTGCCCGCTACCTCAGCACCTACGGTTCGGCCCGGGTGGCCAGGGCCGCGTTCCTGGGTTCCCTGGAACCGTTCCTCCTGAAGACGGACGACAACCCCGACGGCGTTCCGCAGGAGGTCTTCGACGGACTCACGGAGGCGGTTACGGCGGACCGCTTCGCGTTCTTCACGGAATTCTTCAAGAACTTCTACAACACCGATACGTTCCTGGGCACGCCGCGACTCAGCCAGGAAGCCCTGACCGCAAGCTGGAACCTTGCCGCCGGAGCAGGAGCCACCGCATCGGTGGCTGCCCAGCCCACCTGGCTCACCGATTTCCGCGCCGACATCCCGCGGATCGATGTTCCCGCCCTGATTGTCCACGGCACGGCGGACAACATCCTGCCGATTGACTCCACCGGGCGCCTGTTTGCCAAGGCCCTGCCCAGCGCCGACTACGTGGAGATCGACGGCGCCCCGCACGGCCTGCTATGGACCCACGCTGCGGAAGTCAACGAAGCCCTGCTCGCGTTCCTTAAGAAGTAAAGGCCGGTTGTAACCAGCACAGCGGAGGGGCCAGGCATCACGCCTGGCCCCTCCGCTGTGCTGTACGGATACCGCCTGGGTCAGGCCCTGGCAGCCTTGCCCGGCAGGGCCAGCTTGAAGACCTTGGCCCAGGACGATCCCACCTGCTTCAGCAGCGGCCCCGTGGTGTACTTCAGGCCGTAGCGCTGGCAGATCTCGCGGACCCGCGGAGCAACCTCGGCGTACCGGTTCGACGGCAGGTCCGGGAAGAGGTGATGCTCGATCTGGTGCGACAGGTTGCCGGTCATGAGGTGCATGAACTTTGAACCGGAGATGTTGGCGGAGCCGATCATCTGGCGGACGTACCAGTCGCCGCGGGTTTCGCCTTCCACCATTTCCTCGGTGAAGGTGTCGGTGCCCTCGGGGAAGTGACCGCAGAAGATGACAGCGTGCGCCCAGACGTTGCGTACGGCGTTGGCGGCCAAGGTGCCGTAGAGGGCTTGCTTGCCGGAGCCGGTGAGCATGGCGACGGCGGGGGTAGCAGCATAGTCCTTGGTGAACTGGGTGATGACCTTGCGGCCCAGGGCCTTGAGGTCCTTGTTCAACGCCTCCTTGGACTTCTTGCCTTCCTTATACTCGGTCAGCTCGAGGTCATAGATGGCAATGCCCCACTCGAAGATGGGCGCCAGGATGGCATTGAACAGCGGGTTGGCCAGGTTGATGGGCTTCCACGGCTGGTTCTCGTCCATGCGCAGGAGGTTGTACCCGACGTCGTTGTCCTTGCCCACCACGTTAGTCCAGCGGTGGTGCAGGTCGTTGTGGGTGTGCTGCCAGGAGCGCGAGGGCGTGACGAAGTCCCATTCCCAGGTGGTGGAGTGGATGTCCGGGTCCCGCATCCAGTCCCACTGGCCGTGCAGGATGTTGTGGCCCAGTTCCATGTTTTCCAGGATCTTGGCGAGGCTCAGGAGCGTAGTGCCCGTAACCCAGGCCGCCTTGTTCTTGCTGACCAGCAGTGCCGCGCGGCCCGAGATCTCCAGCCCGCGCTGGATCTTGATCATGCGACGGATATAGGCGGCGTCTGAGGCGCCGCGCTTGGCCAGGATCTCGTCGCGGATCGCATCGAGTTCACGGCCCAGCTCCGCCACCTGTTCGTCGGACAGGTGGGCTGCGGCGGGCGGACGGACCAACGGGCTGCCGGATTCCGCCAGTGCGCCGGGGCGCGTCTTTGCCGCTCCAGTGGGGGCGGTTTTGGTTTCTGAAACTACTGACATGCGGTATTGCTCCTCAGAGTTCGAGGTTGACGGGTCCGGCGGCTGCCGAGACACACGTTTGGATCAGTTGGCCGGGTTCACCATGGACTTCGTTCGTGCGGAGGTCGCGGACCTGACCGGCAAGGAGCGGGGTCAGGCAGCTGTGGCAGATACCCATGCGGCAGCCGCTGGGCATCAGCACCCCGGCGTCCTCGCCCACATCGAGCAGGGGGGTGTCGCCGTCGGCGTCCACTTCCCGGTCCGACGCTTCAAAGGTGACCAGGCCGCCGTCGTGTCCCAGACCGCCGGCGAAGGTGGTGTTGAACCGTTCAATCATGAGGTTGCCGGGATCGCCGGCAATCGCGACGGCGGTGCCCGGGGCCCCGGCGGTGAGTGCAGCCTGCTTCCAGAGCGCCTCGGCATCGTCCAGGAAGCTGTCCGGACCGCAGGCGTAGGCCGCGCGTTCCTTCCAGTCCGGGCAGAGGTCGTCCAGCTCGGCGGTGGTGGTGAAGTCCAGGCGGCCCTGCTGGCCGGTGAACCAGTGCGCCAGCCGGAAGTTGGGGAACTGGTCTGCCAGCTCGTCGAGTTCCTCGCGGAAGAGGCTGTCCGAGGGGGTGCGGGCCGAGTGGATGAGTACGACGTCGGCATCCCGGCGACGCGGCACCAGCGTACGGATCATGGACATCACCGGGGTGATGCCGCTCCCTGCGGTGACCATCAGCAGCGGGCGCGGGTGCTCCGGCAGAACGAAGTCGCCCTGCGGCGGGGCCAGGAACAGGACGTCGCCGGGCCGGGTGGTGCGTACGAGTGTCCCGGAAACAGCTCCGACGTCGGTGACCGTGATGGCAGGGTCCTTGCCCGCGGGGGCACTGAGGGAATAGGAGCGCCAGTGGCGCACGCCATCCAGCTCAACACCGATGCGGGCCCACTGGCCTGCCAGGTGTGAATGCCAGCCGCGGCCTGGCCGGAAGAAGATCGTTGCCGACTGGGCCGTCTCCTGCACCACGCGTGTAACCACACCGCGGAGCTGCCTCGCGGAGAAGACAGGGTTGAACAGCGCCAGAATATCTTCGGGCGCCAAGGGCGTGGTTAAAACAGAGGCCGCCTGGGCCAGCTGACGTAGCCGGATCATGCGGTCAAGCCTAAAGCGGCGCGAGCCATTTTTCTCTCTCCCGTCACATGACCGTTTCCCGCAGTCACGCTTCTGATGATGGACGCTAAGCCCCCAAGCCGCTACAAGAATAACGGCTGCTGTCGTTGGATGGTTCCATGGGGATTTTAGTAAGGTTACTGATTATTAGCCAATAGGGCTGCCGCGCCAGGGTCCGGGGTCGACGGAGAGGGCCCGCATTCTCAGCGGGCGTCGCGTTCCTGGAATTCCTCATCGAGGTCGAAGTGCCTGAATTCGGTCTCCGGGTTGGGCTCACCCTCGACCACGTACTCGTAGTCCAGCTGGCGCTGGACCTGGCTGTCCAGGACCTGCAGGTCCTGGTCCGGCACCACCGAGAGATCTTCGGGGAAGTCGTCGTCCGGCGACAGGTGGAGTTTGTCAGACATGGGAGCCTCTCTGGGCTGTCAGGATGTCCGGGCTGCAGTGGCCCGCACACTCTCAGGATATTCCCTCCCGGTCAGATCACACAGCCGAATCTGCGCCGGATCAGGAACGGGCCGCGCTCCATCCGATCGCGGGGGCAATATGACGGGCGATATTGCCCAGCATCTTGGCGTTGAAGTCGACGCCGAGCTGGTTGGGGACCGTCACCAGAAGCGTATCCGCGGCCTGGACAGCGGCGTCGGCGGCCAACTGTTGGGCAAGCAGATCAGGGGCACCGGCGTAGGTCTTCCCAAACCTTGCTGTCAGGCCGTCGATGACACCTACTTGGTCCCTGCTGTCGCGAAGGGCGCTGCCCGCAAAATACCTGTTGTCCTCTTCGTCAACGATCGGCAGGATACTGCGGCTGACCGAAACCCGCGGCTGATGGCTATGCCCGGCGGCAGCCCAGGCGTCGCGGAAGAGCTGGATCTGCTCCGCCTGCAGCTGGTCGAAGGGGACGCCGGTGTCTTCGGTCAGCAAAGTGGAGCTCATCAGGTTCATCCCCAGTCCTGCGGCCCACACCGCCGTCTTCCGGCTACCGGCTCCCCACCAGATGCGTTCCGCAAGGCCGGGCGATTGTGGCTGGACGGGCAGCAGTCCCCGCGTTCCGCCGGCGTAACGCGGGTCCGCCTCCGCCACCCCGGCACCGCTGATGGCCTGGCGAAAGAGTTCAGTGTGGCGGCGGGCCATGTCCGCGTCCGTTTCCCCTGGTTCCGGGACGTGACCGAACGCTGCGGCCCCGTTGCGGGCCGGCTCGGGTGAACCGCGGCTGATTCCCAACTGCAGCCGGCCGCCGCTGATCAGGTCCGTCGCGGCGGCTTCCTCGGCCATGTAGAGCGGGTTCTCGTAGCGCATGTCGATCACGCCGGTGCCCAGCTCTAACCGGCTGGTCCGGGCCGCGATGGCCGCCAGGAGCGGGAAGGGGGACGCCTGTTGACGCGCGAAGTGGTGTACCCGGAAGAAGGCGCCGTCGATTCCGAGCTCCTCTGCCGCTACCGCCAGCTCGATGCCCTGGAGCAGGGCATCCCCTGCGCTCCTGGTGCGGGAACCCTGGCCGGGGCCCCAATGGCCGAAGGAGAGGAATCCGATGCGCTGCATGTAGGGGGCAACCACCCGGCACGCGCCCGCATTCCCGGCTGGCATGATGGGGCTGTGAATGTTCCAGCTGAAACCGTCTCGATTGCGAAGACAGTAGTGCTGTTCGCCCTGGCGGCGGCCGCTGAGATCGGCGGCGCGTGGCTGGTGTGGCAATCCGTCCGGGAGGGCAAGGACTGGTGGTGGGCCGGGGCGGGCGTCATTGCCCTGGGCCTTTACGGTTTTGTGGCCACGCTGCAGCCCGATGCCCATTTCGGCCGCATTCTTGCCGCTTACGGCGGTGTCTTTGTAGCTGGCTCCCTTGCCTGGGGAATGATCTTTGACGGTTTCCGGCCTGACCGCTGGGACATTGCCGGCTCCGTCATCTGCCTGCTCGGCGTGGCAGTGATCATGTTTGCCCCGAGGAACGCGGGCTGAGCACCCCTGGCCTCAGGTGACGGACATGCCCCAGGCAGCCGGATCCGGCGGATCAGCCCCGGCCAAAGGCTAAACTGTCCCCGTGTCCACCAAACAGCCACCGCCCGGCGATCCCGCCCCTCCGCAGCGGGGGAAAATCGCCGAACGGCTGCTGCCAGGCGGCACGGAGCCGGATCCCCGCTTCACGCTGGCCAACGAGCGCACGTTCCTGGCCTGGATCAGGACCTCGCTGGCGCTCCTGGCCGGGGGAATCGCCATCGAGGCCTTCACCTCGGACCTGTTCCTCGAACCGGTCCGCAAGGGCCTTGCAATCCTGCTGCTCCTTCTCGGCATGCTGCTGAGCGCCGGTGCCGCGGTGCGCTGGATCAGGGTGGAACGGAGCATGCGCAACAAGACCCCGCTCCCGCTGCCGCTCATCGTGCCGCTGCTGGCCGGCGCTGGGGCGCTGGCCGCCGCCGTCGTCCTCATCTTTATCCTCTGGCGCTGACCCGTGGCCCGCACCAGGGCGGCACCGCCCGGACATGATGATCCGGGCCTCCAGCCTGAGCGGACCACGCTGGCGTGGGGCCGGACCATGATGGCGCTGGTGACTGTGAGCGCTATTTTCCTGCGCTGGCTCCCGCACCACGGGCTCCCCATCCTGCTGCTTTTTGCTGTCTCGGCCGGCGCTGCCGGTGCCATCTACTTCACGCAGCGCCGCCGCTACCGCACCAGCACGCGCGGGATTAGGCAGGAAACCGTCGACGCCGACACATCCGCTGTGCTGTGGACCGCGGCCTCCGCAGTTGCGCTGGGCGGCCTGGGCATCCTGGTGGTACTCGTCACCTAGTCCGCCCCCCGGCGCCGGTTCAGAACATGGGGAGGATGAACCCCGCCAAAAACGCCACTGTGCCGACACCGGTAAGGATCCGCCCCACCACTACGGCAGTCTTCCCGGCCGCTTCCGGTGCGGCGGTCTGCCACTGGGTGGGACGTTTGGGGTGGTAGTAGATGGGAAGGGTGTCGCCCACTGCCATGTCCTTGATGTCGTGCGGGGACATGGGCGCATGATGGATCCGGTACTTGTGGTCAAACCACCGAAAGCCCGTCCCGCTCGCATCTGAATAGACCACGCCCTCGGCGACCACCCACGGGTTCACGAATCGCCGCAGGAACCCGGCATAGACCAGCAGCATCAGCCCGGCAGGCAGGCATAACCAGGTCAGCATTTCCAGGATGGGACCTGCCATTTCGAGCGCAGTTGGCATAGTCAAGATGCTACAGGGAACGGGTTAACGGAATCAGCCGATTGGTTCGGCCATCTGCTCCACCACGTACTGGGCGTCCACGGTGGATCCTGTGACTGGGTCCGTCATTTCCACCCTCCAGCTGCGGGCGAATTGGTTCACCCCGCTGGTCATGGCGACCGTGCCCGAAATGAGTACCGTTCCCGGTTCGTTCAGGCCGCGTTCGGCGAGCACTTCGAGCCAGTAATCAGGGGTCAGCAGGGCTCCCAGGGAACTGTCCTGTATCAGGGTGTCCGGGGTGTCGCCCTCCCCCACCCAGCCCTTCAGCGTGATCTGGTCCAGGTGGCCGCGCACTTCCTCCAGGCGCCATGCCTTACGGCCCAGGACATCCGGGCTGGCGTTCTTGCTCCAGGCAACGCCGTGGACCTCGAGTTCGCGGTCGGTGTGGTCGCAGGCAACCGTCAGCAGCACGCCGTCGTCGGTGATGACCACCGCCCATTCGGCTTCCCCTGACGTCCGGGCATGCTGGACCCGGACTTCCGTGACCTGCTGGGCCAAGTAGGGGGACACTGGGTAGAGGGCCGGAGTTGTTGCAGGTCCCGGCACGCCAAGTTCTGCCAGTTCGGCAATATGGGCCTGCACTTCTTCCTGCTCGCGCCCTGCGTAGCCTGCGTTGAGGAGGTGATTGACCTGTACATCCCGCGTGCTGCCGTCGGGAAGTTCGAAGCTGAGAACCGTCATGGTGGATCCATCCTTTGCGTGTGCTGCGGGGAAAATTTACAAACCGGAAACCGGAAACAGTCGCCTATGTACATCCAGTATGCGTAATGTATACATTTAACGCCAGCGTGACAGGCGTCACCCTGAAATTACTCGTGGAGGACAAACACCATGGCTAGAGTCCCAGTTCCGGTTTCCGGCGCAGCGCCGCATCAGGACAAGCCGATTCATCCCAAGGGCCTGTACAAGGCCTTCGCCGCCAGCCTCACCGGCACCGCACTCGAGTGGTACGACTTCGCCGTCTACTCCGCCGCGGCCGCCGTCGTATTCCCCATCGTTTTCTTCCCGTCCTCGGATCCGCTGACGGGCACCATCCTGGCGTTCTCCACTTATGCGGTGGGCTACGTTTCCCGCCCTGTGGGCGGCATCATCTTCGGCCGGCTCGGAGACCGCATCGGCCGCAAAAAGGTCCTCGTGACCACGCTGATGATCATCGGTGTGGCCACCGTCCTCATCGGTGTCCTGCCCGGATACGGCAGCATCGGCATCACCGCTCCCATCATCCTGGTGCTGCTGCGGTTCGCCCAGGGCGTTGGCGTGGGCGGCGAATGGGGCGGCGCAGTGCTGCTCTCCAGCGAATACGGTGACCCGCACCGCCGTGGTTTCTGGGCCTCGGCCGCGCAGGTCGGCCCACCGGCCGGCAACCTGCTGGCCAACGGCGCCCTGGCGATCCTGACCCTGGCCCTGACCGAGGAGCAGTTCCTCAGCTTCGGCTGGCGGATCGCGTTCCTGGTCTCCGCCGTACTGGTGGGATTCGGCCTCTGGATCCGGCTCAAGCTGGAGGACACCCCCATCTTCAAGGCCATCGAGGCGCACGGCGAACAGCCCAACGCCCCGGTCCGCGAAGTCTTCAGCAAAGAGCTCCGCCCGCTGATCGCCGCCATCCTGTGCCGCGTCGGCCCGGACGTCCTCTACGCGCTCTTTACGGTGTTCACGCTGACGTACGGCATCCAGACCCTCGGCTACGAGCGCAACCAGGTGCTCACCGCAGTCCTGATCGGTTCGGCGTTCCAGCTGTTCATGATCCCCCTGGCCGGCGCCGTGTCCGACCGCTACAACCGCCGCGTGGTCTATGGCACCGCCGCGGTCCTGGGCGCCCTGTGGACGTTCGTCTTCTTCGGGATCCTCGGCGGCGACAACGAGCCGGTGCTGATCATTGGCATCGTGCTGGGACTTATGGCGCACTCCTTTATGTACGGGCCGCAGGCCGCGTTCATCGTGGAGCAGTTCTCGCCGCGACTCCGCTCCACCGGCAGCTCACTTGCCTACACGTTTGCCGGCGTGATCGGCGGCGCCATTGCCCCGCTGATGTTCACGGTGCTGCTGTCCCAGTTCGGCACCTGGATTCCCGTGGCGATTTACGTTGCCGTTGCAGGCGCCGTCACCTTGGTGGGACTGGCCCTGGGCCGGGATTCGAACACCGTGGAGGACGAGGACTACCGGCTCCTGCTGGAAGGCACCGGGGCCGCACCGCAGCCGTCCGGAATCCGCGAAACGGAGTGAGAACCCGGAGTTTTTGTCCAGGGAAGTCGCCCAAAACGCGCCGTGGAAGCCATGTGGACAAGAACTCCTTCAGTTGCGGAGCAGGATGTCCCGCGTGACAGCCAGGTGATGGTCAATGGCTTGCTGGGCCTTCGCGGAATCGCCGGACACCAGGGCATCGAGGATGTCCTGGTGTTCGGCGCATACCTGCTCCCGCCGGCCACCGGTGCGGAACAGCGCGGACACGCCCACCAGGATCTGGCGGACATGCAGCTTGCTGTAAGTGCGGGAGATCAGTTCGTTGCCGGCAGCGTCGATCAACTGCTGGTGGAAGAGGGTGTCCAGCCGGATGAACTCGCGCGCAGCCTCAGGATTCAGTTCATCAGGAAGGGCTGCCTGCTGGTCGAGAGTGTCCTGCATGGTCCGGGCGGGTACCACGCCCTGTTCAATCACCAACCGGGCGGAATGGCTTTCCAGGACACCACGCAGCTCCATGAGTTCGGACATCTCACGGCCGGTCACCGGCGGAACGTAGGCGCCGCGCTGCGGGATCAGTTCCACCAGGCCGTCGGAGACGAGCAGCAGGAGGGCCTCACGCACAGGGGTCCGCGAAACGCCGATTTCGGCGGCAAGCTCCTGTTCGTTCAGGAACCGGCCCTGCATGTCCGGATCGGTCAGGATGTTTTCGCGCAGGTACGCGTACGCTTTTTCCCGGCCAGAGGCCGCCGTTCCCGACATTTTTCGCATACATTATGTATACAACAGAATGGAGTAATTTCATGCGTTTAGCAGTGGCCCAAATCATCACCGGAGCCGATCTGGCCGCCAACCTGGAACTGATCCGAGAATACGCCACCCGCGCAAAAGCAGCCGGGGCGGAACTCGTGGTGTTCCCGGAAGCCGCCATGCGCGCCTTCGGCCACCGGCTGACGGATATCGCTGAAACGGTCGACGGCGCCTGGGCCGGCAGTGTGCGCAGCCTCGCCAAGGAGTTGGACATCACGGTAGTGGCGGGCATGTTCACTCCAGGGCGGGACGGGCGCGTCCGCAACACCCTGCTGGTTACTGGACCTCATGTGGAAACCTCCTACGACAAGATCCACCTCTTTGACGCATTCGGTTTCGCCGAGTCAGACACCGTGGACGCCGGAACCGGTCCCGTGACCTTTGAGGTGGATGGCACCACCTTCGGCCTCGCCACCTGCTACGACGTCCGCTTCCCCGCCCTGTTCACCGCCAACGCCAAGGCAGGCGCCCAGGTCAACATCGTCTGCGCCTCGTGGGGCGCCGGCGAGGGCAAGGCGGAGCAGTGGGACCTTCTGGTCCGGGCCCGGGCCCTGGACAGCACCACCTTTGTGGTGGCCTGCGGCCAGGGTGATCCGGCCAGCGTCGGCATCACCACCGCCGGCAATGCACCCACGGGCATCGGGCACAGTGCCGTCATCTCTCCGTTGGGTTCAGCCTTGGTGGCGCTTGGCGGCGAACCGGAACTCGCCGTCGTCGACATTGACCCGTCCGTCGTTGCCGAGGTCCGCGGAAAACTGCCCGTCCTGGAGAACGCCCGGTCCTTCTAGGGCGTGCGGGAGATGGCCGCGTTCACGGAAGCACAAATCCCCTGAGTGCGGCCATCCACGGCCCGAAACAGTCCAGGTGGGCGTCATGGGAGGCCCCGGGGAGGTCAACGCGCGTCGCATTCCTGCCTCGCCGGACAAACCCGGCCTTGCCCGCTTCGTCAAACATGCCGGCTTCCCCGTAGGCCACCAGGGTGGGCACAGCCACGCTTTCCCACTCCCCCCAGCGCGGGACGGCCACCGCACTGATGGCCGCCACCATGACATCGGCGTCGAACCGCGGCCAAAAGCCGCCGTCGCGCTCCTCCAGATCCGCCGCCCAGGCAAGTGCGAGCGGTGCATCGCCAAGGAAGGCCTGGGCCGCGGCCCGGCTGGGGAACGGCACGGGCCAGGACCGGAAATAATCCCCCATCGCCGCGCGGTCCTCCGCCCCTCCCCCGCCGGCGTCCGCCTCCAGCAGCACCAGCCTGGATACCAAGTCCGGCCTCGCTGCGGCCACGAGCATGGCCGTATGGCCACCCATCGACTGCCCCACCAAGGCTGCCGGCGGGCCCACCGCCTCAAGCACACGCACGACGTCGGACACGTAAGCAGCGCGCGAGACATCCCTTGGGTGGCGGGTGCTGGCGCCGTGGCCGCGCTGGTCCACCAGCACTGTGCGGCATTCGGGGAGCGCTGCCGCCGTCGGCAAGAATTCGCGGGCGCTGCCGGCGAGGCCGTGGAGGATCACTACGTTGGGCCCGCTGCCGCCTGTGTCATAGCAACGCAGTTCCACTCCCTGCCCGGCGGTAACAGTAAATCCTTGGATTGACGTGGGCATCCCATCACCGTACGTGAATCCCACCGCGGGCCCGGTGAGCTGCCGTTCATTTTCACGAAACCTTCTGGCCTTTAGCGTCCGTCGGCGGCTTCTCACCCTCCGTGCACCCAATTTCGCGCCGCTGGTGGCATCCAGCATGCTGATCCGGGGTTCTCCGGACAGCTCAACAGGCTTCGTTAACATTTCGGAAACATATCGGTCATGCGATCTTCACGTAGGCGACGTTTGCGTAACCTGCCTGCAACTTAGCGAAGCAGAAACGGAAACACACGGCGGCAAATATTGACCAGGGGGAATGCGAGGGCCGAACTGGAGAGTCCCGTATTGCAGGCTCAACGCGAAGGGACCCGCAGGTGGAAATCACTGCGCAACACGTCTGGCTGATGATTTCAGCGGCAATGGTACTGTTCATGACCCCTGGGCTAGGCCTCTTCTACGGGGGCATGACCCGCGCCAAGGCGGCCCTCAACATGATCCTGATGAGCTTCATCTCCGCGGGAATCGTCGGTGTGGTCTGGGTGCTCTGGGGCTACTCGATGACCACCGGCGAAGGCATCCTGGGCCTCTTCGGCAATCCGTTTGCCAACTTCGGCCTGCAGAACCTCATGGGCTCGCCCGAGCTCATCAAGGCCGGCTACAGCGCCACTTTCGCCATCATCACCGTGGCCCTGATCAGCGGCGCCATCGCGGACCGTGCCCGGTTCAGCGCCTGGGCAGTCTTCGTTCCTGTGTGGATCACGCTCGTCTACTGCCCGCTCGCCTACATGATCTGGGGCGGCGGACTCCTCAGTGCCGGCGGCGCCCTGACGTCGATCTTCGGCCAAGTCATCGACTTCGCCGGCGGCGCAGTAGTAGAAATCAGCTCCGGCACTGCTGCCCTGGTCCTTGCCCTGATCGTGGGCCAGCGGCACGGCTTCGCCAAGGATCCCAACCACCGACCGCACAACGTCCCCTTCATCATGCTTGGTGCCGCCATCCTGTGGTTCGGTTGGTTCGGCTTCAACGGCGGCGCGGCGACGACGGCGGAACAGGCCGGCCTCATCTGGGTCAACACCCTGGTGACCCCCGCCGCAGCCATGCTCAGCTGGCTGGTCGTCGAAAAGGTACGGCACGGCCACCCGACGTCCCTCGGCGCTGCCTCCGGCGTGGTGGCAGGCCTGGTGGCAATCACCCCGTCCTGCGCCAACATCAGCCCGGTGGCCGCCATCGGCCTGGGCCTGGTGGCCGGCGCAGCCTGCTGCTGGTTTGTGGACCTGAAGTACCGCTTCGGCCTGGACGATTCCCTCGACGTTGTGGGTGTCCACCTCGGCGCGGGCCTTATCGGGACGTTGGCCCTGGGATTCATCGCCCTTCCCGTGGACGGCGTGGGTGGTGGACTGTTGTACGGCGGAGGCGTGCAGCAGCTGATCGCCCAGACCGCCGCAGTGGTGGTCACCCTGGTCCTCTCCGGCGGTATGACGCTGGTGATTGGGCGCGCGATCAACAAGACCATCGGTTTCCGGGTCAGCCACGAGGCCGAGACCGTGGGCGTGGACCTCGCCGAGCACGCCGAGAGCGCCTACTCCTTCGGGGAACTGGGCAGCCGTTTCAACCCGTCCGGCCACCTCGCTGCCGCGCAGCCGGCAGCCCAGGAGTCCGCCTCCCAGCGCGCCAAGGAAGACAGCTTCGCCTGACACTGCGACCCCATTCTGTTGCGCCTTTGTTGCGCCACAAAGGATCGGTTTCTATGTGATAACGGCTCTGGAGGATGCGAAGACGGGCGGCGTATGCTGATGTCACGTCGCTAGCCTGAGAGCTGAAAAAATGGCGAAGAAGAAACGCGGACACGGTCTGGTCGCGACCCTCGGAAGGGTCATCGGGTTCTTCACCGCGAGCGCATTATGCGGCGTTCTTGTTGCGAGCCTGGTGGTTCCGGCGGTGGCAGCCGCAGGCTTCGGGGTCAGCAGTTCCATCAGTTTCTTCGACCGCCTGCCTGAGGAACTTGTGGTCGCGCCGCCGTCGCAATCCACCAAGGTCCTGGCCTCCGATGGCCAGCTCATTGCAACGTTCTATGCCGAGAACCGGATCAAAGTCCCGCTGGACCAGATGTCGCCCTACATCCGTGACGCCGTCGTAGCCATCGAGGACAGCCGCTACTACGAGCACGCCGGAATCGACCCCCAAGGGATCCTGCGCGCTGCGATCTCCAACATGACCAGTGGCGGCAGGCAGGGTGCGTCCACTATCACCCAGCAGTACGTCACCAATGTGATCAACGAGGCCTACCTGTCCCAGGACAAGACGGACGAGGTGATTCTCAGCGGCCAAAAGAGCATGGCTGACAAGCTCCGGGAGATGAAGCTTGCCGTCGCGTTGGAGAAGAAGTTCAGCAAGGAGCAGATCCTCGAGGGTTACCTCAACATCGTGTTCTTCAACCGGGATGCGTATGGCATCGAGGCCGCTTCGCAGTACTTCTTCAGCACCTCGGCGAAGGACCTCACACTGCCGCAGGCCGCGCTCCTGGCCGGACTGGTGAACAGCCCTAGCTTTTATAACCCCGCGGTCAACCCGGACAAATCGATCGTCCGGCGCAACCAGGTGCTTTCCGAGATGCTTGCCACGGAAAAAATCACCCAGGCCGAGCATGACGCCGCTGTTGCAACGCCCATCGAACTGAAGCTGAACCCCGGCAGGCAGGGCTGCGCCAACGCCACGATGGCGCCGTACTTCTGCGACTACATTTCCCACCTCATCCTCAACAACCCGGCGTACGGGGCAAGCCTGATTGAACGCGAACGGAGGCTCTACCGGGGTGGCCTGACCATCAAGACCACGCTGGATCCAAGGCTGCAGGCTGCGGCGCAGGCACAGGTGGACAGCACGGCGGGTGCAAATCCCGACAGGTGGGGGGCGGCGCTGGTGACGATCCAGCCTGGTACCGGCAACATCCTCGCGATGGCCCAGAACACTGTGTTCCTGCCGGAGGAAGGGAAGTTCGACACGCAGCTGAATTTCAACGTGGACGCCCGCGATCCACAGGGCAATGACCTCAATGGCGCTGGCGGATTCCAGCCGGGATCTACCATGAAGCCGTTTACCTTCGCGGAATGGCTTAATGAAGGCAAGTCCATGACGGCCGAAGTGGACGCTTCCCGGCGGGTATATCCGTTGGGATTCCCCTGGCGGTCCAGCTGCGGCAGGGTCCTGGGCGCGTACAGCACGGCCCAGAACAATCCCGAGCTGGGCGCCGCCGACGACCTGCAGAACGCGGACGAGGGCTACTACCGCCGCATGCCCGTGAACTACGGCCTCTACAACTCCATCAACACCGCCACGTTCGCCTCCGCCGCCCAGCTTGATTTCTGCGGCATCCAGAAAATGGTGGACGCTGTGGGGCTGCACAGCGGCCTGGACGGCGCGCAGATCAACATGCACCAGCTGGGCAACCTGCTGGGGGCCATCGGCGTGGCCCCGCTCCACCTGGCGAATGCCTTTGCGACCTTCGCCAATGACGGCCGTTACTGCGTCCCCATCGCAGTGGTGGACGTGACGGACGTGAACGGCGGCAAGCTTCCCGCCCAGGCCAGCGAATGCCGCAACGCGGTCAAACCCGAAGTGGCACGTGGTGTCAACGCAGTTCTCCAGGACGTCCTGAAAGTGGGCTCAGGCGTGTGGATCAATCCCAAGATCCACACTGTGGTGCCCACCGCGGCAAAGACCGGAACCTCGAACAACAACGGCGCCACCTGGATTGTTGGCTACACGTCAGGCCTGGCCACCGCGTCCTTCTTCGGTGATGCTTTGGAGGGCCAGAAGCGGCCCGGCCAGAACGTCACCATCAACGGCGTGTTCTACCCCCGCTTGGACGGCTACATGATCGCCGGCCCGCAGTGGGTCAACTACATGCTGCAAGTGGTGAAGCTCTACCCTGCAAATCCGTTCCCGCCGCCGCCTGCTTCGATGTCGTCCCCTTCACCCGCTCCCTCAGCAAAGCCCTAGGAGTCCGGCCTGGTCGCAAGCGAGGGTGCGAAAATGATCCAATGCCAACCATTGAGACCAACCGGCTGATCTTGCGACCGTGGGAGCCGGAGGACGCTGACTTCGCCTTCGACCTGTACTCCCGCTGGGAAGTGCAGCGGTTCATCGGCAATCCTCCCCGCGTGATGGCCGGGCGGGCCGAGGCAGAGGGGCGGATACGGGACTGGCGGCAGATGGACCACCCAGTGCACGCGGTCTGGGTTGTGCAACTCAAGGGGTCCGGCCAGCTGGCGGGAAACCTGCTCCTGAAATCCATCCCCGCGTCCGGGCCTTCCCTGCCGCTGCAGCCGTCCGGCGATACGGAAATCGGCTGGCACTTCCATCCCGACCATTGGGGCCACGGTTTCGCGACCGAGGCAGCGGCCGCTGCCCTGAACTTCGCCTTTGCCAGCGGACTCAGGCGGGTGGTGGCGGTGACGGCGCCGGCCAATGCTGCCTCCCAGAAAGTCTGCATCAGGATCGGTATGCGGCATCTGGGGCAGACCCCCCGGTACTACAACTCGCTCTGCGAGCTTTTCGAGGCGACTGCCCCGCAGCCGTAGCCGCCGTCGTCGTGCATTTCAACAGATACTGTCGGGTGTTTCAGCAGATGCTTCAGTCAGCGAGGATGAGGTAAAGCGCCCGCCGGGTTTCATCGAGCTTTTCGATGGCGGCAGTGCGTTGCTCCTCGGTGGCGCCGCGGAACTGGTGGATGACCCCCATGAGTTTTCCGATGCTCTCGTGAAAAGCCGGTCCCGTGGCGTCTCCGGCGGCGTTCCAGGCGTTGTCCAGTTCCTCACTGTTCTCTGCCACATACTCCCGGCCTGCGTCGGTAAGCGCGAATTCGGTACGACGGCCCTCGCCAACAGGGCTGATGAGTTCCTCGTCAACCAACTGCTGAAGGGTGGGATAGACCGAGCCCGGGCTGGGGCGCCACGCGCCGGAGGTCTTTTCGGCGATCGTCTTGATCAGCCCGTACCCGTTCGACGGCGCCTCCGCCAGGAGGGACAGGATGGCTGCTCTGACATCACCCCTGTTGGCCCGCCTGGGACCGCCCGGTCCGAACCCCGGCCCAAAGCCCGGGCCGAAACCTCGGGGCCCGAAGCCGCGCGGCCCGAAGCCACCGCCGCCGTGGCCATGCGGTCCGCGGCGGCCGTGCCCGCGTCCGAAGCGTCCGCGGTGCGGCTCATTCTCTGCATATTTGTTGTCTTCGTACATGCCTTTCATAGCGGCATTGTCCTTCCGGTTGTGGAGATTCCAGTCGCCCACCACACCGGCGAGCGATACTTAACGATATATCGCTGAGTATCGCTTGGCAATAGCCGACGACGGCGGCAAGGTGCCGCCGTCGTTATCCCGCTAACCGGTGCCGTTCCACAGCCGCTGCCACCACGTGCGCCTCGCTTCCGGCTGCGGCTCAGGGCTGGCGGCCTTGGCGCGGGCGGTGCGGCGCTGGTGCCAGCGCGCCACTTCGACGTCGATGTCCCGGGTCTTGGTGACGACGGGCGGGCCGCCCTGCAGCTGCCGCCGGGCGTCGACGACACGGGCGTTGAAGTCCTTCAGGATGTCCCGGACCTGCTTTTCGGTGAACTGGGCATCCAGGCGGTCATCCAGTTCGGCGTCCTCGGTGCGCAGCAGGATGGCCTTGGGCCCCAGGCCACTGATGTTCTCGCGCTGGATCAGGCCCTTGACCCACCAGTCTGGATCGTAGGCCTCGCCCAGGCCGGGAATCGGCTTGCCCGAGTACTTGAGGTTGTCGAACTTGCCTTGGGCCATGGCGTCGCGGATGAGGTACTCCACCCGCTTGGCGTCGTCAACCTTGCGTCGTTTTTGCCGCTCGTTTTCCTCAGCGGCCTCCAGTTGTACCTCTTCCTCGGCGCTAATGCCCGCGCCCCGGTAGGAACGCAGCTCCGCACCGCGTTCCAGCCGCCGCCTGAAGGCGTTGTCAGCTTCACCCATGTCCCGTCACCGCCCCTGAACTGCGCCGCTCCTGACTTCCAGTATTCAAGTGTCCGCATTCGGTTTCAACGGGCTAATTCATCATCATCGAGACCTGATGGAGCTTTTTGTTGCCGTTCGTGACCGCGCATCGCACCCGCTGACGCCTGGTTTCACCCCGTGACAGCTTTGCCTGACCAGCTGGGCTCGCGCCTATGGCTGCTCCTACAGTGGCTGTCAAAGGAACGCTGGCATGCGATTCGCGTCCCGCGACAGAGCGTGAGTTAGGTCCAGACCGGTTGGACCACCCGTGGCAGCAGGGCTGCGTGGGCAGATGGACGCGGAACCCGGGCTATTGGGAGGTCTTACGCGTTTTCCATCTCCGATTTCCGGCGGAAAGCCCTGGTTCAGCAGGCGCTGAAGAAGGTCGAGGAAAGCGCCCGGGGCCTGGGCGTGCAGGAACTGGTCCTGCAGTGCTCAAGCTGTGGGCTGCCGAATCCAGGACGACGCCAGCTCGGCATCATGCTCGGTCTCGGTCAGTGCGTAGTGGAAGACCCGGCTGTCGGGGTTTTCCAGCCGGCCGCGTGGCTCCACCCTGAACCATTCATGGCCGGCGACGGCCTGCGCCCAGGCGTCGGCTTCCTCCCAGTACACATCCCCGGACCGGCGGTCGGGATGCACGTGCATCGCCACCGAGATCATGAACGTGGCATCCTCGTTGGTAGGACGGAGGGCGAAGCACACCACGTCCACGCTGACGCCGTGGTTCACGCAAGAGGGCTTGCGGGCCATTGCTGTGGCGGCGCTGTCCACCCGCACCCTCGTGGATGTCCTGCCTGGCGAGTGCGTACATCTGCCGGCGAAGCAGGGACAGTTCGTCTCCGCAGCTCACTTGGATCCTGCGGGTGAGTGCCCCGATCACAACGGCCACCTCGCGGCAGGAAGCAGGCTGACCCCGTCTAGGTTGCCGTGCATTTGGCGGCCGGATCCTTCGAGGCTAAGCACCCAGACAATTTCGGAGTCGGGCGTTTTGGCGTCAACCCGGCCGAAGTAGGGCATGCCCGCCGGAGGTGTGACCCTGACGGTCGACCCCACCCCGATCGCGGACCAGTCCTGGACGGCGTGGTCCTGAACGGCGTCATAGTGGAGGCCAGCACCCGGCCCGTCGGCAGGATCCCGCTGGAGCGGGCGCCGGCCCCGCCTGCGGGAGCCTGACTTGACCGGCGTCATGCAACGCTCTCCAGCAACTTGGCCCGGGACGGCACGCCCTCGAAGTAGCCGCCCTTGAAGAAGAGCAGCGGCTCTGCGCCATCCCTGGCACCGAGTGCGCGCACCGCGCCCACCACGATGGTGTGGTCACCGCCGTCGTATTCATCATGCAGTTCGCAATCCACCCATGCGAGGGCCTGATCCAGCACCGGACTGCCCAGCGGCGAGGCGGTGTAGTCGACGCCGGCAAACCTGTCGGTTCCGGACCGGGCGAACTGGGCGGCGAGGTGCTGGTGCCCGGCGGGCAGGATGTTCACCGTGAACCGTCCGGCTTTCCGGAGTTGCGGCCAGGTGCCGGAACTGCGGGCGGGGCTGAAAGTAACCAACGCCGGATCCAGGGAGAGGGAGGAGAAGGACTGGCAAGTGAAGCCGGCCGGGCCGTTGTCCGTCACCGCGGTGATCACCGTCAAACCGGAGGCAAAGTGGCCCAGGACGTGACGCAGGCGCTGGGGGCTGAGATCAAAATGTTCCGTCATGTTCTTTTCCTTTCAAGGCCGATAATCCAAACCAACCACCCGTCCACGACCCTTTCAACCACAGGTGAAACGCACCGACGCGCAGAGAAACCTGGCTTCACGGCCCGAAGCATGGGGTAACGAAAAAGCCTGGAAACACTGCCTTGACCAGTGCGTTCACCACCGTTGCGGATTCGGGCCCCATCGCGTCAGTCAGCGGTGGCCGGTTCATCGAGCGACGCCAAACGTCGTACACCGCAATCGTCCGCAGGATTGGTTAACAGAGCGGGACAATGCCGCGGCTGGTGCTTAAGCTACTGCTACGTGATGTGCCCGAGAGGCCAGGGAGCGGTCTGCAAAACCGCTGACGCGGGTTCGAATCCCGCCATCACGTCCACTCCGCAAGCCGCGCGGATCTCAGGTGGCTGCCGGCAGTCCAGCAAAGGGTCACAGACGCAGCGCGTCATCAGGGAGAGCATCGCCGGGCAGCCTGCCGTCAACTGGTGACGGATCTGGTTCGTGGCGCGCCAGTTCGTCCATGATGCGGGGTGGCCATTGGGGTGGTTCCCAGTCTTGGTGTTCGCTTTGGTAGTGGCGTCCGGTGGGTGAGGTCCAGCCGGGTGGTTTGTCGATGCTGGCTTCGGTGGGTGTCCAGGCGGTGGTGTGTTTCAGCCGGTGGTGTTTGGGGCAGGGCTGGCCGAGGTTGCTGATGCCGGTGGTGCCGCCGTCGGCCCAGGCCAGGAGGTGGTCTGCTTCGTTGTCCAGGGATTGGTTGTTGCAGCCGGGGAAGGGGCATTTGCCGTCCCGGAGCCGGAGCCATTGGCGCATCGCGGCGGGGATCCGGTAGCTTTGGCGGCCGATCTCCAGCGGCGCCCCGTTGCGGGGGTCGGTCAGGACGCGGTGGAACGAGCCGGCGCCGTCGGCGACCAGGTTGCGGGCCATCGACGCCGGGATCGGCCCGTACCCGTCGAGGGTGGCTGGTTCGTCGGTGAGGCCCATCAGCGCGAACACCGGCACGGTCACGAGGACCTGCGCCGCCGGTAACGGGACCCGGCCCGTCATGACATCACTGGCGGTGGCCGAGTCGGCGGCCGGAACGCCACCAGCCACGACATCACTGGAGCTGGGGGCAGTTCCGTCGCTGAAGCCGGTACTCGTTTTGGTGCCGTCGCTGGTGCTGCGGGCCCCGCCACTATTGACGCTCACACTGCTGGTGCCGGCGCTGTTGCCAGCTGCTGTGTCTGTGCGGGCCTCGGCGGGGCTGCCCGTGGGGAATCCACCGCTGAGGAGCAGTTGGGCGGCGATGTCGGCGCGGAGCTGGGTCATGGTGCGGGTCTCGGCCGGGCCCTGGAGGGTGCGGGCGGTGGCGGTGATGCCGTTCCAGATCCCGGCTGCCCGGTCCGCGGGCAGGTAAGCCGAAAGCCAGGCCATGCCGTCCCGGTCCGGGACGTACTCCAGCCGCCGGTCCAACACACTCCTGGCGTGGCGCTTTTCGATACTCACCGGATGGTGCCGTTCCCGCCAGGTCCTGGCCTTGTGCCGGAACCGGGACGGGACCAGGTCACCGGCCGGGCACTCCCGGGCCCGGTCCGGAACGTCCGGGCCCAGGAAACGGGCCTCCAACGCCGCCGCCCCGGCCGCATCCAGGCCGGTGGTTTCATCGACCATGACCCGCGCGTGCTGCCACGACAGATCCCCGGACTGCAGCGCAGCCAGCGTCAGCGGCAAGGCAGTGGTCAGCTCATGGGCCTGCGCCAACAGCGCCGAGGCCGAGCGTTCACTCACCGTCAGCGCACACGCGACCTCGGACACCACACCCATCTCCTGGGCCGTGTGCTCCCCAGGGCTCCTGACCGGGCCGTCCAGGGCCGCAGCCTTTCCCGCGTACGCGGCGGCCAGGCGCACCCTGAACGCCGCCACCATCGCGTCCACCCGGACCGAACCGCCCAGCCCGTCCAAGCAAGCATCCGCCTGCCCCCGCAAAGGATCACCACCCCCGGAACCCGTCTGGAAACCCGTCTGGGAACCGCGGCCACCCAGCCCCCGGCGCATACAGGCAGCAAACTCCGCAGCAGCAGCCTCGAAAGCCTCAACCGCCTCGTCAACACCCGGGATCCCCATACCCCCATCATCCAGCGAGGCGCCAACAAGAACACCACAGCACATCGCCTATGTGGATAACCTCCCGGCCCCGCTACCCGAACCTCGGGACTGTTTCCGGCCGGGCCGCCGGCGCGATGCTTGCGCTCATCAGTTGCTCCTTTGCAGGCGATGAAGAATGAAACGGAGGGGAAAAAACGAGGGAAAGCCAGCGCTCCCTCCGGGTGAGCCGCTCTCAGAGAATGAACTGGCGCAGGAACTGGGCGTGAGCCGGACTCCGGTGCGGGAAAGCCTCATACTCCTCCGGGAGGAAGGGCTGGTTCAGGTCTTCCCCCAAATCGGCTCATTCGTCTCGCTGGTGGATCTTGGACGGGTCTCGGAGGCCCAGTTCGTCCGGGAGGCCATCGAATGCGCGTCCCTCAAGGACGTTGCCGTGGATGCGGCCGGCCTCGCGGGCCTCCGCGAAATACTGCGGAGCCAGTCAGATGCAGAAGCCAGCGGAGATGTCGAGGAATTCTTCCGCCTGGACGAGGACTTCCACCGCGAACTCCTGCGACAGGCGGGTCATGAGTCCGCCTGGGCAGCCGTCAACTCAGCCAAGGCCCACCTGGACCGCGCGCGGCGCTTGAGCCTACTGGATACCAGGCCTGTGGCCACGTTGATTGAGCAGCATACGGCCGTGGTGGACGCGCTGGAAGCCAACAACCTGACGGATGCGGACAGCTCATTGCGCCTCCACCTGCGGGGCGTCTTCGAGGACGTTCAGCGCATCCAGGAGAAAACTCCGGAGCTCTTTTCCGACGGCGCAGTACGTCGGCCCATACGGCGGAGCGTCGCCCGCCTGACGTAAGAGGACGACGGCGGGAAGTCCCGCCGTCGTCCTTCAGCCGTGTGTTCTTGCAGTTGCCGTTGCTTACCGTCCGTTGACGGGCACGCCAAGCATTTTCGCCAAGGCGCCAAGGATCCTGTCCGTAACCTCGTCGATTCCGCCAATTCCGTCCACCTGGGCCAGGATCCCGCGTCCGGCATACCTGGCCACCACAGCTTCGGTCTGCTGGTGATACAGGTCCAGCCGGTGGCGGATGACGGTTTCGTTGTCGTCGCTCCGGCCGGCTTCCTTGGCCCGGAAGAGGAGTCGGCGGACAAGCTCCTCGTCGTCGGCCGTCAGCTGGAGCACTACGCCCAGTTCCTGCTCGCGGGCGGCCAGGAGCCCGTCGAGGTAGTCCACCTGCGCGGATGTGCGCGGGTAGCCGTCCAGTAGGAAGCCGCTCCCGACGTCGTCCTGGCAAAGGCGGTTTCGGACCATTTCGTTGGTGACGGTGTCCGGTACGAAATCGCCATTGTCCATGTACTTCATAGCCTCGACCCCGAGCGGGGTCCCGCCCTTGACGTGGGCGCGGAAGATATCTCCGGTGGAGATCGCGGCAACACCGAGGCGCTCGGAGATCCTTTCGGCCTGCGTTCCCTTGCCCGAACCGGGCGGCCCGATAATCAGCATTCTCGTCATTCAGTACCCCTCACTGGGTTATGGGACGTCGTCGTCCTGGCCCGATGCTACGGATCCAAAGGTTGCGAACGGGCTGCATCGGCACCTGAGAGCAGAGTACGACGGCGGGACGCACCCGCCGTCGTACTCTTTCCTTTTGTGCTGTTACCGGTAGTCCTGGCGCAGTGGGCGGTCAGGTCCGGGCGTGCTCGGCGAGCACGGCATCGATCTGGCCGGCTGCCTCCTTCATGCCTTCCTCCATGCCCATCTTGATCATTTCTTCCATCTGCTCTTCGGATTCGAAGGTGGACATGATGGTCATCCGCGTGCGGCCGCCGATGTCTTCGAGGTCCACGCTGGCATGGGCGCTTCCCAAGGCATCCACCGGAGCGCCGGAGTCGTCGGCAAAACCGTCATCGAACTCGAGCTTCCGGGGCGCGTCGATGGCGGTGAATTTCCACCATCCTCTGGGCTTCTCCCCTTCAGGAGTGGTCATGTAATAGCTGGCCTTCCCGCCGGGCTGGAAATCAAAGCCCTCGAACGTAGCGGGGTAGCCAGGAGGCCCCCACCAGCGCTCGAGCTGCCGGGGGTCTTCCCAGATCCGCCAGACGCGCTTGACGGCGGCATCGAACTCGGCAACGAGGGTGAGGCTGAGTGCCTCGAGATTGGTGGTGGAACTGATAACAGGCATGGCCGTACCTTCCTATCCTTCAGCCAGGATGTCCGCGATCCGTTCGGCACGCTGCCGCCAGATCTTCTCGTACTCGTCCAGCAGGCGGCGGGCCTTCGCCAAACCTTCGTGATTGCCCCGCACGATCTGCTCCCTTCCGCGCTTCTCCTTGGTGACCAGGGAAGCGCGCTCCAACACCGCCACATGCTTTTGGACGGCGGCGAAACTCATGGCGTAGAGGGCCGCGAGGCCGGACACCGAATACTCCGCCACCGTGACCCTGCGGACAATGTCCCGGCGGGTGGCGTCCGCGAACGCCTGGAAGAGGCGGTCGACGTCGGCATCACTCATCTGATCTACAACCATTTGGTTGTACGATACGCCGGCCGCTGAGGGGTGTCAACGGATATTTTTGCTCCGTGGCGGAACCTGGCTCCGGCAGCTGCGTTTCGGGGTATCACGTGTCAATGGGATCTATGCGATGATCGGACTGTGACCGCGGAGACGAAACCCAACAAGCGACCCACCAGCTTTGATGTCGCCAAGAGGGCCGGGGTTTCCCGCGCCACGGTCAGCCACGTGCTGAACGGCCAGGGTTCCCGCTTCCCGGAGCAGACCCAGCAAAAGGTGCTCAAGGCCGCAGCTGAGCTTCAGTACAAACCGTCGCCCGCCGGACGAGCCCTGGTGACCGGACGCAGCGACATCCTTGTGGTACTCATACCAAACGCGACTTTCGGCACGAACTTGCAGGATCTCGTGGACAGCGTCAGCGCCCAGGCGGCCCGCCACGGCCTGAGCGTGGTGGTGCGCTTCGCCGGGCGCGATGCGGCGGAAACCCTTGCCGCCATCCTGCACTTCCGGCCGGTGGCCGTGGTGGACATTGGAGTCCTGTCCCCCGAAGACCGCGAAACGCTGGAGGCGACCGGAGCGGTGGCCATTCCGCGGTACAGGCAGTCACGGGAACCTGAAGGGGACCTCAACTTCCTCGTGGGGAGGGCCATGGCGGATGAACTGCTTCGCGACGGACCCCGCCGACTGGCCTTCGCCGCCTTGGTTGACGAACGGCAGGACCCCTTCGGGCCGCCACGTTATGCGGGGATGAAAGCTGCGGTGCGCGCCCGGGGACTGCCAACGCCGGAACGGCTGGACATTCCACTCAAGCTGGCAGGGGCGAAGGCGGCCCTCGAAGCCTTCGCAGCGCAGGGCACGCCGATGGGAATTGGCTGCTACAACGACGACGTTGCCATCGCCGTTCTGGCCGCCGGCCGGGCTCTCGGGCTCAAGACCCCGGGCGATCTCTCGGTGGTTGGCGTGGATGCGACGGAGGTGGGACAGCTCGTCTCCCCCCGACTGACAACTGTGCTCATGCAGGACGACGCACTCATGGAGCAGATCGCGGCAGACCTGGCTGAGCTGCACCAGAAAGAGGCAACGCAGCAGGTGCATGACCCGCGGCCGATGGTCAGAATCATCCAGGGCGAGACCACCTGAGGCCTCATTTTCGGCAACACTCCGGCGGTGCGTTGACATGCGGTGTTACTAGTGACATGCTCGTTACATGGACCTGTTGGACAGCTGGACAGCTAGACAAGACCGGGTGGTACGCGTCGGTGCGGCCGAAGCGGTTTTTGCTTCGCTCCGCGGTGCCATCGAAGCCGGCAAAATCCCTGTCGGTACGCGGTTGGATTCAGAGGCATCCCTGGCCAAGCAGTACGGAGTCAGCCGGACCATGGTCCGCGAGGCCCTGCGTTCCTGCACGGCCCTCGGACTGACCGCCACCCACACCGGCAAGGGCACCTTTGTCATCGCCGACAAAGTGGCCCAGGACCTCAAGCTCGGCAAGTACTCCGCCAGCGCCCTCGTTGAGGCCCGCCCCCATGTAGAGGTTCCGGCCGCAGGCCTGGCCGCCCAACGCCGCACCAACGAGGACCTGGAAGCCCTCCGGGAAATTCTCCGCGAAATGTCGGAAGCTGAGAACCTGCAACAGTGGGTGCAGCTTAACACCGAGTTCCATGTCACCATCGCCCGGTCCAGCGGCAACGGCGTCTTCGAATCATTCCTCTCGGACATCTGTGAGGCGATGGCGAACCAGTCCAACACCCTCAACCTCGTTGCCGACCGGCGCAAGGAATCAGGCGATGAACACGCCCGAATCTTCGAGGCCATTGAGCGCGGCTCCGCCGAGGATGCGTCCCAAGCGATGACCATGCACCTGCACGGGGTGGAGTGTGCCCTCGGCACCATCGTCCCGGGCGGTGGTCCCACCGGGGCAGGCCGTACCGGCTAAATACGCCCGCTATTCCGCAGTCCACCCATGCCTCCGCCATCCCGCGGTGCCATCAACTACGCCCCAAAACGGCTCCCAGCATGCCGTCCACGCCCGTCAACGAAGCCCTGTGAGGACCCCATGACCACCGACCTGCCCACCCTTGATGCCCTTCCGGAGACCCGCTCCGAGCACGATCTCCTCGGTGACCGCGATGTCCCCGCCACCGCCTACTGGGGCGTCCACACCCTTCGCGCCGTCGAAAACTTCCCCATCACCGGCCAGCCGCTGTCCTCCAACATGCACCTGGTCCGCGGCCTTGCCGCCGTCAAACTTGCAGCCGCCCGCACCAACCACGAACTTGGCCTCCTCGACACCGAACGGGCCACAGCCATCGAAGCCGCCTGCACGGACGTCATGAACGGGCACCTGGCCGACCAATTCGTCGTCGACGTCATCCAAGGCGGCGCCGGCACCTCCTCGAACATGAACGCCAACGAGGTCATCGCCAACCGCGCCCTGGAGATCCTTGGCCACCCCAAAGGCGACTACACACGCCTGCACCCCAACGACCACGTGAACCTCTCCCAGTCCACCAACGACGTCTACCCCACCGCGGTGAAACTGGGCACTATTTTCGCCGCCCGGGAACTGCTCGACGCCCTCGCCGAACTCGAGGAAGCTTGCGCCTCAAAGGCCCTGGAATTCCGCACTGTCGTCAAGATGGGCCGCACCCAGCTCCAGGACGCCGTCCCGATGACCCTGGGCCAGGAATTCGGTACGTACGCCGTCACTATCGGCGAAGACCGCCTGCGCCTCGCCGAAGCCGAGCTCCTTATCCATGAGATCAACCTTGGCGCCACCGCCATCGGCACCGGCCTGAACGCCCCCGCCGGCTACGCCGAAACCGCCTGCCGGCACCTGGCCCACATCACCGGCCTGCCGCTGCTCACCGCGCCGGACCTGATCGAAGCCACCCAGGACGTCGGCGCCTTCGTCCACCTCTCCGGAGTCCTCAAACGCGTCGCCGTGAAGCTCTCCAAAATCTGCAACGACCTGCGCCTGCTCTCCTCCGGCCCCCGGGCCGGTTTCGGCGAAATCAACCTCCCGGCCGTGCAGTCCGGCTCCTCGATCATGCCCGGCAAGATCAACCCGGTCATCCCGGAAGTGGTCTCCCAGGTTGCCTATGAGGTCATCGGCAACGACGTCACCATTACGATGGCCGCCGAAGCCGGGCAGCTCCAGCTCAACGCCTTCGAACCCATCATCGTCCACAGCCTCCACAAGAGCATCTCGCACCTGGAAGCAGCCAGCCGCACCCTCACCGCACGCTGCATCCGCGGCATCACCGCCAACACCGATCACCTCCGCCGCACGGTCGAACAATCCATCGGCCTGGTCACCGCCCTGAACCCCCACCTCGGCTACGCCACCGCCACAGCGATCGCCCAGGAAGCCCTTGCCACCGGCAAAGGCGTCGCCGAACTCGTCCTCGAACACGGCCTCCTCACCCACACCCAACTCCTGGAACTCCTCAGCCCCGAACGCCTCGCCAACCTGAGCAAAGAGTCCCCAACCGCCCCCTAACCTCGCAAGCTCGGCCAGGGAACCCAGCGGTCGTGGGCCCATCAACCGCCCGCTGACCCGCGGGCCCGCTTAGGAACAACACCCATCACAACCCCGCCCATCCAGGGAGCAGGGGCACACCGACGTGCCCAGATTCCCGGACCGGCCAGAGAGAAAGCGGCACTCAATGATGAAGGCCGTTCCGCTACCGGGCCACCAGCCCGGCCTCACCCAAGGAGTGATCATGAAAAACAAATCAACCATGTGGATCCTGGCAGCACTCGTTATCGGAATCATCACCGGGCTGGTGTTCCACTGGCTATTGCCGGACGCCACCCGCGGATCGGTGGTATCTGTCCTGGACACCGTGACCCACATGTTCCTGAACCTGATCAAGATGATCATCGCCCCGCTGATCTTCGCCACCCTGGTCTCCGGCATCGCCGGCGCTGCCAAGTCCGCCGGTGTGGGGAAGCTCTTCGGCCGATCGATGATCTGGTTCCTCTCCGCCTCCGTCCTGGTGGGCGCCTTCGGTTTCATCACCGCGCACGTGCTCAATGTGGGCGACGGCCTCAACCTCGTGGCGGGCGGCGATGCTGGGATGGAAACGAAGACCCTCGATTACGCGGAGTTCGTCACCAACATCATCCCCACGAGCGTCTTCGCGGCCCTGACGGCCAACAACCCCCTGCAGATCCTGGTGTTCGGCGCGCTCTTTGGCATCGCCCTGCTGAACCTCCGGAAGAAGGGCCGCTCCTCGATCGCGGATGCCATCGATGAACTGATGGGCGTCATGCTCAAGGTCACCGGCTACGTGATGAAGGCGGCCCCGGTTGGTGTCTTCGCCGGTATCGCAGCGGCCTTCACCGCCGAGGGCCTGGACGCTTTCGCCACGTACGCGTCGTTCATCGGCGGCTTCTACGTGTCACTCTCCGCACTCTGGGTGGTCATGATCGCCGTGGCAGTCGCCTTCCTGGGTAAGGCCGCCTTCCGGCTGGTCCGCATTGTTCGCGAACCGATGGTCATCGCCTTCGCCACGTCCAGCAGCGAGGCCGCCCTGCCTAAGCTCATCGAGGGCCTCACCAGGTTTGGCATCGAAAAGCGCACTACCGGCTTTGTGCTGCCCCTGGGCTACTCCTTCAACGTGGACGGTTCCATGATGTACATGACGTTCGCGTCGGTCTTCCTGATCAACGCCTACGGCATCGACATGGACCTGGGCCAGCAGATCGCGATGACCGCCATGCTGCTGCTCAGCAGCAAGGGGATGGCCGGTGTGCCGCGCGGCTCACTCGTGGTGGTTGCCGCCGTCGTGCCTGCCTTTGGCATTCCCGCAGCAGGCACCGGCGTTCTGCTGGTGATCGACCAGCTCCTGGACATGGGCCGCACGGCCACCAACATCCTTGGCAACGCGATCGCCACCGCGGTGATCGGCCGGAACCACGATCGGGAATCCGCACTCGTGGACAGCACGACGGCGGCATCCGCCGACGGCGCCCCTCCCACCGATACGGCGGCAGAGCACCAGGAACGCGAGCACGCGACAGTTCGCTGAAAGGCTGCGGCACATGTCCCTCGAAGTTCAGACCCGAACACTGGTACGCCCCGCCGACAGCAGCAACGATGGGCGGCGCACCACGGTCAGATCCCTCATCATCGACTACCTTGCAAGCAACGGGGCCAGCAAGGTGGCCGATATCAGCGCCGCAGTCACGGCTTCGCGGAACTGCGTCAGGTACCACCTGGCTGCGCTGGAACGCGCAGCCATCGTCCGTTCCAACATCTCCCCCGGGACCCGGGAGGGCTGCACGCCCTTTTACGCGCTGGTCCCGGGAAACCGGGTTGCGGACAAGACGTCCACCTAGACCCCAGATGAGCTGCCAGCGGTTGCTGGCAGCTCATCTGCATTTGGGGACCGCCGGAGGTATGGCCCGGAACGCCAGACTCTCTTTCCGGATGGTTGACACGTGATACCAATCAATGATCTCCTTCATTGACACGTGATACTAAATCCAGGAATCACCGAAACAGACTTTGGACCGCCACCTGCTTCCCGCGGGCTGGACCCACATCGCTTACAAGGGAGAAACCGATGACCCGCGCTTCGTTCAATGCAGGATGGGCCGTACGGCCGAAGGTCAGCCTCTTCGCTGAGTTTTCGGGCCCCCTCGCCCCGCCGCAGCCCGTCACGCTGCCGCACGATGCGCTGATCGGGCTGCCGCGTTCGGCCGATTCCGCCCAGGGTTCGCACACCGGCTACTTCCCTGACGGCACCTTCGAGTACTCCAAGACTTTCGACGTGCCCGAGGACTACCGGGGAAAGCGCATCGCCCTCGAGTTTCAGGGCGTTTACCGGGATGCGATGGTCTTCGTCAACGGGGACTTCGCCGGCCAGCGCCCCTTCGGCTACTCAACGTTCAACATCCGGCTGGACCCATTCCTGAAGTACGGCCAGCCCAACACCATCCGCGTTGATGCGCGCGTCCACCAGGACTCACGCTGGTACTCCGGCGCCGGCATCTACCGGGACACTTTCCTGTCAGTGACCGAACTGGTGCACCTCGCGCCTAACGGGGTCCGGATCGCGACGCCGGACATCACGGCCGGGCGTGCCGTCGTCGACGTCGCCACCACCGTGGAGAACGAGGGACTGTCTACCGCCACCGTGACGGTGGGAACGGAACTGCACGACGGCGATGGCAAGGTGGTCGCCGTCGGCTCCGCCCCCGTGACGCTGAAGGCGGGCAGCACCGCCGTCGTCCGCCAACGCCTCTACGTCACCGAACCAAAACTGTGGGGCGTGGACAGCCCGCATCTTTATTCGGCGCGGACCAAACTGCGCGACGTCCTGGAGGTGCTGCACGAAGACACCACCATCTTCGGCATCCGGTCCCTCCAGCTTGACCCGTTCAACGGCCTCCAGATCAACGGCGAGACCGTCAAACTGCGCGGCGCCTGCATCCACCACGACAACGGCGTCCTCGGCGCGGCCACCATCGCCCGCGCGGAGGAGCGCCGGATCCAGCTGCTCAAGGAGGCCGGCTTCAACTCCATCCGGAGCGCCCACAACCCTGTCAGCCAGGCGATGCTGGACGCCTGCGACAAACACGGCATGCTGGTCATGGACGAAACCTTCGACGTGTGGACTGAAGGAAAGTCCTCCTTCGATTACTCGCTATCCTTCCCCGAATGGTGGGAACGCGACGTCGAGGCCATGGTGGCCAAAGACTTCAACCACCCGTCCGTGGTGCTCTACTCCATCGGCAACGAGATCCCGGAAACCGGCAGCGGACTGGGCTCCGGCTGGGGACGCCGGATCGCCGAGAAGATCAGGTCCCTTGATCCCACCCGGTACACCACCAACGGCATCAACGGTTTCGTATCGGTCATCGCAGATGCTGCGGAGATGATGAAGCAGGCTGGAGCAGGAGACGACAGCCAGGGCGTTAACGCCATGATGAGCGAGGCCGGCGAAGCGATGGGCCGCATCAGCGCCTCTGCCCTCGTCTCGGAACGGACCGCGGAATCGCATGCGGCGGTGGATGTTGCCGGCATTAACTACGGCGACGGGCGCTATGTCCAGGACAAGGAACTCTTCCCCAACAGGATCATCGTTGGAACCGAAACGTTCCCGGATCGCATCGATGTCCTCTGGAAGCTTGTGGATGAAAACCCGCACGTGATCGGCGACTTCACCTGGACCGGCTGGGACTACCTCGGCGAAGCAGGCATCGGCCGGGTGCAGTACACCGATGAGAGCGAGGGGGCACCCGCATTGGGAGCGCCGTATCCGTGGCTGCTGGCCTGGTGCGGTGACATCGACATCACCGGCTACCGCCGGCCCGCCTCCTACTACCGCCAGACGGTCTTTGGGCTGCGCCACGAGCCCTACATTGCCGTCCAGCGCCCCGGGAACTACGCCCGCGAACACGGCATGGGCCCCTGGACGTGGACGGACAGCATCTCCAGCTGGAGCTGGGATGTCCCGGCGGGCTCACCCATCAAGGTGGAGGTCTACAGCGACGCCGACGAGGTGGAGCTGCTCCTGAACGGAAGCCCCGTGGGCCGCGTCCCTGCCGGACCGAACCACCGGTTCCGGGCGCACTTCGAGCTCACATATGAGCCCGGCGAACTGGTGGCGGTCGGCTACGTCGGCGGTGCCGAGCAGGGCCGCACTACGCTTTGCACGGCCACCGCGGATGTCTGCCTGACCGCCAATGCCGACCGCACCGAGCTGCACGCCGATCACTCGGACCTCAGCTATGTGGCCATCGAGTTCCGTGATGCCAACGGCACGCTGGCCACGAACGTTGAACGTCGAGTCGCTGTGACGGTGGAGGGCGCCGGCGTGCTGCAGGGGCTGGGCAGCGCCCGGCCCGACACTACCGAAACCTACACCGGGACGAGCCACACGTCATTCGACGGCCGGCTGCTCGCCGTCGTCCGGCCCACGATGGCGGGCGCGATTACCGTGCACGTCAGCGCAGATGGGTTTGAGCCCGTCACCGTCAGCCTGCTTGCCTCCGCAGCTGACGCCGGCGAAGCCGCCGTCCTCGGCAACGAGGTGGGCGCCCTCGCCTGAGAAACCGGGCCACGAGGCAAACAGGAACGGGACGACGGCGGGATATTCCCGCCGTCGTCAGTCTCCATGGGAGGGCCTACTGCGGGAAGCAGGCCTCCGCGGAGCCGAGGTGGATTTGCGCTCCGCCTTTGACGAACTCCCCGAATGTGGCGAACCCGCCAGCTTCGGCGATTGCCTTGTAGGTGTTGACGTCGAGCACACCGGCGGTGGCCTCCGCGGAGACGATGAGCCCTACGCAACTGGCGTGGTGGTTGGCTGCCTGTGCTGCCGGCAGACCCATCGTGAGGGCGACAAGCGTCGCTGCGGACAACATGGCGAATCGACGGACGTAAGTGTTCATTGTTTGCCCCTGGAAAGATCGGTTTCCATCAAAGGATGTGTGGCAGTTTGTGCGGCCGGGCCGCGGCTTCGCCGGCTCGGCGCAGGATGGCCTGACCGTTGCCCCCAGGGCGTGGGCCGAAACGCGGCGCCCGCCGCTACGGCGGCGCCTTTGCAGACAGGGCACTGGTTTGGCGTGCCCTTGGGAAAGATTACCGCCGTTGAATTTTTGCGTCCATGGCGGGCGTGTAATCGGTCACACTTTGGGCATTTCGGTTGTCAACCCCTCTCGCAACCGTGAACCATGAATGAGGGAATTCGTTTCCCGCCTACCTGAACCAGCAATCCTCACCGACGAGGATGCGGCTCCAAACAACGACGTGGGGCCGTCGACTGCATGAGTGAAAGTACTGACAATGATGTTTGAAACCACTGATTCCGTAACGCTGAAAATCTGGGACCGCTCGGCCATCGATCACACCATCGACGCCGCCGTCCAGGACCTGACTCCCCGCGCCAAGGCCGCCAAATGCGGAATCGCCGTCACCCGCAGCGGACCCAACACCTTCACGGTTGGCCTGAGCCGCAACGTTCCGCAGGGAGCCACGTTCGAGGAAGTCACCCGCTAGGAACCATTACAGGGGTGGGGGGGGGGGGCCCCCCCCCCCCCCCAACGATTGGTTATAGAGATTTAGCCCCCAAAAAACCCAACGCCCCCAAAATATAGGCCAAAAAAAACAAAAAA
>NZ_JBHJZH010000021.1:44445-80959 GCF_042270935.1 Pseudarthrobacter sp. NPDC055928
CACCCCCCGCGCACCCAACACCTACCCGGTTGGCCTGACCCGAAACGTTCGGCTGGGAGCCACGATCGCGTAAGTCACCCGATCGCAACAATAACTGGGTGCGCCGGGGGCACCACCCGCCGTCGACCTTCTTGCGTTAAGCCTGATGTCCCCCAAAAACGCCACAGGGCCGCAAATTGCTGGCACACTAAGCCAATGGATGAGGCACGCACCACCACCCGCCGGCCAGGGCTCCGGGCAGCCATGTTTGTCGATTTCGACAACGTCTACCTGGGCCTGCAGGCACTGGATCCGCAGGCGGCGAGGAGATTTGCCGAAGACCCCAAGCACTGGGCTGATGCGCTGTCCGCCGGCGGACCTGGAGAGGATTCGCGCCGCTTCCTGATCCGCAACTGCTACCTGAACCCAGTGGCGTTCTCGAAGTACCGCACCTATTGGACCCGGGCGGGCTTTCGCGTCATCGACTGCCCGTCGCTGACGCAGCGGGGCAAGAGCAGCACGGATATCAACCTCGTACTGGACGCGATGGACACACTGACGGGTGTCAGCGAAATCGATGAGTTCTTCATCGCTTCGGCCGACGCCGATTTCACGTCCCTGATCCAGCGTTTCCGAGCCGCCGACAAGCTGACCACAGTCATTGCCGCCGGCGCCGTGGCCTTCGCGTACCGCGAGATGGCGGACAGCGTGGTGGAGTCCCACGACTTTGTGGCGATCCTCAACGGCACCACTGCGGAGCCCATCCACGCCGTGGCCTCCGTCCAGCCCCAGCGTGAGGCGCAAGGGACGGCGAAGACAAAGCCGAAAACAAAATCCAAGCCCGTTTCCGCCGCGATTCGGGAAGTCTGCGACCTCGTCCGCACCGCACCCGGCCCGGTTGTGGGGGCCATGGTCGCCCATAGGGCTCTCACGGTGGATCCTTCACTGAAGACTGACTGGGGCGGCTTTGGGAAATTCGGGACGTGGGTGGCGCAGATCGGCCAAGGCGTTGAATACTCGCCTTCACGCGGCGGCTGGGTGTGGGACGGGCAACGGTTCTCCAGTGACGACCTGCCCGTCGAAGCCGAGGCCGAGCCCGGCATCGAGGAGCGGGTGACGAGGGTGACCGACGTGCCCGCGCTCTCCGAGGCCCAGTTCCGACAGTTGTTCCAGGCGATGGCGGCAAGGCTTCAGGAGCAGCCCGTCAACCGCAGCGACCTTTCCCGGCTGGTCAGGGATGACTGTGTCACGGCAGGCCAGCCGGTATCGCGTGGTGCGGTGAACTTCGTAATCCAGGGCCTGGGCTATGTCAATTTCCAGTTGGATGAGACCGCCACGGCGGAAGCGCTGGCAGCGGCCTGGACCGACGACGTCGAAGAGCTGTGCCGGGTGGCACTGATGGAGTTCGACGACGGCGAGCGGCAGGCGCTGCGGCGCTGGGCAAGCGGCGGCTTCCTGAGCGTTTAAGGGTTTGAGCCGCCACCCAGCAGGCCACTTTCTCTAACTGGCTCTTTTTTTCCAGTCCAGTTTGCCACTACGGTGAGGGGCATGCACATACCACTGATCCACATCGATGCCTTCGCCACACAGCTGTTCGAAGGGAATCCAGCAGCCGTGATGCCTCTGCAGGCCTGGCTGGAAGACGACGTCCTTCAGCAGCTCGCCGAGGAGAACAACCTTTCCGAGACAGCCTTCGTTGTTGCCGAGATCCCGGCTGAGGCCCCACCCTTCGACTCCTCGCAACCCGCGTACCACCTCCGCTGGTTCACGCCGGCCATTGAGGTTGACCTCTGCGGGCACGCGACCTTGGCCACGGCGTCGTACCTCTTCACCGATGTCCACCCGGACGCCAAGCGGCTGCAGTTCTGGAGCCGCAGCGGCTGGCTTTTTGTAGAGCGCGACGGCGACGGCTTCATCCTGGACTTCCCTTCCGAAATGCCCCAACCGGTGGCCGTGGACCCCTCGGTCACCCAAGCCCTCGGCGTTCGGGCACTCGAGGCCTTCCTGGCAACGGACCTCATCCATATCGTGAAGGATGCCGAGACGGTGCGCACCCTGACCCCCGACTTTGGGGCCCTTGCAAAGCTGCCGGTTCGCGGCGTCGTCGTCACGGCTGCGGGTGACGGAACCGGCCACGACTTCGTCTCACGGTTCTTTGGTGCCCGGGCGGGCATCGACGAGGACCCGGTAACCGGCTCGGCACACTCCCAACTGGCACCTCTCTGGGCCGGCAGGTTGGGCACTGACGTCCTTTCTGCCCGCCAGCTCTCGGCCCGCGGCGGAACTGTGCTCTGCCGTGTGGAAGGGGAGCGCACTCTGCTCTCCGGCACGTGCGTGCGGTACCTCGAGGGCACTGTCTGGCTCGCGGCCTAGCCACGCTCCGGCGGCACGCGGCTTTTAGGCAATGTTCGTCCGCTTTCCGCCGCGCGATCCCGGGAGCTCCGGGGAGCCACGGTAAGGGCTGCCACCGTCTCGAGTCGTGGGTGCAGTTCGTCGCCTTCTTCTACGACCCCCGTTTGCCACCACAGTTTCAGGCCGTCAGGCGCGACCTCCAGGCTGGCAAGGTTGTTGTTGAACCAGGGCCCCTTGACGCGTTTCCAGCGGAAAGGCGGCTCCGGCACGCGCGCTGATCGCGCTACCAGTGCCCCTACCGGGGCGGCGAGTCCGTACGCCATGATGGCCCCGAAGTATCTCATCAGGCGGGGAAGGGGATTGCGGATCGGGGAACAGACCGCCTGCATGATCCGGCTGCCCGAGGAACGTTCAACCTCCGCGACGTAGGAGAAGTGCACGTCCCCGGACAGGAACGTGACGGTGTCCGGGGACGCACCGCGCTCGCCATCGGCAACCTCGGCCGCCATGGCAGCCACCTCCCGGAAGCTTTTTTGGAACGCGGCCCAGTGTTCGAGATCCACCGCTTGGCGCAGCTTCTCACCGGCCCGGGCAGGGCGCTTTCCCCACGCGCCCTCGGAAACAGCTTCATTCCACGACTCGACGTGGTGCAGGCCCATCGGCAGCAGGAAAGGCAGTGACGTAGCCACCAGCAGATGACGGAATCCGCCGCGCATCTGGCCATCAAGCCAGGCCATTTCCGCACCATCGAGCAGGGCGCGGTCCTCCGGTGCCAGGTTCCGGGCCGCACGGGAGTCAACTACGATCAGCCTGGTGTCTCCGAAGTCCCGGCAGAAACTCCACCGGTAGGATTCTGGCTCCTGATCGGCACGATCCGCGAAACTGTCCAGGTCGGCGCTGAGGTCGAGTTCGGCTTCATCCCGGTGCCGGATGATCCGCTGCCAGATGGCATCGCCCAGCCGCTCCTGGGGCGAGAGGTTGCCCAGGTGCTGGTAGACCCAGTAGGAGGCCAGTCCGGCGACAATCCGCTGATGCCACCATGAGGTGGCTTCCATTTCCTTCTTCCAGCTCAGTGAGGCGTTCCAGTCGTCGCGGATGTCGTGGTCATCGAAGATCATGGCACTGGGCAGGGTGGACAGCAGCCACCTGTTCGCAGGGTCGGACCAGGCGAGGTTGTAGAGGTGGGCATACTCCTCATAGTCCTTCAGCTCCTCCCCCGGCGGTTCCTCCATGTCCCGGCGACTCCGGATGAAGTCCTGCATCTGCTCGCTCGTCAGGTCGGCGTACACCTGGTCGCCCAGGAAAACCACCAGGTCCGGCCATGCCACGCCTCCACGGGAGGCCATCGCCAGTGAGTAGGCGCGGAGCGAGTCGACGCCGTGTGTCCGGTTGCCGGTCGCATCGTGCGGGACGCTGGTGCGGCAGGAGCCGTAGGCCATGCGCAGTGGCTTGCCAGGTTTCAAGGTGGCGATCACCGGGGGCGGAAACCCGGATGCTGGCTCGGGCCATACTTGGACGCCGTCGATTTCAGCAATGTAGGGAAGCACGGACCCTGGCTCAATCCCATCGGCCTCCACCAGGGCGTAGTGGTGGCCGTGAACGGCGAAGGTGCGGGCCTCCCAGCTGCGATGGCCGGCCCGGACGGTGACGCGGGAATCGTTCCGGGTCTCCAACCAGATGCTGGCGGAGGTCTCATCCACGTACCGCATCATGGGACCAAGCACCAGGGAAGTCGTCATGCCTTAGTTGTACCCGTTCCGGACCGCGCCAACCATACGGGCCGCCTGGAGCCGAGGATAAAACTCAAGTTAAAAGCACGACGCCGGTCCCCCACCCAAGAGAGGTGAGGGACCGGCGTCGCGTGAACGGAGCGTTACCAGCCGCGCTCTGCGAGGCGGTGCGGTTGCGGGATGTCGTCCACGTTGATGCCCACCATGGCTTCGCCGAGCCCGCGGGAGACCTTGGCGATGACGTCGGGGTCGTCATAGTAGGCAGTAGCCCTGACGACGGCGGCGGCGCGCTGGGCCGGGTTGCCGGACTTGAAGATGCCGGAACCGACGAACACGCCGTCGGCGCCGAGCTGCATCATCATCGCCGCGTCCGCCGGGGTGGCGATGCCGCCGGCGGTGAAGAGCACCACCGGAAGCTTGCCGGTGGTCGCGATTTCCTTGACCAGTTCGTACGGGGCCTGCAGTTCCTTGGCCGCGACGTACAGCTCGTCCTCGGGCAGGGCAGCGAGCTTGGCGATTTCGGCGCGGATCTGGCGCATGTGCCCGGTGGCGTTGGAGACATCTCCGGTGCCGGCCTCGCCCTTGGACCGGATCATTGCCGCGCCCTCGTTGATGCGGCGCAGCGCCTCACCCAGGTTCGTGGCGCCACAGACGAAGGGAACGGTGAAGTTCCACTTGTCGATGTGGTTGACGTAGTCCGCCGGGGTCAGGACCTCGGACTCGTCAATGTAGTCCACGCCCAGGGACTGCAGGATCTGGGCTTCGACGAAGTGGCCGATCCGTGCCTTGGCCATGACCGGCACGGACACGGCGTCAATGATCGCCTCGATCATGTCGGGATCGGACATGCGGGACACGCCGCCCTGGGCACGGATATCGGCCGGAACGCGTTCCAGCGCCATCACTGCCACGGCACCGGCGTCTTCGGCGATGCGGGCCTGCTCGACGTTGACGACGTCCATGATGACGCCGCCCTTGAGCATCTCAGCCATGCCGCGCTTCACACGGCTGCTGCCCGCGACGGCGACATTTTCGTAAGGGAGTCGTTTTAGGGTCACTTCTTGCTCCAAAGAGACAGGGCGCCTGTGAAGCCAGGCATTCGAGTAATGGGATAGGCCCCGGGTGCGTGTGCACACCCGGGCTAGAAGTACTTCACCGAGTCAGCATTCGATGACGTTTACCGCGAGGCCGCCCCGTGAGGTCTCCTTGTATTTGGACATCATGTCGGCGCCGGTCTCCCTCATGGTCTTGATGGCCTTGTCGAGGGATACCTTGTGGCTGCCGTCGCCGTGTAGTGCAAGGCGGGCGGCGTTGATGGCTTTGACGCTGGCGATCGCGTTCCGTTCGATACAGGGGATCTGCACCAGCCCGCCCACGGGGTCGCAGGTCAGGCCGAGGTTGTGTTCGATCCCCACTTCGGCGGCGTTCTCCACCTGCGCAGGTGTGCCGCCCAGCACTTCGCAGAGGCCGGCGGCGGCCATGGAGCAGGCGGAACCCACCTCGCCCTGGCATCCTACTTCGGCTCCGGAAATGGAGGCGTTGATCTTGAACAGGATTCCGACGGCGGCAGCCGCCAGCAGGAAGCGGATCACGCCGTCGTCGTTGGCGCCGGGAACGAACTTCACGTAGTAGTGCAGCACCGCGGGGACGATGCCGGCCGCGCCGTTAGTGGGTGCGGTGACGATCCGGCCGCCGGCAGCATTTTCCTCGTTGACGGCAAGGGCGAACAGGTTGACCCATTCCATCGCCCGGAGCGGGTCGGTCACCCCGGTGTCCGCCGTGAGGGTCTGGAATAACGACGGCGCCCGGCGCCTCACGTTCAGACCGCCTGGAAGGATCCCTTCCGCCGCGCAGCCGTTGTCCACGCATTCGCGCATCACCGCCCAGAGGCCCAGCAACTTCTCCCGGAGCTCCGCTTCAGTGCGCCAGGTCAGCTCGTTGGCGAGCATGACGTCGGAGATGGACATGCCTTCCCGGCGGCAGATCGCCAGGAGTTCATCGGCCGTACTGAACTCGTAGGGCAGGACGGTGGCGTCGGCCACCACCCGGTCGCTGGCGTCGGCGTCGCCGTCAACGACGAAGCCGCCCCCAATCGAATAGAAGCTCCGCTCGCTGAGGACGGTCCCGGCGTGGTCCAGGGCGCGGAATGTCATGCCGTTGGGGTGCGCAGGGAGGGACTTGCGCCGGTGCAGCACCACGTCTTCGTCCCAATTGAAGTCCACGCGGTGGACCCCGCCCACCCAAAGTTCGGCGTCCAGGGCCGCTGCGGCCACCTGGTCATCAGCTGTTGTGGTATCCACGGTTTCGGGGTCCAGCCCCTTAAAGCCCAGGACCACGGCCTTATCCGAGCCGTGGCCCCGCCCGGTGGCCCCGAGGGAGCCGAACAGTTCGGCCTGCAAGCGCCTGGTGGAACTCAGGTGTCCTTCGCTTTTGAGCCCGTCGGCGAACAGCTTCGCTGCCCGCATCGGGCCGACCGTGTGTGACGACGACGGCCCGATGCCAACGGAAAACAGATCCAGGACGCTAAGTGCCATTAAGGGACCTCAGGGGAGGCGTATTCCCGCATGGCATCGAGGAGCCAGCGGCCCAGGAACTCTGCGAACGAGGCCCGCGGGAAAATGCGGTAGCTCTCGTCGCCGGTTTTCCACAGGACCACCGGGATGTTTCCGATTTCCGTGGAAAGCGCGGTTCCGGTTTTGAACTCGCGGGGGTGGAGGTCCAGCGAGCAGCCCTTTTCCAGGACTGCCCGGGACCGCGGCCCGGTGAGTTCGAACGTGGTGCGGTTGGCGGAGAGGTCCACTACCTGGCCTTCGCCGTCCGCGAGGGCTTCCCGGAGCGCCTGCAGAAGGTCACCGCCGAGGGACTCGTGGGCTTCGAGGGGTGCCACTACCAGGAATTCCTCGGGCCCGAGCCACAGCACGGAGGTGTCTCCGGCACCGCTCACGTCGCCGCACGTTGCGGGCAGGCCGCCCGTGACCGAGGCGATCCGCTGCCCGGCTTCGGTGTTCCGGCCAACCCGAATGCCCACCATGGTCAGGAACGTGATTTCGCTCAGTTCCACGGTGCCCCGGACGGAGCCGGTTTCAAATGCCGCCCGGAGCAGTGCAGCCGGGCTGGTCCGGAGGGAGAGGTTCTTTTTGGTTGCGGGTGCTGCTGTTTCAGCCATCTTTGCGGGTCCCTTCGGGGTCAAAAAGTACGGTTTCTGCGACAACAACGTCAACCACCTGGTTTCCTGCGACGGCCATCAGGGTCTCGCCGATCCGGTTGCGGCCGTTCTTGATCAGTGCCAGGCCGAAGGAGCGGCCCAGTGCGGCGCTGTGGTAGCTCGAGGTGACAAAACCCTGCATGGGCACCGGGCCGTAGGCGGAGTTCACCGGGATGCCCTTTTCCACCAGTTGGGTTCCTTCCGGCAACCTGATGGTGCCGTCGATGGGCAGCACGCTGACCAGGTGCTTACGGTCACCGCGCTGGGCATCGGCACGGGCGTAGGAGCGCTTGCCGATGAATTCCTTGGCCTTGGAGACGATCCATTCCATCCCTGCGTCCTGCGGGGTGACGGTGCCATCCGTGTCCTGGCCAACGATCGGGTAGCCCTTCTCGGCGCGGAGCACGTGCATGGTCTCGGTGCCGTACGGGGTGATGTTGAATTCGGCGCCGGCCGCGGCAACAGCTTCCCAGGTGTTCAGCCCGTACCAGGCAGGCACGTTGATCTCGTAGGCCAGCTCACCGGAGAAAGAGATCCGGCAGACCCGGGCACGGACGCCCGAGGCGAGGGTTGTTTCGCGGAAGGTCATGAACGGGAAGGCTTCGGTTTCCAGTCCGCCGTTGGCGGCGAGCTCCGGTGCCACCTTGGCCAGGACCGCGCGGGATTTAGGCCCGACGACGGCAATGGTGCTCCACTGTTCAGTCACCGAAGTGCAGTGCACATCCAGTTCCGGCCACTCCGTCTGCAGCCATTCCTCCAGCCAGTCAAGCACCTTCGCGGCGCCGCCGGTGGTGGTGGTCATGAAGAAGCGGTCCTCGTCCAGGCGCAGGGTCACGCCGTCGTCGAAAATCATGCCGTCTGCCTGGCACATCACGCCATAGCGGGCGGAACCGGGCGCGAGCTTCTTGAACGCGTTGGTGTAGATCCGATTAAGGAACTCACCGGCGTCCTTGCCCCGGATTTCGATCTTGCCGAGCGTGGTGGCGTCCATGAAGCCAACCGATTCGCGGACGGCAGCGCATTCACGCAGCACGGCCTCGTCCATGTCCTCGCTGCCCTGCGGGTAGTACCAGGGACGCTTCCACTGTCCGACGTCCTCGAACAGGGCACCCTTGGCAACGTGCCAGGGGTGGATGGAGGTGACGCGGGCGGGGTCGAACAGTTCGCCGCGCTGGCGTCCGGCGAGAGCCGCGAACGCTACAGGGGTGAACGGAGCCCGGTAGGTGGTGGTGCCGATGTCGCCGATACCCCGGGACGCTTCGCCTGCCTGGCGGAGCGCGGCGGCGATGACGCCGATCGCGTTGACGCCGGAGGTCTTGCCCTGGTCGTTCGCGGTGCTGATGGAGGTGTAGCGCTTGATGTGCTCCACGGAACGCATGCCGGCTCCGGTGGACCGAAGGACGTCTGCAACGCTCTGGTCCCGCTGGAAGTCAACGAAGTGGTGGTGCCAGTCGTCCGGAGTTCCGGTCTGCCCGGGCACCAGCCACAGCTGGCGGGTTGGGGCGGACGCCTTCGGCTCGCCGATGACGGCGGGTTCGGTTTCCGAGGTGAAGCCGGCGGCGATGGCAGCCGCGGCCCCGGCGGAGATGCCTTCGGCGAGGCAATCGGCGAGTTCGAAGCTGCCCCGACCGGAGCCGATGGTCTGCTGGTTGGGGACCACGGTGCTTGGCACGAAGGCCGCCAGGTCGTCGTCCCAGCGCAGCTTGCCCTGGCGCTGGGAGTGGAGGTGCACCAGCGGGCTCCAGCCACCCGAGACAGCCAGCAGGTCGCAGGCGATCTCTTCGATGCCGGAGGTGAGTTCGCCGTCGTCGTTGATGCTGCGGACGGTGACGGCGTTCAGCCGGCCGTCGTCCGTTCCGGCGGCATCGGTTCCGGCGGCGGTGTTGGCCACCGCGCTGCCGACCAGTACCCGGGTGCCGGCTTCGACGGCGGCAGCGGCCACCTCGGTCAGCTTGGGGCGGGCGTCGACGACGGCGGCGACCTTGACACCGGCGGCGCGCAGGTCCGCGGCCAGGGCGTAGGCGCTGTCGTTGGTGGTGCTGATGACAACACGCTGTCCGGGGGCTACCGCATAGCGGTTCAGGTAGCTGCGGACTGCCGAGGCGAGCATGATGCCGGGCCGGTCGTTGTTTTCGAAAACCAGAGGGCGTTCGTGGGCGCCAGGGGCCAGCACCACCTGGTTGGCACGGATGTGCCAAATACGCTGCCTGGACACGCCGGGCGCTGCCGGGGTGGACAGGTGGTCGGTGCGGTTCTGGACGGCGATGACGTAGTTGGAGTCATAGGCGCCGAAGGCGGTGGTGCGGTTCAGGACGGTGGATTCCGCGCCGGAGACGAGCTCAGCTTCGATATCCGCCACCCATTCCAGGGCAGGCTTGCCTTCGATGGTCTGCGCGAGCTCGGGGGCCGTGGAACCGGACAGCAGGGATCCGCCCAGTTCGGGCTGATCGTCCAGCAGCATGACGCGGGCGCCGGTGCGGACGGCTTCGCGGGCTGCGGCCAGGCCGGCGGGGCCGCCGCCGATCACCAGGACATCGGTGTGGACGTACTTCTTGTCGTACTCCGCCCGGTCCTCCTCGGGATCCAGTCGGCCCAGGCCGTTAAGCAGTTCAGCCTTCAGGCCGTCCACCAGGGTGACGGTGGTTGCGGGGAGCATGGACTCAGCCACGTGGCCCGGGAACCGTGGCGCGATTTTCACCAGCGCGTTGGCTTCCTCTACGCCGGCGGACATGATGCCGCGGGCCCGGTCCTCGTAGAGCGAGTTGCCGACGGCGATCCGGCCGTTGGCGAGCAGGGCGGAGGCCAGCGTATCGCCGGGGTGGCCCGTGAATTCCTCGCCGTCCACGGTGAAACGCCAGGAGATGGTGCGGTCGATGCGTCCGCCGGCGGCGAGGCGGGCGTTCTGGGAAGTCACTTGGTTGCTCCTTCCGGGGCGGTGGTGCTGGCGGGGGCGGTGCTTGGTGCAATGCTGGTTGCAGCGATGCTGGGAGCCGCGGTCCCGGTGGTGGTGCTGTCCGGGGCGGTGCTGGCAGTGCCGGACTCAGGTGCCGGGGCAGCCTTGTCAGGCCGGGGCGCGCCCATGGGGTAGATCGCCTGGATCTCGTAGGTGACCGTGTCGCGGAGCATGTTGAACCACTGGCGGCAGCCAGTGCTGTGGAGCCAGCGTTCGGCAAAAGCGCCCTTGGTGTTGTCCCGGTAGAACAGGAACTCGGCCCATTCGCGGTCGTTCAGTTCGTTCGGGTTTTCCGGATAGGCCACGTGGGCCTGGCCGCCGTAGTGGAACTCGGTCTCGTCGCGGGAGCCGCAGTTGGGGCATGAAATGAGGAGCATGTCCGGACTCTCTTCTAGTGGGCCACGGCGGCTGCGCCGTGTTCGTCGATCAGGGCGCCGGTTTCGAACCGCTCCAGCGCAAACGGCTTGTTCAGTTCGTGCGGCGTTCCCGTGGCGATGGTGTGCGCAAAGGTGAGGCCCGCGGCCGGAGTGCCCTTGAAGCCGCCGGTGCCCCAGCCACAGTTCACGAACATGTTCTCCACCGGGGTGGTGCCCACGATCGGAGAGGCGTCCAGGGTGGTGTCAACGATGCCGCCCCACGTCCTGAGCACGTGCGCACGGGCAAAGATCGGGAAGAGCTCGACGGCGGCCGCCATCTGGTGCTCGATCACATGGAACGAGCCGCGCTGGCCGTAACCGTTGTAGGAGTCCACTCCGGCGCCCATGACCAGCTCGCCCTTGTGGGCCTGGGAAACGTACACGTGCACGTGGTTGGACATGACGACTGTGGGGTGGACCGGTTCATGCAATTCGGAAACCAGCGCCTGCAACGGGTGGGACTGGATGGGAAGCCGGAAGCCGGCCATTTCGGCCAGGACCGAGCTGTGCCCGGCGGCGCACAGGCCCACCTTTTCGGTGTTGATGGTGCCACGGTTGGTCTGGACACCCACCACGCGGTTGCCGTCCTTGACGAAGCCGGTGACTTCGCAGTTCTGGATGATGTCCACGCCTAGTTCATCGCACTTGCGGGCGAAGGCCCAGGCCACGTGGTCGTGCTTGGCGATACCGGCCCGCGGCTGGTACGTGGCGCCCATGACGGGGTAGCGGATGTTGTCGTTGATGTTCAGGATGGGGCAGAGTTCCTTGACCTGCTGCGGGTCCAGCCACTCGGCGTCCACTCCGTTGAGTTTGTTCGCACCCACGCGCCGCATGCTTTCACGGACATCACCCAGGGTGTGGGCGAGGTTCATCACGCCGCGCTGGCTGAAGAGGAAGTCGTATTCGAGCTCCTCCGGCAGGACTTCCCAGAGCTTCAGGGCGTGCTCATAGATAGCCGCGCTCTCGTCCCAGAGGTAGTTGGACCGGATGATGGTGGTGTTCCGGGCCATGTTGCCGCCGGCCAGCCAGCCCTTTTCGAGGACGGCGATATTGGTCATGCCGTGATTTTTGGCCAGGAAGTAGGCGGTGGCCAGGCCATGCCCGCCGCCACCAACGATGACTGCGTCATAGGAGGGCTTCGGGTCCGGGCTGTGCCAGAGGAATTCCGGGTGCTCCGGAAGCAGATCGGCCATCATGCCACCTCGTTCGTGTCAGAGGAGAGGTTGGGGTAGAGCGGGAACTTTCCGGCCAGGATTTCAACCCGCTGCCGCAGTTCCGCCACGGTCTCGTCGCTGAACTCGCGCTTGAGTGCTGCGGCGATAATGTCCGCAACCTCGGTGAACTCTGCCTTTCCGAACCCACGGGTGGCCAGTGCCGGCGTGCCGATTCGAAGGCCGGAAGAGACCATCGGGGGACGCGGGTCGAACGGCACGGCATTGCGGTTGACGGTGATGCCGATCCGGTGCAGGCGGTCTTCGCCCTGCTGGCCGTCCAGTTCCGAGTTGCGCAGATCCACCAGGACCAGGTGCACGTCGGTGCCACCGCTGACGACTGTCACGCCGGACTCTGCAACATCGGCAGACAGCATGCGGTCTGCGATGATGCGGGCACCTTCCAGGGTGCGTTCCTGGCGTTCGCGGAATGCCGGCTCAGCGGCGAGCTTGAAGGCCACAGCCTTGGCGGCAATGACGTGCTCCAGCGGGCCACCCTGCTGTCCGGGGAACACCGCGGAGTTGACCTTTTTGGCGATGTCGGCGTCGTTGGTCAGGATCACACCACCGCGCGGGCCGCCAAGGGTCTTGTGGGTGGTGCTTGTGACGATGTGGGCGTGAGGCACAGGGTTGGGGTGCAGCCCTGCGGCTACCAAGCCTGCGAAATGGGCCATGTCCACCATCAGGTACGCGCCTACCAGGTCAGCGATCCGGCGGAATTCGGCGAAGTCCAGCTGACGGGAGTAGGCGGACCAGCCGGCGACGATCAGCTTCGGCTTGTTTTCAACCGCCAGGCGCTCGACTTCAGCCATGTCAATCAGCATGGTGTCTTCGCCGACTCCGTACGGGACCACTTTGTAGAGCTTGCCGGAGAAGTTGATTCGCATCCCGTGGGTCAAGTGGCCACCGTGGGCGAGGTTCAACCCCAGGATGGTGTCGCCGGGCTGGATCAGGGCGAACATCGCCGCTGCGTTGGCCTGGGCGCCTGAGTGGGGCTGCACATTGGCGAATTCGGAGCCGAACAAGGACTTAAGACGGTCGATGGCGAGCTGCTCGACCACATCAACGTGTTCGCAGCCGCCGTAGTAACGCTTGCCCGGGTAGCCTTCGGCGTACTTGTTGGTCAGGACGGATCCCTGTGCCTCCATGACGGCAGTCGGCGCGAAGTTTTCGGAGGCGATCATCTCCAGCGTGCCCTGCTGGCGCAGGAGCTCCTGCTGAACGGCTGCGTGGATCGCAGGATCGGTCTCTGCAAGCGTACGGGTCAGAACGTCGACCATCTTTTCTCCTCTGCTATCTAATATCCTGTTGATATATTAGTTTCGTGACTCAAGTATGCTATCCGGGCCAGTGGGTGTCAACAGATTTTTCAGGCCGTCCCAGAGGCGCCAAAAGCGCGGCTGCAAGGGCCGCGCTTTGGATGGCACATCGAGAGGAGGGGCTTAGATCAGGTGAAGAGCGCCTTGCGGACGGCATCCTCGAAACCACTGACATGGCTCCTCGCCAAGTCAGCGGCCCGCGCCTCATCGCCGTCAATCACTGCACCGAGAAGGTCCAGGTGCTCATGTACGTGGCGGGAAAGGTCCGGAAGGCGATCCAGCACCATGCACCAGATGCGGGTGGCGAGGTTGTCGTACCGGATCAGGACGTCCTCGAGGTGGGGATTTGCCGCAGCTGCATAGATGCCTTGGTGGACGCGCGCATCAAGGCGCAGGGTTTCAACGACGGAGGCTGCCTGGATATCGAAGGATTCAACAGCACGCATCACGGCCCGCAGTTGCTCGCGCTGCCGTTCTGTGGCCACCCGGGCGGCACGGGACGCAGCGAGCGGTTCAAGCTGCGTCCGGATTTCCGAAATGAAAGCCAGGTCCGTCACCTCCACCCGGGTGGCAAAGGTGCCCCTGCGCGGATACGAAACCACCAGGCGGTCAAGCTCGAGCCGCTTCAACGCTTCGCGCACCGGAGTCCGTCCCATGCCGAGGTCCCTGGCGAGGTGGTCGTCGTTAAGGAGATCGCCGGGTTTGATGTCGAGCATCAGCAGCCGGTCGCGGATGCGCTCGTACGCCACGTCCGCCAACGACTTCTTGACTCCATCTTCCACGATCGCCAACGCTTCAACTGCCATAACCTGGACCCCTTTCCATTCAAGCCAAACAGGCTATTGACCTCGCCCACTGACCAGTATACGCTGATTCCCAGCCCTAATATATCAGTTCATGATCTGAGAATATATCTAACGGGAAGATACCTAAAGGAGGAGACATGACCCTAGTGGCAACAGACTCATCAACCAGCACGCTGACCCAGACCGACCCCCGCGTGAAAGACCAGGCCCAGAAGTTCGTGCTCACACTGTCGTGCGTCGAACGTGCCGGTATTGTCCAGGCGGTCACCACCTTTCTCTTCGAACGTGGCTTCAACATTGAGGAGCACCAGCAATTCGACGACGGGCTCCGCGAGACGCTGCACCTGCGCACCGCATTCTCTGGTTCCCCCGAGTACACGCCGGAGCGGCTCCAGGAGGAGTTCAGCGCCATTGCGGACCGCTTCGAGATGAAATTCAGCTTCCATGACCAGACCAAGCAGCGCATCCTGGTGATGGTGTCCAAGTTCGGCCATTGCCTGAATGACCTGCTCTTCCGCTGGCGCGGCGGCAGCCTCGGCGGCGATATTGTCCTGATCGTTTCCAATCACGAAACCCACCGGGCGATGGCCGAGGCTGCAGGCCTCCCCTTCCTCTATGTTCCGGTGACGCCCGAGACGAAGGCCGACGCCGAACAGCGCCTGCTGGACCTCATCGACGAATATGACATCGACCTCGTGGTGCTCGCCCGGTACATGCAGGTGCTCTCCGATGACCTCTGCCGCTCCCTTGAGGGCCGGGCCATCAACATCCACCACTCCTTCCTTCCTGGCTTCAAGGGAGCACGCCCGTACCACCAGGCGTACGACCGCGGCGTCAAGCTGGTAGGCGCCACAGCCCACTACGTGACTGCGGAGCTGGATGAGGGGCCAATCATCGAACAGGAAGTCATCCGGGTCGATCACAGCTACGGCCCCACCGCACTGTCCACGGTCGGGCGGGACGCGGAAGCGCTGGCACTGTCCCGCGCCGTGCGCTGGCACTGCGAGCACCGTGTGTTGCTGGACCAAACCAGCACTGTCGTGTTCCGGTAAGCACGACCACCACATCAGCACAGACAACACACGAAAATCAGCAGGAGAAACCACATGGCTTCGACGCCAAGCATTGTCATTATTGGAGCAGGAATCGTCGGCACGAACCTGGCCGATGAACTGGTCACGCGGGGTTGGAACAACATCACTGTCCTGGACCAGGGACCCCTGAATATGCCCGGAGGCTCCACGTCCCACGCCCCCGGCCTCGTTTTCCAGACGAACCCCTCAAAGTCCATGGCACTTTTCGCCAAGTACACGGTGGAAAAGCTCCTGTCCCTCACGGAGGATGGCCAAAGCTGCTTCAACCAGGTGGGCGGCCTTGAAGTTGCCACCACGGAAACCCGTCTGGCAGACCTCAAGCGCAAGCTCGGTTACGCGCAGGCGTGGGGCATCGACGGCAAGATCCTCTCCCGCGAAGAGTGCAAGGAACTCTACCCGCTGATCAACGAGGAAGACATCCTGGGCGGCCTCCATGTACCTACCGACGGCCTGGCCCTGGCTGCCCGCGCAGTCCAGTTGCTCATCAAGCGCACCGAAGCAGCCGGCGTAAAGTACATCGGCAACACCGAAGTGACCGGGATCGAACAATCCAACCGCCGCGTCACCGGCGTCGAGACCGCCGACGGCGTGATCCCGGCGGACATCGTGGTTTCCTGCGCAGGCTTCTGGGGCGCCAAGGTGGGCGAGCTGATCGGGATGTCCGTCCCGCTCCTCCCGCTGGCCCACCAGTACATCAAGACCACGCCGGTTCCCGCCCAGAAGGGAAAGAACGAACTGCCCAACGGCGCTCAGCTCCCCATCCTGCGCCACCAGGACCAGGACCTCTACTACCGCGAGCACGGCGAGCGCTACGGCATCGGCTCCTACGCACACCGACCCATGCCCGTGGACCTGGACGAACTGGGCAGCTACGAGCCCAGCAGCATCAGCGAACACAACATGCCTTCCCGCCTGGACTTCACCCTGGAGGACTTCCTTCCCGCGTGGGAAGCAACCAAGCAGATCCTGCCGGCACTGCGTGAAAGCGAAATCGAGGATGGCTTCAACGGCATCTTCTCCTTCACCCCGGACGGCGGCTCCCTGGTGGGCGAGTCCAAGGAAGTGGACGGCTTCTTCGTTGCCGAGGCCGTGTGGGTCACCCACTCCGCCGGCATCGCCCGTGCCGTGGCAGAGCTCCTCGTGGACGGAAAGTCGCAGATTGACCTTGGCGACTGCGATATCCACCGCTTCGAAGAGGTCCAGCTGACCCCCGAGTACGTCAGCGAGACCTCCCAGCAGAACTTCGTGGAAATCTACGATGTCCTGCACCCGCTTCAGCCGAAGCTCTCTCCACGCAACCTTCGCGTCAGCCCCTTCCACGCCCGCCACAAGCAGCTGGGCGGCTATTTTCTGGAAGGCGCCGGCTGGGAACGCCCCTACTGGTTCGAAGCCAACGCCGAACTGCTGAAGGAAATGCCGGACGAATGGCAGCCGCCGGCCCGTGACGCCTGGTCCGGAATGTTCAGCTCCCCCATCGCCGCCGCGGAAGCCTGGAAGACCCGTACGGCAGTTGCCATGTACGACATGACCCCGCTCAAGCGCCTTGAGGTCTCCGGCCCCGGAGCCATGAAGCTGCTGCAGGAGCTGACCACCGCCGACATGACCAAGAAGCCGGGGGCCGTTACCTACACCCTCCTGCTGGATCACGCAGGCGGGATCCGAAGCGATATCACCGTGGCCCGCCTGAGCGAAGACACCTTCCAGCTCGGAGCCAATGGAAACATCGACACGGCCTACTTTGAGCGGGCTGCACGCCACCAGACGGAGAACGGAACCGCCAGCGACTGGGTCCAGGTACGCGACACCACCGGCGGGACGTGCTGCATCGGCTTGTGGGGCCCCCTCGCCCGGGACCTGATCAGCACGGTCAGCAGCGACGACTTCTCCAATGACGGCCTGCGCTACTTCCGGGCGAAGAAGGTTGTCATCGGCGGCGTCACCGTCACCGCAATGCGGCTGTCCTACGTTGGCGAGCTGGGCTGGGAGCTGTACACCAGCGCGGACAACGGCCAGCGCCTGTGGGACGCATTGTGGAAGGCAGGGCAGCCGTTCGGCGTCATCGCTGCCGGCCGCGCCGCCTTCAGCTCGCTGCGCCTGGAGAAGGGCTACCGCTCGTGGGGCACCGACATGACCACCGAGCACGACCCCTTCGAAGCGGGACTCGGCTTCGCCGTGAAGATGACCAAGGAAAACTTCGTCGGAAAGGAAGCACTGGAGGGCCGGACCGAGGAAAACTCTGCCCGCCGCCTGCGCTGCCTGACGGTCGACGACGGGCGCAGCATCGTGCTGGGCAAGGAACCTGTCTTCTACAAGGACCAGGCAGTTGGCTACGTCACGAGCGCCGCTTATGGCTACACCGTGGCAAAGCCGATCGCCTATGCGTACCTGCCCGCCGCCGTCTCCGTGGGTGATTCGGTTGAAATCGAGTACTTCGGCCGGCGCATCCAGGCCACGGTCACAGCGGATCCACTGTACGACCCCACGATGACCCGGCTCCGCGGATAAGAGCCGCAGGGCCATTCAAGGGCACGCGGCCCGGACTCATTCCCTCGCAACCGGAGTCCGGGCCGCTGCTTTTCCATGGCCTGTTTCATGCCCCAGGCCAGTCGACTAGAGCTTCAGCCCCAGGAAGACACATGATCAGTTCACAAACAATAAACGACTACCTCGCCAGGCTTGCCTCGCGCGAACCCACTCCAGGCGGCGGCGCAGCCGCGGCTCTCCACGCCGCCCAGGGGGCGGCACTGGTCGCCATGGTGGGCAGGTACACCACCGGCACGAAATACGAACAGCACGCCGAACTCGTCGCCAGGATCATCAGCAGCGCAGATGGCCTGGTGGCCCAGGCCCTGCACCTCGCGGACGCCGACCAGCACGCGTTCCAAGCCGTCATTGACGCGTACAAGCTCCCTGCCGGTACTGACGACCTCAAGGCTGCACGGACAGCGTCCATCCAGGACGCGCTCGTCCAGGCCGCGAAAACGCCGGCACAACTGATCCTCGTTGCCGGCGCCGTTGTGGATCTTGCCACGGAACTGTTCGAGGTGGCCAACGCCAACGTGATCAGCGACGTCGCCGCCGCCGTCGACGCTGCCCGGGCAGCCGCCACCACTGCACGGGTAAACATCGACATCAATGTGGTGGCCATCAAGGACACCGAAACACGTTCCCGGCTGGCTGCCCAGACCGATGGCCTTGAGGAAAAGGTCATCCTGGCAGCCGACTCGCTCGTCAAGCGCGTTCGCGAAAGGATTCTCGGTTGAGCACCACACTCCTCTCTGGACGAAACCTGGCAAAGCTCATTCAGCAGAAGGCCCACGACGAAGCCCGGAACCTCGAAACTGAGGGCCTGCGCCCCACCCTTGCAGTGGTGGTGGCCACCGATGACGGCTCCACGCTCTGGTATGTGCGGTCCATCGAACGGGCTGCTGAAAGCGCAGGCATCAATTGCCGGATCGTGGACCTGGGCCACGACGCGACGGGACAGGTTCTGGCCTCAGTCCTGAAGGACCTCAGCGCCGAGCCGTCCGTCAACGGCATCATCCTTCAGACGCCATTGCCTCCCGGCGTTGACGCAGATGCGCTGGTTGGGCACATCGCCCCCGAGAAGGACATCGACGGCGCCAACCCCCTGAGTCTTGGCCGGCTGGCTGTGGGCCAGCCCTCGTTCGCCCCCGCCACTGCACGGGCCGTTACCGAGATCCTGGACCACTTCGACATCCCGGTGGCGGGCCGAAACGTCGTCGTTATTGGACGTTCCGCCGTCGTCGGGAAACCGCTGTCACTGCTGCTACTGGAACGCGACGCCACCGTCACCGTCTGCCACTCCAGGTCAGGAGCACTGGAGAAATACACCAGGACGGCCGACGTCGTGGTGGTCGCCGCCGGGCGTACCGGCCTGCTGAACGGCGGCCACATTTCCCCCGGGGCGGTTGTGATCGACGTCGGCACCAACGTCCTATCCGACGGGTCCCTCGTGGGGGATGTGGACGAAGCCAGCGTCCGGGGCATCGCCGCGGCGCTGACACCCGTTCCCGGTGGCGTCGGCTCAGTCACCACGGCCCTGCTTCTCCTGCACACCGCCGAGGCCGCGCGGGAACAGTCGCGTGCCTTGGTCCGGGGAGCAGCCGGGTAATCCACGGCAAGCACCACTGCTTCGCTTAGGTCCAGTTGTTGTCTTCGCGCCCGTGCAGATCCCTGCGATCTGCACGGGCGCCAAGGCCGTGTCCTGCCAAGGGGCTACAGGACGGCCCTGATGAGGTTCTCGAAGTCCGTCACATGCTTGGTTGTCAGCCGCGCGGCAGCTTCGGAATCCCCTTCTGCGATGCACTCGAGCAGCTCAATGTGCTGGGCAATGTGCTCGGACACCGGAGGAAGTTTCTCCAGCACAAGGCTCCAGATCCGCGTCGCCAGGTTGTCGTACCGGATCAGGACATCCTCTAGATGCCGGCTCCCGGTGGCCCGGTAAATCATTCGGTGTACCCGCATGTCCAGGCGCATCAGGTTCTGCTGGGAGTGCATTCCTGGCAGGAGCTCCCCGACTTCCCTGGCAAATTCCTTGATCTCTTGCCGGAGCTGCGGCGACGCCATTCGGGCAGCCCGTGCTGCGGCCGCAGGCTCTAAGAGCTGCCGGATTTCGGAGATTTCGGCCAAATCCGTGATGTCCACCCCTGCGGCGAATGTTCCCCGCCGGGGATATGCCACCACCAGATGGTCGCTTTCAAGGCGCTTCATCGCTTCGCGGATCGGCGTCCTGCCCACTCCGAGCCGCCTCGAAATCACTTCGTCGTTCAATGGTTCGCCAGGCTTGATGTCCAAAACGATCAGTTCATCACAGAGCACCCTGTAGGCGAAGTCGGCGAAGGACTCGTCCTCCTGCCTCGTTGGCAGGAAGGACCCCCCAACATCCGACGGTAGTTCTCCACCGCTTGCCATTTCCAAGTCTCCTCCCGATGCACAGCCGAGCCTTGACGCGAAGGCCTCGTGTACATAGTATTCCTAGAACTGATATATCAATATCCCATGAAAAAAATGTCAACCCTAATGGAGAGCAATGAGCACAGAAGCTGTTGCAAGGATACGGCTGGAAGTAGTTCCGTCCGCCGATCTGCTCACGCAACTCCCCGCGGCTTTTGACACCATGGGATCCGTCAGCGTCACGTGCCTCCCGCACCACGGGCCTGCACGGACCGTAGAGACGTCCGTGAACCTGGCGCGCCTGGGCTACAACGCGGTTCCCCATCTCGCAGCCCGCAGCATCACGGGTGAGGCAGAACTCCACTCGCTGCTGCTGCAACTGCAGGAGGCCGGCGTCTCGGAGCTGTTTCTCGTTGCCGGTGACCGGCGCACACCCGCTGGCCCCTACAGCTGGAGCGGAGAACTCCTTGAGGCGGTCAACGCCTACTCACCCGACTTCTCGATAGGAATTGCCGGTTATCCGGAAGGCCACCCGCAGTTCAGCCAGGAGCAACTCAGCAGCAGCCTCCTCACGAAAGCACCTTTTGCGTCCTCCATGGTCACCCAGATGTGCTTTTCCGCCGAAGCAATCAGCCGGTACCTCCGGTCAATCCGCACGAGCGGCATCCAACTGCCCGTGTGGGTTGGAGTCCCGGGCCCGGTCTCCATCAGGAAACTGGTCTCCCTGGGAGCACGCCTCGGGGTGGGCCGCTCCCTCAAGCTCGCCCGCGGGACCGGGATGGCGGAAGCCCTCTGGCGGCGGGACGACTTCCTGAGCTACGACAGCGGGCGCCTGATTCGCGAGGTCCACCAGGAGCTGGCGGGCGATCCCCTCTTTGCCGGGTTCCATGTCTACACCTTCAACGACCTCGGCCGGTTGCCCGGCCTCCTGGATGGTGTACGCGCACTGCGGCCGACCGCCACCTTGGCCTCGGGCGACACCTCCATTCCACTGATTCCTGCCAAGATCTGAAGGGAAGATCACATGGCTTCAAAAGCCCCCAAGCAGAATATCGACGAGTCAAAACTGACCGTGACGAAGCCCAAAACGACGGCCGTCGGCATTCCGGCTGTTGCGAACGCGTTGAAAATTTCCCTTGAGCAGATGGGCCCGCTGCGCAGCATCCAGACACTCCTGGCAGTCAACCAGGTTGACGGCTTTGACTGCATGGGCTGCGCCTGGCCTGAACACGAAAAGCGCAATGCTGCGGAGTTCTGCGAGAACGGCGCCAAGGCGGTGGCCGAGGAAGGCACGCGCCGCCGCGTCACTCCTGAATTCTTCGCGAAGCACTCCATTGCAGACCTGAAGACCCGTGACGACTACTGGCTGGGTCAACAAGGCCGGCTCACGCATCCGATGCTCCTCGAGGAAGGCGCAACGCACTACAAGCCCATCGCGTGGGACGACGCTTATGAGCTGATCGCCCAGGAGATCAGGGACATGGAGCACCCCGATCAGTCTGTCTTCTACACTTCCGGGCGGACATCGAACGAGGCAGCCTTCGCCTACCAGCTCCTCGTTCGCGGCATCGGAACGAACAATTTGCCCGACTGCTCCAACATGTGCCACGAATCGTCCGGCTCGGCCCTGGTAGAAACGATCGGCATCGGCAAAGGCTCCGTCAGCCTCACGGACCTGGAGACGGCGTCGCTGATTTTCGTGGCGGGTCAAAATCCGGGCACCAACCACCCGCGCATGCTCAGCGCACTGGAGAAGGCGAAGAAGAACGGCGCCGTCATCATCTCAGTGAATCCGCTTCCCGAAGCCGGGCTCCTGCGGTTCGAGAATCCGCAGAACATATCCGGCATGGTGGTGGGCACGCAACTGACCGACGACTTCCTCCAAATCCGCGCCGGCGGCGATCAGGCCCTCTTCCAGGGGCTTGGCAAATACCTTCTCGAAGCCGAAGCCCAAGGGCGCAAGACCCCCGGCCTGTCCACTGTGCTGGACCATGAGTTCATCAGGGACCATACCGTTGGCATCGACGATTACCTGCGGTACCTCGAAAAGGCGGAGTGGGACGACATCGTCGAAGCCACGGGGCTGACGCTGGAACAAATCAAGTCCACAGGCGAGCGCCTCCTGGCCTCGAGCGCCACGATCGTCTGCTGGGCCATGGGCCTGACCCAGCACAAGCACTCGGTACCCACCCTCCGCGATGTGGTCAACGTCCTGCTTCTGCAAGGCAACATCGGTAAGCCCGGAGCAGGCGTCTGCCCCGTCCGCGGCCACTCCAACGTCCAGGGCGACCGGACCATGGGTATCTTCGAGAAGATGCCCGAGAGCTTCCACGACCGGCTTGACCACGAGTTCGAATTCCGCTCCCCCCGGGCGCATGGCTTCGACACCGTGGCTGCTATCCGCGCTATGCGGGACGGCAAGGTCCGCGTCTTCATCGGCATGGGCGGCAACTTCGTGCGGGCGGCCCCGGATTCCGAGGTCACCGAACAGGCACTGGCCAACACCCGCCTGACGGTGCAGATCTCCACGAAACTGAACCACTCCCATGTGTCCACGGGTCGCCGTGCGCTGATTCTTCCAACACTCGGACGTACGGAGAAGGACACCCAGCGCACCGGTGACCAGAGGGTGACAGTGGAGGATTCCATGAGCGCGGTCCACGCCTCCCGGGGTCGCCTGAAGCCCGCCAGTGAACACCTGCATTCAGAAGTGGCCATTGTGTGCAACATCGCCCACAAGATCTTCACCGGCAGCGACAACCTCCCGCTGCCCAATACTCCCAAAGCCGACTGGCTGGCCATGCGGGACGACTACTCCATCATCAGGAAGCACATCGAAGCGGTCCTCAGCGGCTTCGAGAACTTCGAGGAACGGATCCAGAACCCGGGCGGGTTCGTCCTTCCCCACCCGCCCCGGGACGCCAGGAAGTTCGATACCGCCTCGGGCAAGGCGCACTTCACAGGCAACGAACTGGAATTCATCAGGGTCCCTGCCGGACGGCTCGTCCTCCAGACGCTGCGCTCCCACGACCAGTACAACACCACCATCTACGGCAAGGATGACCGCTACCGGGGCATCCACGGCGGGCGCCGCGTAGTCCTGATCAACGCCGACGACATTACTGAGCTGGGGTTCACGGACGGGGACATGGTCCATCTCATCTCCGAATTCCAGGGGACCGAACGACGCGCCGAGAACTTCCGCATCGTGTCATACTCGACGCCCAAGGGTTGCGCGGCGGCCTACTACCCGGAAACAAACGTCCTCGTGCCTCTTGATTCCGTAGCCGACACCAGCGGCACGCCGACCTCCAAGTCCGTTATCGTGCGGCTTGAGCGGGCCGAATCGTGAGCTCTGTCCTGACGGCGGAAGCAACCGTTGCCACAGGTGTGGACGGGCCAAGGGTGGAGCGGGCTGTCCGCGAATACCTTCTGGCCATCGGCGAGGATCCCGAAAGGCCCGGACTGGCGGACACCCCGGCCCGCGTGGCCCGCGCCGCCGCGGAAATGTTCGGCGGGCTCCATGAGGATCCCCTGGCAGTCCTGGACAAGACCTTCGACCTCGGCCACGGTGAAATGGTCATCGTGAAGGACATCCCGTTCTATTCCACCTGCGAACATCACCTGGTGCCGTTCCATGGCGTGGCACATGTGGGCTACATCCCGTCTGCTGAGGGACTGGTGACCGGCCTCAGCAAGCTCGCCAGGCTGGTGGACGTCTTTGCGCGAAGGCCGCAGGTCCAGGAGAGACTCACCACCCAGGTGGTAGACGCACTTGTTACGTCGCTGCGGCCCTTGGGGGCAATTGTTGTGATCGAGTGCGAGCACCTGTGCATGTCAATGCGGGGCGTCCGCAAGCCCGGGGCAAAGACCATCACGTCTGCAGTCCGTGGTGAACTGCGCCTGCCGGCCGCCCGGGCGGAGGCACTGAGCCTCATCCACGGGCGCTAAGAAATCTCTCTGGACATGCCCCTGCGGCTGCCATACGATGTAACTGATATATCTTTATTGACCAACTAAAAATATCAGGCTCGTACGCCCTCTTCTGCGCGACGACCAACAGCACTAACACACACCAGACACCATCAACGGAGAAGCAATGTCTGATATCACTCAAGCCCAGGCCGATGCCATCCTCGGCGCCGCCCGAGAGTCGGCCCGTGAGACGGGCACCGCCATGAACATCGCGGTAGTGAACGCCGGTGGCAACCTGAAGGCCTTCACCCGCATGGATGGCGCCTGGCTCGGCAGCATCGACATTTCCATCAAGAAGGCCCGCACTGCCCGCTACTTTGACATGGCAACGGGATCCATCGGCGAACTGTCCCAGCCAGGGGGCCCGCTGTTCAACATCGAAGTCTCCAACGGCGGACTTATCACGTTCCCGGGCGGACTCCCCCTGCACGATGAGGACGGCACTGTCATTGGCGCAATCGGCGTCAGTGGCAGCACGGTGGAGAACGACCACACCGTAGCTTCCGCAGGAGCTGCCGCCCAGCGCTAGGCAGGACCGGGACGCCATGCCACCGGCACGGCATCCCACTGACAGCCTTCGTCCTCGCGAAGGATGAACTGTCCCGTTTCCCGTGAATGGTGCTTCGGTGGCCTGAAACCTGGGGAGGTATCCTCATCGAAGCACCGCTTTCGGGCAACGGGGCAGCGCCGGCAACTTGCCGGACCAGTGCAAGGCAATCCGAGATGGCAGGCCTGGCACCAAATCCCAGCACCACCCCGCAGCCAAAAGGAGTGTCCATGTCAGGAAACAGAGCCGTCGCCTACAAAGAACCCGGTGTCGTCGAAATTATCAATACCGACTACCCGACGTTCGAACTCAAGGATGGGCCTGGCGTCAATCCGGCCAATGTGGGCCGGAAGGTACCCCACGGTGCGATCCTGCGCACGGTGACCACCAACATCTGCGGTTCCGACCAGCACATGGTGCGGGGCCGCACCACCGCTCCCAAGGACCTCGTCCTCGGCCATGAAATCACCGGTGAAGTGGTGGAAGTCGGTCCGGACGTGGAATTCATCAAAGTCGGAGACATCGTCTCCGTACCGTTCAACATCTCCTGTGGCCGTTGCCGGAACTGCAAGGAGCGCAAGACCGGCATCTGCCTGAACGTCAACCCGGACCGTCCGGGCAGCGCCTACGGTTATGTGGACATGGGCGGCTGGGTGGGTGGACAGGCAGAATACGTGCTGGTCCCTTACGCTGACTGGAACCTGCTCAGGTTCCCGGACCGCGACCAGGCCCTGGAAAAGATCATGGACCTGACCATGCTCTCGGATATCTTCCCCACCGGGTTCCACGGCGCCGTCACCGCCGGAGTCGGCGTCGGGTCGACCGTGTACATTGCCGGCGCCGGCCCGGTCGGCCTCGCAGCCGCCGTCGGTGCGCAGTTGCTCGGTGCCGCCGTCGTCATTGTCGGTGACATGAACGAAGACCGTCTGGCGCAGGCCCGCTCCTTCGGGTGCGAGACGGTGAACGTCTCCAACGGAGATCCGAAGGACCAGATCGAGCAAATCCTTGGCGTTCCCGAAGTGGATTGCGGTGTCGATGCTGTGGGATTCGAAGCCCGCGGGCACGGAAAGGATGCATCCCATGAAGCCCCGGCCACGGTGCTGAATTCCCTCATGGACATTACAGCCGCAGGTGGGGCCCTGGGCATTCCCGGCCTGTACGTCACTGGCGACCCCGGTGGAATTGACGACGCCGCCAAGCACGGTTCCCTGTCGCTGTCATTGGGCACCGGGTGGGCAAAGTCCCTGTCCTTCACCACTGGCCAGTGCCCCGTCATGTCATATAACCGCCAGCTGATGATGGCCATCCTGCACGACAAGGTCCAGATCGCCAAGGCAGTGAACGCCACAGCGATCCCGCTGGAGGATGCACCGCGCGGCTACGCCGAATTCGACGCCGGCTCGGCAACAAAGTTCGTGCTGAACCCGAATGGATACGTCAAGGCGTAGCACCCCAACTGACCGGGCCGGGGATTGCGGGGCAAGCACCACGTGGTGCACGCCTCGCGGTCCCCGGCCCGCACATTTTCAGCGCATCACTACCATCAGGAAGGGGCACCCTTGCTCGCCCAAGATACCGCCACCAGCGGCAGCAGTTCGGTGTTGCGCTCCGCAGGGCCACTTTCCGGACATCCCTCCTCCACCTGGCTCGAAGCCCGGCAACTGGCTTTCGATTGCGCCGTCCCGCTCGCCCCCGCGGAGCTTCCGCTCGCGTTGGCAGCGGGCCATACCCTGACCCGTGACGTCGCCGCCCTGCAAGAACTCCCCCATTACGCCTCCTCTGCCATGGACGGCTGGGCCATCAACGGCGGCGGTCCCTGGATCCTTACCCCCCATGAGCCCTTTTTGCTTCCCGGCCGGGCCAGTGTCATAGCCACCGGCGGACTAATACCCGTTGGCGCCCAATCGATACTCCGCAAGGAAAGCGGCCAGGTCCTCCGCGGCGCTGACGGCAGCCTTCTCCTGCGACTCAATGACAGGGCAAAGGAAGGCGAACCCGGCCGGGGCCAACACATTCGTCCTGCCGGCGAGGAAGCTGCGGCCGGGGAAGTGCTGATCCCGGCCGGCACAACGCTGAACCCGGGCCACCTTGCCCTCGCCGCCGTGGCTGGCCACGACAACCTGCAGGTGCAGGCCAAGCCGGTGGTCGGAATAGTGCTGACCGGTTCCGAAGTAGTCACGTCGGGCGTTCCGGAACCAGGCCAGGTCAGGGATACGTTTGGTCCGCAGCTGGGGACTGTCATTTCCCTTCTCGGTGGCACGCCTGGCGGCTCCCTGCGGATCGGAGATTCCTACCCCGAGTGGCTCGCGGCGCTTGGCGGTTCTGACGCGTTTCCCGGGTCGATGCCGGACCTGACCATAACTACCGGCGGAACCGGCTGTTCCGGGACAGATCATTTTCGCGCCGCCATCGCTGCCCTCGGCGGACAGCTGTTGGTGGATGGCATCGCCATGCGGCCGGGCCACCCCGCGGTCCTGGCCAAGCTCCCGGACGGCCGCTTCGTCGTCGGGCTGCCCGGTAACCCCCTGGCAGCAATGATGGCCCTGATCACCGTAGGTGGACCGCTGCTGGAGGCACTCGGAGGCAAGCCCCTGAGCGACGTTGGACAAGTGACTTCCGCGGCTGACATTGATCCGTGCCCCGGCCGTACGCGCCTGATTCCCTGCACGTTCATCGAGGGGCTTGCCTTCCCCGCCTCGCATACGGGACCCGGCATGATGCGTGGACTCGCTTGTGCCGACGGCATCATGGCCGTTCCCCCTGCTGGAGTCCAGTCCGGCGAGCCGGTTCCTGTGCTCCCGCTCCCCTGGACGCAGGCCAACGAAACAATCCATACCACCACCAACCGCGCACGGAGGACCCCATGGCCCGCATGACACAGCGCCGCAAGATCCACCGCTTCCACCTGGACGGTTCCGGCACCGAGTACCCGGTGCGGTTCAAGGAAGACATAGTCGCCGCTGAGGAGCCCCTGGAAATCCGCATCGGCGGCCGCTCCTTCGCTGTCACCATGAGGACCCCGGGCGACGATTTCGACCTGGTGGCCGGGTTCCTGGTCTCGGAAGGCATCATCAGTTCCCACTCCGAGCTGGTATCGCTGCGCTTTTGCGCCGGCGATGCCGGGGGAGAACAGACATATAACGTGGTCGAGGCCCAGTTGAGGCCGGATGTACGCATGCCTGACACCATGCGGCATGTCTATACCTCAAGCTCCTGCGGCATCTGCGGGACAGACTCGATCGACTCCGTCCGCAAGACCCTTCCCTTCGATCCTGCCCGGGACACGCTGCAGATTCCCGTGGATGTGCTCGCCGAACTGCCGGAGCGGCTTCGCGAGGCCCAGGCGGTGTTCGACAAGACGGGCGGCGTCCATGCGGCCGGCCTTTTCAAGGTGGATGGCGCCAGCCCTGAGTTGCTGTGCCTCCGGGAGGATGTCGGACGCCATAACGCTGTGGACAAAGTGGTGGGCTGGGCGCTGCGCCAAAACCTGCTGCCTCTGAGTGGCACCGTCCTCCAGGTGTCCGGGCGCGCGTCCTTCGAACTTGTCCAGAAGGCCGCCATGGCCGGCATTCCCGTCCTGTCTGCTGTGAGCGCGCCCTCCAGCCTGGCCGCCGACCTTGCCGTCGAAACCGGAGTGACGCTGGTTGGATTCAGCAGGGGACACAGCCTGAATGTCTACGCCGGGCGCGAAAGGCTGGGCCGTCCGCAGAAGGCCCGCGAGGAAACCTATGCCAAGCTTTGACGTTGTCCTCGCCGAGCTCAGCGAGGCCCCCATCTCGGTGGACCGGGCCACAGCGGCAGTCCAGGGCGATGAAGCCGGGGCGGTGGTCAGCTTCAGCGGAGTGGTCCGAAACCACGACGGCGGCATGGCCGTCAGCAGATTAGGCTACTCGGCCCACCCCACCGCGCATCGCGTCCTCGCCCAAGTGGTGGAAGAACTGGTCGCGGAGCATGCCGGGAAGGCCGACAAGCCGGTCCGCATCTGGGCCGCCCACCGCGTCGGGATGCTGGAGGTGGGTGATCCTGCACTGGTCTGTGCCGTGTCAGCAGCCCACCGCGCCCAGGCCTTTGAGGTGTGCTCACAGCTTGTGGACCGCATCAAGGCACGGGTGCCGATCTGAAAGGAGCAATTCTTCGCAGACGGCACCGTGGAATGGGTCGGCGCAGGCCAACAACTTCCTTCTGAACGTCCCTCGCAAGTAATAGAGAAATAGGAGCATAATGACTGCCATTTCAACGACCCAGTCAGGTGCGCCGGTTACGTCCGACGCGCATTCGAAGTCAGTTGGTGCCGACGGTGCCATCATCCTGACTGACCACTACTTGGTCGAAAAGCGGCGTGAAGAGCCCCGGCATCAAGGAACGCGCCATCCAATACTGGACCAACGTCGACGCCGAACTCGGCGCCAAACTCCGCGCCAACCTCGGCACAGCCGCTGCCGCCGACTCCGACGCCGAAGCAGCCAACAAAATCGGCTAACCCGCCGACCAGTTCGAGGGGCACCCCATTGGGGTGCCCCTCTTTTGTTTGCCGGTGGCGTCGGGTCGCGAACCCGCGTTCTATACCAATTGAGGGGCCGCAGGCGAGTCGGTCTAGGATGAACATGATGAGGGCGCAGGTCAGCTGGGACTCCCAGTCCCCAGGCACCCTGCATGGACTATGACATGAGGCACAATGGCCGCACGTAACGACCAAGACCCGGACGCAGACGCTCAGGGCGGCGGCGTCCAATCGGTTGACCGCGCCCTCCAGATTCTGGAAATTCTCGCCCGCGAGGGGGATGCCGGCGTCAGTGAGATCGCTGAGGAGATGGGCGTCCACAAGTCCACCGTGTCCCGGCTCGTAGGATCCTTGCTGGGCCGGGAACTGGTCCGCCAGAATAATGAACGCGGGAAGTACCAGCTGGGGTTTGGAATCCTGAGATTGGCATCGTCCATCCCTGGACGCTTGAGCGTTGTGCGCGAGGCCAGGGAAGTTCTGGAGAGCCTGGCAACGCAGTACAAGGAAACTGTAAATCTGGCGGTCCTTCGATCGAACTTCGCTGTCAACGTGGACCAGGCCATGGGCCCTTCTACCCTTGCGACCTACGACTGGGTAGGCAGCCTGACACCCCTGCACGCCACTTCCAGCGGCAAGGTGCTGCTCGCTGCCCTGCCGGCGGACGAAAGGGACACCATCCTCAGGACGGTCGGCCTGCCGGCCCGCACGCCGCGAACCATTACGAATCGCGGGGAGCTGGAGAAGCAGCTGCTGGATGTCGCCCGGCAGGGTTACGCTGTGGTCCACGAGGAATTCGAAATTGGCCTGACGGCGGTGGCCGTTCCCATCTTCAACCACTTGGGGAGTGTCATCGCGGCGGTGAGCATTTCCGGTCCTGCGTTCCGGTTCACGCCCGAGGAGCAGCCTGGGCTCATTGACGGCCTCCGCGAAGCAGGTATGGCCATCAGCGGGAAAATGGGCTACAGACGCCGGTAGGCCCGGCCCTAAGGGCTAGGCGTGGCGTTCTCACAGGGTGTCTAGGCAGGCTTGATAGTGTCGCCGACTTTTCCTTCGATCCAGTCGTGGAAGGCGCGGATGTGGTGTTCGCTGGGGACCAGCACACCACCCTTGGAGTAGACCCTCGAGCCCATGGCAGGCTCGCAGCGTTCGCACGCATCGAAGTCCTGCTGGTTGACGCGGTGGAACAGCTCCACAGAAGCCGTCACATCCACGCGGGATGTGGTCCAGCCCTTCTGAGCCGTCAATGGTGAAGCCCTGAGCGCGGGCTGCCTTGGCTGCAGAAAGACCAGCCAAAGATGCTCCCACGATCGCGAGCCTCTCCATATTCTCCCCTTCTGAATTGCTTCCTACGCAACAAGGATCATGATAAGCAACAGGGTGACGCATGCCACGCTGAGTGTCAAGATGCGCCTTGGTCCCGTAGAAATACGTCATGAAGATGCAGAAATACCTTGACACTGGGCTGTGACGAGGCGCACTCTGTTGCTTAGCGCGAAATGTGTTGATCCCTGCGGAACGAAACGAAGGCTTTGCAGCCTTCCTTGCACGAGAAACCTGATCCCAAACCTGAAGAGGTGCAATATGCACAACGCCTGCCCGCTCAGTGAACTTGCTCCCGGGGAGGCATTAAGGCTCGACACAGCTCCACCCATCGCCGTCTTCCACACAGAAGAGGGCGAGATCTTCGCCATCGACGACACTTGTACCCACCAGGATGCTTCACTGGCCGACGCTATGTGGAGGAATGTTGGGTCGGGTGCCCGCTTCACGCATCCAGGTTCAACCTCCGTTCAGGAGGCGTGGACCAACCGCCGGCCAAACTGCCGGTCCGGACTCACGAAGAGCAAATCGTCGATGGCAACATCATGGTCATCGAATCGGACGAAGCCCCCAACCTTCCGCCCGGACTAACAGCCGAAGGCCATGTTTAACCGCAAGCCCATGACTCGCCGAGCAAAGGACCCGCTCATGGCTATTAATAGTGACCTAAAACCCCTGACACCAGAGGAGGTGCCCGCCGACAACGGTCTGGCAAGGACTCACCCTAGTGAGGAGCCCGAAAGTTTGGGCAATACCAAAGAAGTCATCAGTGTCTCCAAAGAAGAAGACACACACCCCGCCGTCCTCGATCCGGAAGACGGAAGCGCAGAACCGCTGCCGGACACCGAAGAGTATGAGCAGATCCTGGAGGAACTGCGCAATGCCAAGACCGAGCAGGCCGTCTCCCTGCGCCGGAACCACTCGCTCACCCTCGACAAAGTAACGTTCGGAATCACCGGCGCCATCGCCATCGCCTTTGTCATCTGGGGCTTCGTGGGCCGCGACAGCCTCTCCGCTACCTCCACGACCGCCCTGAATTGGGTCATGGAGTACACCGGCTGGCTCTTTATGGTCCTGGCTTCCCTGTTTGTCGTTTTTGTCCTGTGGCTCGCCCTGGGCAAGTTCGGCAACATCCCGCTTGGCAAGGACGGCGAGAAGCCCGAATTCCGTACCGTCTCCTGGGTCGCGATGATGTTCGCGGCCGGCATGGGCATCGGACTGATGTTCTACGGTGTAGCCGAACCGCTCTACCACTACATCTCTCCCCCGCCCGGAACCGTGGACGGCCGCACCCCTGCAGCCATCCAGACGGCCATGGCCACCTCGATCTTCCACTGGACCCTGCACCCCTGGGCAATGTACGCAGTGGTAGGCATTGCCATGGCGTACGGCACCTACCGCCTGGGCCGCAGGCAACTCGTCTCCGCAGCCTTCACCTCACTTTTCGGCATCAGGATGGTGGAAGGCCCGCTCGGGAAGTTCATCAACATCCTGGCCATTTTCGCCACCCTCTTTGGTACGGCTGCTTCCCTGGGCCTCGGCGCCCTGCAGATCGGCAGCGGCATGACCTCCAACGGCTGGTTCGGCGAAATCGGCACGCCCGTGCTTGTGGGGATCGTCGCCGTCTTGACCTTCTGCTTCGTCGCTTCGGCCGTCTCGGGCATCAGCCGTGGCATCCAGTGGCTCTCAAACATCAACATGGTCCTGGCCGTCGTCCTAGCACTCATCGTTTTCATTGCCGGCCCCACCCTGTTCATCCTCAACCTGATCCCGTCCGCAGTCGGCGACTACGCCCGCGACCTGGCCGAGATGTCGTCCCGGACCGAAGCGGTCGGCGATGAGGCCCTTCGGAGCTGGATGACCGGTTGGACCATCTTCTACTGGGCCTGGTGGATCTCCTGGACGCCCTTCGTAGGCATGTTTATTGCCCGCATCAGCCGCGGCCGCACCATCCGCCAGTTCGTCACCGGCGTGCTGCTGGTGCCCAGCGTCGTCAGCGTGATCTGGTTTGGCATCTTCGGCGGAGCCGCCTTCCACGTCCAGCAGGAAGCTGACAAGGCAGGAACACCCGGGCTGGTAACAACGGTCGACGGCGTCTCGTCCGTCAACTTCGACGGCGCACTCTTCGACCTGGTCAAGAACCTTGGTATGCCCGGCTGGCTTACTGTTGGCGTCATCGTCTTGGCTATGGTCCTGGTGGCAATCTTCTTTGTCACCGGTGCCGATGCTGCTTCCATCGTGATGGGATCGCTCAGCTCCAACGGCGCCGAGCACCCCCGCCGCGGAGTGGTGATCTTCTGGGGCAGCCTCACCGGCGCCGTGGCAGCGGTCATGCTGCTGGCCGGTGGCGATGAACCGTCGGAAGCCTTGGCTGGCCTGCAACGCATCACCATCGTCGCAGCGCTACCGTTCATCGTCGTCATGCTCCTGCTCTGCTTTGCCCTCGCCAAGGACCTGCGCCGGGATCCGCTGTCCCTGCGACGGCGCCTGGCTACCTCGGTCGTCGAACGGGCCATCAGGACTGGCGTGGAACAGCACGGCGGCGTTCAGTTCGACCTTGTCACGAAGCATGATTGCGCTGATTCCTGTCCTGACCCGGATTCCCACCAGGGCGGCACCCACACGGGCAGCATCCCGACCGTCCAGACCCGGCGGGCGGACCGGGAGTAAAAAGGTTCACCGTCAGTAGCAATCCGCCCCGGTGGCACGCGGCTCCCCAGCCCGTGCCGCCGGGGCGCACTCACACCCCCACTCAGCTGCAAAGGTCAGTACATGTACGATCGCCACGATCAACCCCCGATTCTCCGGGTCAGCCGGAACGGAAAGGAGCCGGTGGATATCCGGCTTGAAGCATCGAGTCCAGTGACCGTTCGGCTGCAGGTGGATGGTTGCTGCAACTGCCAACACCACACCGAAGACCGCCCCGGCTCGTATGTTGACAGCGACCTTGGTGTCCGCTGACGGCGGCCGCGCCGCATCAGCCCCAAGGCCATGACCGTTCAGCTGGGCATCCCGGTACTGCGCCGGTCCGGGAACAGCAATCAAGCGCCTAGTGTTTCAATTCACCGCAGGCCGATGCTGGTTGCCAGAGCTATGGCCTCCGTACGCGAAGTGACACCCATCTTCCGGAAGATGTTTCCCACGTGGAACTTGACCGTGTTTTCACTGATGTTGAGGGCGCCCGCGATCGACCTGTTCCGCTGACCGGACGCCAGGTGCTGCAGCACTTCCAACTCGCGACTGCCCAATTTCCAGGCGCTGACGTCGGCAGGAGCAGCCTGGGGGGCATCCAGCGGAAGCGTCACGGAGACATCTGTACCCCAGCCGGGCATGACATCTACCTGCATCTTTCCGTCCAGGGCCTGAACCCGCCGGTCCAGCCTGCCCAAACTGGATGCGTCGGCGGCAAGAGTTCCGCCGCCGTCGTCGCGGACATTGATCAGCAGATTCTCGCCGTCGCAATCCCACTGGGCCCGGACCCTTCGGACTTCCGGCTGGTCCAGCATGGCCAGCAGTAGGCCCCGCACGATGGCCCGGGCTGCATGGGCGACTTCGCCCGGGAGGGCCCGCCCGTTCAGGGGAGGTTCGACGAACTGCACCTCCACCCCGCTGAAACGCGTCAGTGGAAGAAGGTCTTCCCGGAGGCGCTCGAAGGCCTTGGCTACCGGTTCTTCGATCAGGTCCGTGGTCCTGTCACTCAACGTGCGAAGCCTTACAAGGGCTTTGGCCACCAAATCCGTGGCTGCTGAACGTGCTGCGGCGTCATCCAGCGCCGTTGACCTCAGCGCCCCGGCGACGATCTCAAGCGTTGTCGCATGCTGGTCCACCAACTCGGAAGTCACCCGGAGGCGTTCAGCTGACGCCGCCCTGGACTCCAACAAGTATGCAGGCGGAGCATCCGCGACCTTTTCGTGAATCCTGCGCGCGGCAAGGTGCCACAGGTACTTGGCGATGTCCGCGCCTGCTTCCGCGTTACCGGGCTCAGAGTCGGGCACAACAGGATCCGTAAGCACCAGCAAGGCCCTGCTGGAGAGGTATTTCATCGCGAGGACCGGACGTTCCTTTGCGGCAATCACGGCATCCCCCACCCAAGGTTCTTCCCCGCTAAGGGCAGCGCGGAGGCTGTCCAGCTCCTCGATGGACACCCCTGAGATGATGCTCTCCAAACCCGCCTTCTTCTGGGGCCTGCCGGTGCAGTCCTCCGTGAAGATCACCAGGGCGCTGCTGGCGAGATAAGGAGCCAGCGCCTTCCGCAACTCTTCCGCTATGGACGTCAGTGGCGCGTTCGCCACCGCCGCGATGGACTGCAGCAACGGCCATGGCAAAGCCGGGGTGCCGGGGCTGCCGGGCGGCGTGAGGGGTGGGAGCCTGTCCACTGGCGAGCTGGTCATGGGGTCCTTTCGGCAGGAGCAGAGCACGAACTACCAGAAAGTATAGCTATAACCACCTTTAGTGGGCGTTACACCCATACCAAAGCAGCGGCAAGATTGATGGCGGAATACATCCCAGATGGATGGACGCCTCCAACAGAGCGAAGGAAATAATGGGTCCAACAGCAATCGGTTCATCGGACCGCCTCAGCGCCGGGGCAATTCTCCAGAACTTGTCCCTCATTTCGGGCGAGATCAGTGGAACGGCGGCCCAGGTCGATGGAGACCGTTTGGAAGCCATGACGGCATCCATCCGTTCCGCCGACAGGGTTTTCGTCGCCGGTGCCGGCCGAAGCGGCCTCGTCCTCCGCATGGCTGCCATGCGGTTGATGCATCTCGGCCTCAACGTCCACGTGGCGGGCGACACCACGACTCCGGCCATCCGCGCCGGCGATGTGCTTTTGGTGGCGTCCGGCTCCGGCTCCACCTCTGGCGTGGTCAAGGCAGCCGAAACCGCTGCGGCGGCCGGTGCCCGCGTGGCCGCGGTGACCACCAACCCCGACTCCCGCCTCGCGGACCTGGCGGATTCGCTGGTGATCGTACCTGCCGCACAAAAGACGGATCACGGCTCCAGTGTCACTCGCCAGTATTCGGGAAGCCTCTTCGAACAGGTCCTCTTCGTCCTCACCGAAGCCGTTTTCCAAACCATCTGGAACGACACCGACGCGCCGGCTGAAGAACTCTGGCTCCGGCACGCAAACCTCGAATAAGCCCCTCCTTTTACGCCACACCAACACCAACAGAAAGAGAAACATCATGAAGCTTCAGGTAGCTATGGACCTCCTGACCACCGAAGACGCGCTCGAGCTGGCCGGCAAGGTCGCCGAGTACGTTGACATCATCGAACTCGGTACGCCCCTGATCAAGGCAGCCGGACTTTCCGCTGTGACCGCAGTCAAGCAGGCCCACCCTGACAAGATCGTCTTCGCCGACATGAAGACCATGGACGCCGGGGAACTCGAAGCCGACATCGCGTTCAAGGCCGGCGCCGACCTCGTCTCCGTGCTGGGAAGCGCCGACGATTCCACCATCGCAGGTGCCGTGAAGGCGGCCCGCGCACACAACAAAGGCATCGTCGTGGACCTCATTGGTGTGCCGGACAAGGCCACCCGCGCCAAGGAAGCACGGGCACTCGGCGCCGAGTTCGTGGAGTTCCACGCAGGCCTGGACGAGCAGGCCAAACCTGGCTTCGACCTGAACGGACTGCTCAGCGCCGGTGCCGAAGCACGCGTGCCCTTCTCGGTGGCCGGCGGCGTCAACCTCTCCACCATCGAAGCCGTCCAGCGGGCCGGGGCTGAGGTTGCCGTAGCCGGCGGCGCCATCTACGGTGCAGCCGACCCCGCCCTGGCAGCAAAGGAACTCAAGGCCGCCATCGCCTGATCCCACACCTAAGATGCGGCGGTCGGCACCGGAAGGTGCCGGCCGCCGCATCTGGTAGTGGCACCCCTCGGCCCGATACTGTCCTCCGCCCAGAAAGCAGCAAATGCCAGATACCCTCGTCCGGTTACCCCGGACCAAGAATCCGCTCCGGGATCCGCGTGATCGTCGTTTAAACAGGATTGCTGGTCCGTCGTCGTTGGTGCTTTTTGGGGTGACTGGTGATCTTGCGCGTAAGAAGCTGATGCCGGCTGTGTATGACTTGGCGAACCGGGGGTTGTTGCCGTCGAGTTTCGCGTTGGTGGGTTTTGGGCGGCGGGCGTGGAGTGATGGGGAGTTCGCTGCTGAGGTGAAGTCCTCGGTGCAGGCTTATGCGCGGACG
>NZ_JBHJZH010000022.1:0-62916 GCF_042270935.1 Pseudarthrobacter sp. NPDC055928
GCCGCCATCTGGCGGACGCCGGCCCCTTGTGCGTTTTCCCGGCTGGCAGCGCACGCGCTTTGCTGCCAGCTGGTGCCGTCAGCCGGCGACGGCGGCCCGCAGGGCCAGGATCCGGTGCAGCTGATCGCGTTCTTCAGCCTGGTGCAGCGCAACATCGCGGCCGCTCAGGATGCGCTGCCGGGTGAAGGCGAGCTGCGTGGCTGCCTTCACGAAGGCCTTCATCTGCGGCCGCCGGTTGTAGCCGGCAGCCCAACTGAGTGCAGTGCGCCTGCCGCCTGGCGTCGCGAGGAGGTCGACTTCGGCAGGCGTGAACCAACCTGCCGCGGCATACTCCAGCAACCGCTGCCGGGTGAGGCGGTTTTCGGCGACGCGCAGCAGGATGACCACGCCAATGAACAGCACAAAGATGGGCACCTGGATGAGGATGTAGTCCGCGAGGAAGCCCTGGCCCATGCTGTTCCACCGGTTGTGCAGGAACATCGCTGGAAGCAGGCCCACCACAAACGCCGCAACCGACGCGCCTGTGTGCCAACGCCGGGCCGCAAACCCCATGATGAGGCCGGTTGTTCCGGTGAAGATGGCGTGGGCGAACGGTGACATCACCCCGCGCAGGAGGAAGATCTGGGCCAGGTCGGTGGCGGGGCTGGCAGACTCTGCGATGGCCCGGCCGAAGTACAGGATGTTCTCCGTGAACGCGAATCCTCCGGCAATCGTGAACGCGAAGACCACCCCGTCAACCGGTCCGTCGAAGTGCCTGCGCGCCATCAGGAGCAGCAACAGCAGCCCGAGGGACTTGGCGAATTCCTCAACGACCGGTGCCTGGACAGTGGCCATGTACGTCTGGATGTCGGGTTCGTCGGAAAACTGGTAGGTGAGCGCAAAGAACGGCTGGACGAGCAGCGTGACGGCGATCGATACTGCGGCGCCCCAGGTGAACGCAAAGAACAGGAGTCTTTTTGGTTCCGGCTCCCACCGGTCGATCACGTGGACTGTCAGGAGCACCGCGGACAGCGGGAGCAGCGAGGCGATGAAACCCACCATGAACCCGGCGGTTCCCGTGTTGGCCAGGAGGAACGGAACCACCAGGAACAGGCTGAGGAATGCCAGGGCACCGCCGCCGATCATCAGTACCAGCAGGCCCGCACGGCTCGGGGGAGCGACCGGGCCCTGCCGGCCCTGGGCGACCGGCTGGACCACGGAATGGACCGGGCCGCCTGCATTGCCCGGCACCGGCCGGTAGTACTCCGGCTGGACGTGGCCCATCCAACTGGGGTTCGCCTGGCTGGGAAGAGGTCCCTGCGGTCCGGAGGGTCCTGGCTGGCCGGGACGGTGATGGGGGTGCATCGACATAAGGAAAGCCTATGGTGCGTCCATCATGGCTCAAAGGCGCAGCTTGCGGTGTGGCAAGGCGCAACGCAGGGGCGGGGCCCGGATGTGACCATTAACGCGCTCCTCCGGCAAGGGACGGCACCGCGCCGTGTGGTAATTTTGGAACGCAAATAATCCTTCTTTTAATTCCGTCCTGTGAGGCGGGGAAAGGGGAGACGAGCGTTGACTTCTGTCACAAGCGCACCGGTTCCAGCCAGGGTTGTCCTCAACCAGGCAGACATTGACCGCGCCCTCACTCGTATCGCCCATGAGATCCTCGAGGCCAACAAAGGCTCCAAGGACCTGGTGCTGCTGGGCATTCCGCGGCGCGGCTATCCGCTGGCACTCCGGCTGGCCCGCAAGATTGCTGCCGCTGACCCCACCGTTGACGCCGCCGCGATCGTCGGACAATTGGACGTCACCATGTTCCGCGACGACCTCTCCCACCAGCCCACCAGGCCTCCCTATCCCACCCAACTCCCGCGCACGGGGATCGACAACAAGGTCGTGGTGCTCATCGATGACGTGTTGTACTCCGGCCGCACCATCCGTGCCGCCCTGGACGCCATCATCGACCTCGGCCGTCCACGGATCGTCCGGCTCGCCGTGCTGATCGACCGTGGCCACCGCGAGCTTCCCATCAGGGCCGACCACGTGGGAAAGAACCTGCCCACGTCCTCCGCCGAGAAGGTCCGGGTTCGCCTTGAGGAAACCGATACTTCCCCCGACGGGTCCACGGTCAACGAAGTGGTTATCGAGGGCGGCGCGTGAAACACCTCCTCTCAACCGAAGACCTGAGCCTGTCCAACGCCATCCGCATCCTCGACACCGCCGAAGAAATGGCCGCCGTGGGGGACCGTGAGGTCAAGAAGCTCCCGGCCCTGCGTGGCCGCACCGTAGTGAACCTCTTCTTCGAAGACTCCACCCGCACCAGGATCTCCTTCGAAGCGGCCGCCAAGCGGTTGTCCGCCGACGTCATCAACTTCGCGGCGAAGGGGTCTTCAGTCTCCAAGGGTGAGTCCCTCAAGGACACAGCCCAGACACTGGCCGCCATGGGAGCGGACGCCGTAGTAATCCGCCACTGGGCTTCCGGTGCGCCCCACCGCCTGGCCGCCACCGACTGGATCGATGCCGCGGTCATCAACGCCGGGGACGGCACCCACGAACACCCCACCCAGGCACTCCTGGATGCCTTCACCATGCGCCGGCACTGGGCGAAGCTCGCCGGCACCGGATCCATCGGAGCGGACCTGTCGGGCATGCGCGTCGCCATTGCCGGAGACGTCCTGCACTCCCGCGTAGCCCGCTCCAACGTCTGGCTGCTCCGCACGCTCGGCGCGGAAGTCACGCTCGTTGCCCCGCCCACCCTGCTGCCCATCGGCGTCGAACAGTGGCCGTGCAAGGTCAGCTACAACATGGATGAGACCCTTGAACAGGGAGTGGACGCCGTCATGATGCTGCGCGTGCAGGGCGAGCGGATGAACGCCTCGTTCTTCCCCTCCACCCGCGAATACTCCCGCCGCTGGGGTTTCGACGACAACCGGCTCCGTGCCCTGGACAGCCTGGGGCTCAAAGACACGATCATCATGCACCCCGGCCCCATGAACCGTGGCCTGGAAATTTCCGCAGCCGCCGCGGATTCGCCCCGCTCCACCGTGCTGTCGCAGGTGAAGAACGGCGTCTCCGTCCGGATGGCCGCCCTGTACCTGCTGCTCTCCGGGGATACCCGCGAACCAGCCGCCACCCCCACTAAGGAGAGCAACTGATGGCAGAGAATAACGGAACCTACCTGATACGTGGCGCAGCGGTACTGGGCGCCGGCGCCGAGGACCTCCTTATCCGCGACGGCGTCATCGCAGCCCGGGGAACCGGCGCCGCCACGCACGCCGACGCCGACGGTGCCACCGTCATTGAGGCAGCGGGCCTGGTGGCGCTGCCCGGCATGGTGGACGTCCACACGCACCTGCGCGAACCCGGCCGCGAGGACGCCGAGACCGTCGAAACGGGTACCCGCGCGGCCGCCCTTGGCGGCTACACCGCCGTGCACGCCATGGCCAACAGCACCCCCGTGGCGGATACCGCCGGAGTAGTGGAGCAGGTCTACAGCCTGGGCCGCGCCGCCGGCTGGGTGGATGTCCGTCCGGTCGGCGCAGTCACTGTCGGGCTTGCGGGGGAACAGTTGGCCGAGCTCGGTGCCATGGCCGACTCCCGCGCCCGCGTCCGCATGTTCTCCGACGACGGCATCTGCGTCCACGATCCTGTCCTGATGCGCAGGGCCCTCGAATACGTCAAGGCGTTCGACGGCGTCGTGGCCCAGCATGCGCAGGAGCCGCGCCTCACCGCCGGCGCCCAGATGAACGAGGGCGAAGTTTCCGCCGTCCTCGGACTTACCGGCTGGCCGGCGGTCGCCGAGGAGAGCATCATTGCACGCGACGTCCTGCTCGCCCAGCACGTGAACTCGCGCCTCCACGTCTGCCATGTATCCACCGCCGGTTCTGTGGAGATCATCCGCTGGGCCAAGGAGCGCGGCATCAACGTCACCGCCGAGGTCACCCCGCACCACCTCCTGCTCACTGACGACCTCGTCCGCAGCTATAACCCCGTCTACAAGGTCAACCCGCCGCTGCGGACCGACGCGGACGTACAGGCACTGCGCGCCGGCCTCGCCGATGGCACCATCGACGTCGTGGGCACCGACCACGCCCCCCACCCCAGCGAGCACAAGGAATGCGAGTGGGCGCAGGCCGCGATGGGCATGACCGGGCTGGAAACCGCGCTGTCCGTGGTCCAGCACACCATGATCGAAACCGGACTGATGACCTGGGCCGACTTCGCCCGGGTGACCTCCACGGCCGCAGCACAAATCGGCCGGCTGGCGGACCAAGGCCGCCCCCTCGAGGCTGGCGAGCCCGCCAACCTCATCCTGGTGGACCCCAACGCCCGCTGGACCGTTGACCCCGCCAAGATGGCAACCATGGGCCGCAACTCGCCGTTTGCCGGCCTGGAACTGCCTGGCAAGGTGGTGGCCACGTTCTACAAAGGGCACCCCACTGTCCTGGACGGCCAGCTCAACACCCCCTACCGCGAAGTGGCGGGCGTCTCCTGATGGACACCAAGCTCCTCACCGGCATCATCACGGTGGCGATCATCGCCGTGGTCCTGCTGATGATCTGGACCGGGTGGCGGAACCGCCTCAAGCGGCAGGCCGACGTCGAGCAGTTACCTGCAGTGCCCGAGGCACCCGGAACGGCTCTCGAGGTAGCGGAAGGCCAGTACGTCGCATCAACCACCGCGGGGGACTGGCTGGACCGGATCGCCGTGCACGGGCTGGGCATCCGGACCAACGCGACCCTCTCGGTCTACGCCCATGGTGTGCTTTTTGACCGGTCCGGGGCGCCGGCGGTCTACATTCCGGCCGCGGACCTCACGGGCGTGCGGCAGGACAGCGGCATGGCCGGCAAGTTCGTGGAAAAGGACGGCCTCCTGGTTCTCAGCTGGAGGCTGGGCTCCCATGAGCTGGACACCGGCTTCCGTACTCGCCGCGCCGCAGACAAAACAGCCCTTTTCGAATCCCTTCAGCAATTGATCTCCGCGGCCCCCCAGGCTGATCCCCAGAGTGGAAAGTAAAACAGTGACACAAACAGCAGCAGAAAAAGTGGATGCCACTCCAGCAGTTTCCACCCCGGCAGCGCTCGTTCTGGAGGACGGCCGCATCTTCCGCGGCACCAGCTACGGCGCCACCGGCACCGCCTTGGGCGAGGCGGTCTTCGCCACCGGCATGACCGGCTACCAGGAGACCATCACGGACCCCTCTTACGCCCGCCAACTGGTGGTGCAGACCGCGCCGCACATCGGAAACACCGGCGTCAACAGCGAAGACGCTGAGTCCCGCCGCATCTGGGTAGCCGGCTACATCGTCCGCGACGCCGCCCGCCGCCCCTCCAACTGGCGGTCGGAGCGATCTCTTGACTCCGAACTCGTCGAGCAGGGAATCGTGGGCATCCAGGGCGTGGACACCCGCGCCATCACCCGCCACCTGCGCGAGCACAAGACCATGCGCGCCGGCATCTTCTCCGGCGACGCCGCCCAGGCCACCGACAAGGAACTCCTGGACACCGTCCTCGCCAGCGCTCCCATGGAAGGCGCGCGCCTGGCTGAGGAAGTCAGTATCGATGAGGCCTACGTCGTTGAGCCCAAAGACCACGGCTGGGATGGCGACGCCCGGTTCAGCATTGCCGCAATCGACCTTGGCATCAAGGCGATGACCCCCATCCGGTTCGCGGAACGCGGCGTGCGCGTCCACGTGCTGCCCGCCACCGCCACCCTTGAGGACGTCAAGGCCGTCAACCCGGACGGCTTCTTTATGTCCAACGGCCCGGGAGACCCCGCCACCGCCGACGCCCAGGTCAAGCTCCTGCGCTCGGTCCTGGACGAGAAGCTGCCGTACTTCGGCATCTGCTTCGGCAACCAGATCCTGGGCCGCGCCCTGGGCTTTGGCACCTACAAGCTGCGCTACGGCCACCGCGGCATCAACCAGCCCGTGATGGACCGCCGCACCGGCAAAGTGGAAATCACCTCGCAGAACCACGGTTTCGCCGTGGACGCACCGCTCGACGGCGCCACTCAGGCCCCGGAGGAGCGGTACGGCCGCGTCGAGGTCAGCCACGTCAGCCTGAACGACGACGTCGTGGAAGGACTCGCGTGCCTGGACATCCCCGCCTTCTCGGTCCAGTACCACCCCGAGGCGGCAGCCGGACCGCACGACGCCGCCTACCTCTTCGACCGCTTCATCGACCTGATGGAAGGTACCCGCGATGGCAGGACCGCGGGCCTGTCCAAGGACCCGGTTGACGCGAAGCACCCCGCCGATCCGACCACGACTGACAACAAGACTGAGGACAAGAAGTAATGCCCAAGAGAACTGACCTTAAGAGCGTCCTGGTCATCGGTTCCGGCCCGATCGTCATCGGCCAGGCCGCCGAATTCGACTACTCCGGCACCCAGGCACTTCGTGTCCTCAAGGAGGAGGGCCTGCGCGTCATCCTCGTGAACTCGAACCCGGCCACCATCATGACGGACCCGGAGTTCGCCGACGCCACGTACATCGAGCCCATCACCCCCGAGGTGGTGGAGAAGATCATCGCCAAGGAGCGTCCGGACGCAGTCCTGCCAACCCTGGGCGGCCAGACGGCGTTGAACACGGCCATCGCGCTGGACAAGAACGGTGTGCTGGAGAAGTACAACGTGGAACTCATCGGCGCGAACATCGCCGCCATCGAGCTCGGCGAGGACCGCGAAAAGTTCAAGGGCGTTGTGGAGCGCTGCGGCGCGGAATCTGCCCGCAGCCACATCATCCACACCATGGACGAGGCCCTCAAGGCCGCCGAAGACCTGGGCTACCCCATGGTGGTGCGTCCGTCCTTCACCATGGGCGGGCTGGGTTCCGGCCTGGCGTACAACGAGGATGACCTCCGCCGCATCGTGGGCCAGGGCCTGCAGTACAGCCCCACCAGCGAGGTTCTGCTCGAAGAGAGCATCCTCGGCTGGAAGGAATACGAGCTCGAGATGATGCGGGACAAGAACGACAACGTGGTTGTCGTCTGCTCCATCGAGAACTTCGATCCCGTGGGCGTTCACACAGGCGACTCCATCACCGTGGCGCCAGCACTGACCCTCACTGACCGTGAGTACCAGCGGCTCCGTGACATCTCCATCGCAGTGATCCGCGAAGTCGGCGTCGACACCGGCGGCTGCAACATTCAGTTCGCCATCGAACCGGACACCGGGCGTGTGGTGGTCATCGAGATGAACCCGCGTGTGTCACGCTCCTCGGCGCTGGCATCGAAGGCTACCGGCTTCGCCATTGCCAAGATCGCCACCAAGCTCTCCCTCGGCTACACGCTTGACGAGATCCCGAACGACATCACGCAAAAGACCCCCGCTTCCTTCGAACCCACGCTGGACTACGTGGTGGTCAAGGTTCCGCGCTTCGCGTTCGAGAAGTTCCCGGCCGCCGACAACACCCTCACTACCACCATGAAGTCCGTGGGCGAGGCCATGGCCATGGGCCGGAACTTCACCGAAGCGCTGCAGAAGGCTCTCCGCTCCCTGGAACAGAAGGGCTCGCAGCTGGACTTCAGCTCCGTCCCGGAATGGGAAGTCCCGGAACTCATCGAAAAGTCCAAGCGCCCCACCACGGAGCGGCTGCACCAGGTCCAGCGGGCCATGCTCGGCGGCGCCACCGTGGAGGAGCTGTATGCAGCCACCAAGATCGATCCGTGGTTCCTGGACCAGCTCCAGCTGCTGAACGAGATCTCCCGTGAGATCCGCGAGGCCGGCGCCTTGACCGTGGACATGCTCAAGCGCGCCAAGCGCCACGGCTTCTCCGACGAGCAGATCGGAGCCCTGACGCACAACTCCGAGGCCGTGGTCCGGGGTGTGCGCCAGGCGCTGGGGATCCGTCCCGTCTACAAGACTGTGGACACCTGTGCGGCCGAGTTCGCCGCCTACACCCCCTACCACTACTCGGCCTACGACGAGGAGGACGAGGTAGCGCTGCACTCCAAGCCGTCGATCCTGATCCTTGGTTCCGGTCCGAACCGCATCGGCCAGGGCATCGAGTTCGACTACTCCTGCGTCCACGCCTCCATGGCGCTGCGCAAGGCCGGTTACGAGACCGTCATGGTCAACTGCAACCCGGAGACGGTCTCCACCGACTACGACGTCTCCACCCGCCTGTATTTCGAGCCGCTGACCCTTGAGGACGTCCTGGAGGTCATCGCCGCAGAGGAACGCACCGGCGGCGTCATGGGCGTGTTCGTGCAGCTTGGCGGCCAGACCCCGCTGAAGCTGGCGCAGCAGTTGGCCGACGCCGGTGTCCCCATCCTGGGCACGTCGCCGGAGGCGATCGACCTCGCCGAGCACCGCGGTGCGTTCTCCCGCGTCCTGGACAAGGCCGGCCTGATCTCCCCGAAGAACGGCACCGCCGTGTCTTTCGAGGACGCCAAGAAGATCGCTGACGAGATCGGCTACCCCGTCCTGGTCCGCCCGTCCTACGTGCTGGGCGGCCGGGGTATGGAAATCGTCTATGACGAGGCCAACCTCTCCCGCTACATCGCCAACGCCACCGAGATCACCCCGGACCACCCGGTCCTGATCGACCGGTTCCTGGAAGACGCCGTCGAAATCGACGTTGACGCGCTCTTCGACGGCACGGACATGTACCTTGGCGGCATCATGGAGCACATCGAGGAGGCCGGCATCCACTCCGGCGACTCCGCCTGTGTCCTGCCGCCCATCACGCTGGGTAACAACGTCCTGGAACGCGTCCGCACAGCCACCCGCGCCATCGCAGAAGGCGTGGGCGTGCGCGGCCTGATCAACATCCAGTTCGCCCTCGCCTCGGACGTCCTCTATGTCCTGGAAGCGAACCCGCGTGCCTCCCGCACCGTGCCGTTTGTGTCCAAGGCCACCGGCGTCCAGATGGCCAAGGCCGCAGCCCTGATCGGTACAGGCGTCACTATCGGCCAACTCCGCAGCGCGTACAAGATGCTGCCGGAAACGGGAGACGGTTCCACCTTGCCGCTGGATGCGCCGGTGTCCGTCAAGGAAGCCGTGCTGCCGTTCAGCCGCTTCCGTACGCCTGAAGGCAAGGTCGTCGACTCCCTGCTCGGCCCGGAAATGCGTTCCACTGGAGAAGTGATGGGCATCGACAAGCACTTCGACACCGCGTTCGCCAAGAGCCAGGCAGCCGCCAACAACGCGCTGCCCACCGAAGGCAAGATCTTTGTCTCCGTGGCCAATCGGGATAAGCGGTCCGTGATCATGGGCGTCAAGCGGCTTTCGGACCTTGGCTTCGAGATCGTGTCCACCGGCGGTACGGCTGATGTCCTGCGCCGCAACGGCATCCAGGCCACCCCGGTGCGCAAGGTCGCCGAAGGCAGCAGCGCCGAAGGCGAGGGCACCATCGCGGACCTCGTCATCGCCGGCGACATCGACATGGTGTTCAACACTCCGTCCGGCGGCGAAGCCCGCAGCGATGGCTACGAACTCCGCGCAGCCGCCACCTCCATCGGCATCCCCTGCATCACTACTGTGGCTGAATTCAACGCGGCAGTGCAGGCGATCGAGGCCATGCGCACGTACGAGTGGTCCGTGACCAGCCTGCAGGAGCACGCCGCGGCGCTGGCCGCGTCACAGCTCGCCGCGTCGCAGGGCACGGCAGTGCACCATGCCTGACGCCGGATCCGCAGTAACCAGCTCCACAGTCCGGGAGCCGTTCGGCTCCCGGCTGGGGGCGGCCATGGCCGCCCGCGGGCCGCTGTGCGTGGGCATTGACCCGCACCCGGCGCTCCTGAAGAGCTGGGGATTGAACGACGACGCCGCCGGGCTGAGGCGCTTTTCGCTGACGGTCCTGGAGGCGGTCGGTTCGCTCGCTGCCGCGGTCAAGCCACAGGTGGCACTCTACGAACGCCACGGCTCGGCCGGCATGGCCGTCCTTGAGGAGTTCCTCGCCGCGGCACGCGACGAGTCGGTGCTCACCATCGCCGACGCCAAGCGCGGCGACATCGGCTCCACCATGGCCGCGTACGCTGACGCCTGGCTGCGGGACGGGTCGGCACTGGCAGCCGACTCCGTGACGCTCAGCCCGTACCTGGGGTTTGAATCCCTCCGCCCCGCCCTGGACCTCGCGGCCGAATACGGCCGCGGTGTATTCGTCCTGGCACTGACATCCAACCCGGAGGGGGCGTCCGTGCAGCACATCGGCGGGGGCGACTCCGTGGCCCGGCGGATCACCGAGGCGGCTGCTGCGGAGAACCGCCGCTACGACGGGCCCCTCGGGTCCGTTGGACTCGTGGTCGGGGCCACCGTGGGTTCTGCGCTGACTGACCTGCAGCTGGACCTGCAAGCCGTCCGCGGGCCCATCCTTGCCCCGGGGCTGGGGGCGCAGGGCGCCACCGGGGCTGACCTGCGCACGACGTTCGGTCCGGCGTACCCGCAGGTGCTGGGGACATCCAGCCGCGACATCCTTGCCGCCGGCCCCGATATACGGGGGCTCCAGGAGGCCGCCCTGCGGACGCTTGAGGGACTTCGCGAAGGCTAGCCTGGCGTAGCGCCGGTCCATTGATTCGCGGGGCACCAGAGGGTAGGTTTCAGGACAAGTCCAATGGCGGCCGCCTTGGATGCATCCGAGAAAACCGGGGGTGTCCTCCATGAGCCTGCGACCGTTATCCGCGTCGGAACGCGCGGACGCGCTGCAAAAGGCAGCCGCTGCCAGGGCGGCCAGGGCGGCGGCAAAAGAGCGGCTCAAGAACGGCGAGACGTCGGCCGCGGACATCATCAGTTCGGCGGCCGGCGACGACGCCCTTGCGAGGATGCGTGTGGCCGAGCTCCTTGAGGCGCTGCCTGGCATCGGCAAGGTGCGGGCCGCGGCCATTATGGAGCAGCTGGGAATAGCCGCTTCCCGGCGGGTCCGGGGGCTGGGCATTCACCAGCGCCAGGCGCTGGTAGATTTTATAGACGAGAAGTAGGGCGTGCCACGGTTCGCCCCATCCGAACCGCCGCAAAGGAATATGTGAGCAAGAAACCGGGACTGACAGTCCTCGCAGGTCCGACGGCTGTTGGCAAAGGCACCGTGTCCACCTACATCCGGGATAACTACCCCGAAGTCTGGCTTTCCGTATCGGCCACCACCCGCGCTCCGCGGCCCGGTGAGCAGGACGGCATCCACTACTTCTTTAAATCGAAGGAAGAGTTCGAATCCCTGGTCGCTGCCGGGGAGTTCCTGGAATGGGCTGTGGTCCACGGCCAGAACACGTACGGCACGCTGAAAAGCACAGTGAACGAAGCCATCGCCGACGGAAAGTCGGTTCTGTTGGAGATCGACCTGCAGGGTGCCCGACAGGTCAAGGCGGCGGTCCCGGATGCCCAATTCGTCTTCCTCGCGCCGCCGAGCTGGGACGAAATGGTGCGCCGGCTGGTAGGCCGCGGCACCGAAACTGCGGAGGAACAGCGGCAAAGGCTGGAAACCGCTAAACTAGAACTTGCCGCTGAACCGGAGTTTGACCACACCGTCATCAATGATGACGTTCGCCGGGCAGCGGACGAGCTTGTTTCACTCATGGGGCTGACACCGCACCCGCACTAGTTGCCGGTAGCAGTCGGCCCGTTAGAATTTGGAGAATTCGTGTCCACGAACCTTGAAGGCATCATCAACCCGCCGATCGACTCGCTGCTTGAGGCAGCTGATTCCAAGTACGGCCTGGTGATCTTCGGTGCCAAGCGTGCACGTCAGATCAACGCTTACTACGCCCAGCTGCACGAGGGCCTGTTCGAATACGTCGGCCCGTTGGTCGACACCAAGCTCAACGAGAAATCACTCTCGATCGCCCTGCGTGAGATCAACGAAGGCAAACTCGTTTCCACGCCGATCGAAGCCGCAGAGTAATTACACAGACTGCCTGTTGACGGAGGTCACGTGCGCATAGTCCTCGGAGTCGGGGGAGGGATTGCCGCCTACAAGGTGGCATCGCTCCTCCGGCTTTTTACTGAAGCCGGCCATGACGTCACGGTGATTCCCACGGAAGCGGCTACCCGCTTCGTGGGAGTCGCTACGTGGGAGGCCCTGTCCGGGCACCCCGTCAGCAACAGCGTCTTCGACGACGTCCACCAGGTCAACCATGTGCGGTTGGGTCACGAAGCGGACCTCATCGTGGTGGCACCGGCGACGGCGGACCTGCTGGCGCGTGCCGCCACCGGCCAAGCCAACGACCTCCTCACGAACACCCTCCTGATGGCCAGTGGTCCGGTGCTTTTTGCCCCGGCCATGCATACGGAGATGTGGCAGCACCCGGCCACGCGCGCCAATGTGGAGACATTGCGGGGGCGGGGCGCCGCAGTCCTGGAGCCCGCCTCCGGACGGCTTACCGGCTCTGACTCAGGCCCTGGCCGCCTGCCCGAACCGGAGGCCATCTTCGACGCCGCCATCGCCCTGGCCCAGGGCAGGTCCGACTATCAACTGCCGCTCGCCGGAAAAACGGTCACCATCAGCGCCGGCGGAACCCGCGAACCACTGGACCCGGTGCGCTTCCTGGGAAACCGGTCATCGGGCAAGCAGGGCGTCGCCCTGGCCGTTGCCGCCCGCAACGCGGGAGCTTCGGTCCGGCTCCTGGCTGCACATATGGAAGTGCCGCCGCCGGCCGGTGTTGAAGTAGTGGAAGTGGAGACTGCGCTGCAGTTGCGGGAAGCCGCGCTGGCCGCTGCAGCGGATTCCGACGTCGTCATTATGGCCGCCGCGGTGGCCGACTTCCGTCCCGCCGAGATATCCGGCACAAAAATAAAGAAGCGCGACGACGCCGCTGACCCCGTCATCTCCCTCGTCCGGAATCCCGACATCCTGCACGAACTGGTGGAAGTACGCGATGCCGCCCACGACCAGGCGCGCCGAAGCCAGCTGATTGTGGGCTTCGCCGCGGAGACCGGTGACGGCGAGGGGGATGTGCTGGCGTACGCCGAGGACAAGCTCAGGCGCAAGGGCTGCGATCTGCTGGTTGTCAACCATGTGGGCACGGATAAAGTCTTTGGCCAGGACACCAACGCCGTCGTCATCCTTTCGCGCTCCGGCTCCGAACCCCAGGAGGCTTCAGGATCAAAGACCGAAGTCTCTGCCGCCGTTATTAGCCGGATCGGCTATGAGCTGAACCACGTTTCGCACCGCGCCTGACGGCAGGCCGGCAACGTTTCCTTAGCATGGGGACACACGCTGCCGGACGCCCGTTTCCCAACCAGTAAGGTAGTTGAGTGACTTTACCGCTGCACATTCCCCACACCCACGGGGCCACGCCCTCGGCGCTCCGGCTCTTCACCTCCGAGTCGGTGACTGAAGGCCACCCGGACAAGATCTGTGACCAGATCAGCGACGCCATCCTCGACGCCCTGCTGGCTGCGGATCCGGAGTCCCGCGTCGCCGTCGAAACCATGGCCACCACGGGCCTGGTCCACGTTGCCGGCGAGGTCACCACGGACGCCTACGTTGAGATCCCGCAGATCGTCCGCGAGACCATCCTTGGCATCGGCTACGATTCCTCGGCCAACGGCTTCGATGGCGCACGTTGCGGCGTGTCCGTCTCCATTGGGCAGCAGTCAAACGACATCGCCGGCGGCGTGTTCAACTCCCTCGAGGCCCGCGAGGGCCGCCAGGAGGATGACTACGATCTCCAGGGCGCCGGCGACCAGGGCCTGATGTTCGGCTACGCCAGTGATGAAACGCCGTCGTACATGCCGACGCCGATCTGGCTCGCGCACCGCCTGTCCGAACGCCTGACCGAAGTGCGTAAGTCCGGCGAGCTTTCCTACCTCCGACCCGACGGCAAGACGCAGGTCACTGTGGGCTACGACAAGGACATCCCGGTCTCGGTGGAAACCGTGGTCATCTCCAGCCAGCACGCCGAAGGAACCAGCCTGGACCGGCTCCGCGCCGACCTCGCCTCCTTCGTGATCAATCCGGTACTGGCCGCCGCCAACCTGGACATCTCGCGGGCAGCCAACATCCTGAACCCCGCGGGAGAATTTGTCATCGGCGGACCCGTCGGCGACGCCGGCCTGACCGGACGCAAGATCATCGTTGACACCTACGGCGGCATGGCCCGCCACGGCGGCGGCGCGTTCTCGGGCAAGGACCCGTCCAAAGTGGACCGTTCGGCCGCCTACGCCATGCGCTGGGTTGCGAAGAACGTGGTGGCCGCAGGCTTGGCAAAGCGCGCCGAAATCCAGATTGCCTACGCGATCGGCCAGGCCCGCCCGGTTGGCACGTACGTGGAAACGTTTGGCACGGAAACCGTGGACCCGGCGCGGATCAGCGCCGCGATCGCCGAAATCTTCGACCTCCGCCCGCGTGCCATCATCGACGCCCTGGATCTCAAGCGGCCCATCTACGCCAAGACTGCGGCACACGGCCACTTCGGCCGCGACGATCCCGACTTCACCTGGGAGCGCCTGGACCGCGTGGACGATCTCAAGGCCTTCTTCAACGCCTAGCCTGCCTAGCCGACCAAGCCTTCCGCCCGGCCCGGCTGAAAATGTCAGGGCAAGGTGGTTGGTTGGTTGTGTCCAGTCAGTAAGGAACGCCGGAGTCAGTGTCCGGCAACCAACCTGGCCCGCGCCGGATGCTGTAGGGGGTAGCCGACATGGCAAGAGATAAGGCTGTCCAGGCAGAGCCTGACGTTCCCGGCGGTGTGCAGATGTCCCTGCTCCAGGGTTTCCCGCCGCGCACGCCGCAGACCGGTCCTGCCCTGGCCGCGCGCCTCCCGGTTGCCAGGGTGCTGGTGGAGTCGGCGTTGCCCCACCTTGACCGCCCGTTTGATTACAGTGTGCCGGCGGACCTCGATGCCGCTGCCCAGCCCGGAGTGCGGGTCAAGGTCAAGTTCAGTGGCCAGGAACTGGGCGGTTTCATCATGGAACGCGCCGCCGAATCCGACGCCGGCCATACCCTGGTTCCGCTGTACAAGGTCATCTCGCCGGTGCCTGTCCTGACTCCGGCCGTCCGGGACCTGGCCTCGGCAGTCGCCGCGCGCTACGCCGGAACCCTCAGTGATGTGCTGCGCGCTGCGGTTCCGCCGCGGGTGGCCAAGCTTGAGAAGGAGTTTCTGGCCCGTTCCGTGGAGGCAGAGGCATCAGGCCCTGGTGCTGCGTCGCCGCAGGGCCGGGGTTCTGACGTCGAAGATACAGCCGCAGCCGCTAACCATGCCGTGTCCGGCGGTTGGGAGGCGTACCGCAACGGTGAAGCGTTTGTCCGTCACCTGAGGGAAGGCGGTTCTCCGCGCGCGGTGTTCAGTCCCCTCCAGGGCTTTGGGCGTTCGGCGTGGCCGCAGCTGATCGCTGAAGCCATCGCTGCGGTCCGCGGCTCCGGCCGGGGTGCTGTGGTGGTGGTTCCCGACTACCGTGACCTGGACCGCCTCGAAAAGGCGCTGGCGGCACTCCTGCCTGCCGACGACGTCGCCCGGTTGACCGCCGAGGACGGCCCAACACCGCGGTACCGGAACTTCCTGCGCGTGCTCGACGGTTCCGCGCAAGTGGCCATCGGCACCAGGTCGGCGGCATTCGCGCCGGTCCGCGACCTCGGCCTTGTGGCGTGTTGGGACGACGGAAACGACCTCCACATCGAGCAGCGTGCTCCCTACGCGCACGCGCGCGACGTCCTGCTCCTGCGCGCCGGCCAGGAAGGCACGGCTTGCCTGATGGCGGGTCACAGCCGCAGCACAGAGTTGCAGCGGCTGGTGGAAACGGGCTGGGCCATGCCTGTGGTCGCCGAACGCACGGCAGTCCGCTCCACCGTACCCAGGGTCTTGAACACTGCAGACAGTTTCGAACAGGAACGTGACCCACTGGCCCGCATCGCCAGGCTTCCCGGGGCAGCCTGGCGCGCCGCGAAGGAGGGCCTGGAACGGGGGCCGGTCCTGGTCCAGGTGGCCCGTGCCGGCTACGCACCGTCGCTGGTGTGCGAAACCTGCCGCGAGCTGGCGCGCTGCGGATCCTGCCAGGGCCCCTTGGCCATTGCCGGTGCCAGTGGCAGCGCCGCAATGCCCCAGTGCCGCTGGTGCTCCACCCCGGCCCCGGACTGGGAGTGCAGCCATTGCGGCGGCCGCCGGCTCCGCAAGGGCGCCACCGGGGTGATGCGGACCGCCGAGGAATTGGGCCGGGCGTTCCCCGGCAAGGCGGTGGTCACCTCCTCAGGGGATCACGTAAAGACAGATGTCGGCAACGGAAAGGTCCTCGTGGTCGCCACGGTGGGTGCCGAGCCGGTAGCGGACGGGGGATATGCCGCAGCACTGCTCCTGGACGGCGACTCGCTTCTCCGCCGCGAAAACCTCCGGGCGGGGGAGGACACCGTCCGGCGCTGGTTCAACGCCGCCGCCCTGGTGCGGCCCGCCTCCGACGGTGGGCTCGTGGTGATCACGGCGGCCGATACCGCCGCGGTTGGCGCCTTGCTGCGCTGGGATCCCGCCGGTTATGCCCAGCGTGAACTGGCGCTCCGGGTGGAGCTCCAGTTGCCCCCGGCGGTCCGGATCGCCTCCGTCACGGGCCCGCGTGCCGCCGTCGTGCATTTCACCGAGGGTGTGGAAAAGCAGCTGGAGGCAGACGGGGTGACCCTGCGGACGGCAGGACCGGCGCCGGTGCTGCTGGTCGGCGCGGCCACGCCCCAGCGGCTGGGCGAAGACGTCCGCACGCTATTGTTCTTCCCGTATGGGCAGGCAGCGAAGGTAACCCGGGTGTTGCGTGCCGCCCGTGCAGCGGCTGCGGCCAAGCGGATCGAGGAACCGGTACAGCTCCGCCTGGACGGGGTGGATGTCCTGTAGTGCGGTCGGCTCGGCTAGGCCGCTCAGGCCGGATGAGTCGGACGTTTCCGGCCGCCTGACCGGGCCGCCACGATGTCATGGGCCACGTCAACCAGTTGCCGGGCGGATTCATCCCAGGTGAACTCTGCCGCCCGCGCCACGGACCGCCGCGACACGTCCTGCCAATGCTCGCCGTCGCGTAGTTTTTTCACGGCGGTGGCAAACTCCGCGGCGGAGCCGGGGTCAACGTAGGACGCAGCGTGGCCGCCAACCTCCCGGAAGATGGGGATGTCGCTGGCGATGACCGGTGTGCCCAGTGCCATCGCCTCCACGAGTGGCAGTCCGTATCCCTCCGCCCGGGAGAGGCTCACCAGGGCAGTTGCGCTCTTGAGCAGGGTGGCGTACTCGTCGTCAGTCACCCCATTATGGAACACCACCTTGGCGCCCTGGGGCACCATGATCTCCAGTTCGGCCCTGCGTTGGGGGGTGATCCTGCTGAGCAGGTGCAGGGTGAAGTCGGGCAGTTCGGCCATTCCGGCCACCATGGTCTCCACGTTTTTGTAGGGCATGAACGAACCCATGTAGATGAGCGAGTGCTCCGCACCGGCGGCTGCGTCCCGGGGCTCCTGGTCTGGTTGCGGTGCGTTGCTGATGATCCGCACGGGGCGGCTGGTGAGCCGGTACTTGGCCATCAGCGCTTTCGTGGTGCTGCTGATGGTGGCCACGATGTCAGCCCGGTTGAGCAGGAGCCGCTGTGGCCAGTACGCCTTGTGGTAAAGGCGCCACAGGACGCGCACGGGTGCTGGCAGGAATCCCGGCGGGGCGGGGTGCTCATAGTAGATGAGGTCGTGCAGGGTCAGGACCAGTCCGTACTTTCGGCCCCACGTGCCCATGGTCTGCATGGGACACACCACCACGTCAGCTTTGAGCGGGTTGATCTTCCGCGCCACGAAGAGCTCCATCGGGGAGAGCGGGCTGTTGATCAGCGTGTAGGGAACGTCGGGGAGCAGGGCAAGCTGCCGGTGATCGCTGATGAGCATGGACACGTCGGCGATCTTTGCCGTTGCGGCTATCAGGCTGGCTCCATAGCGGCTGATTCCGTCGTGGTGGTCGGTCCGGGTGAAGCGGGCGTCGACGACTATTTTCACGCGGGGTGGTCCTTAAGGAAAGTGAGGATGAAGCCGGCGGCCGGCGCGGGCGTTTCGTAGTGGATCAGGTGCCCGACGCCGGGGATCACCTTAAGGGTGCCGTCAGGCAGCAGCGCGGCGAGGCGGCGCTGGTCAGGCAGCATCGCAATCTCGTCCTTCTCGCCGGCGATGAGCAGGACCGGCAGTGACAACTGCCCGGCCACCTCGGCCACATTTCCGCTGACGGAAGCTGTGAAGGATTCCAGCAGGCTGTCCCGGTCGGCGAATGCGCTGAAGTAGGCATGGTGCTGGCCGTGGATGAACCGGCGAAGCTCTTTGTCACGGGTTTTGGCCATGGCCTCGCTCATGACGCGGACGATCAGGGGGCTGCGGAGCAGCGCAAGGCCCAGCCTCCGGGGGAGCCGGGCCGCGAGCCGATAGTAGAGGACGGCAAGTTTCGTCATGATCCCCTTCGGCCCCTCCAGCGCCGGTGCCGCAATCGGGTTGATGAGGATCAGCGGTGACACTGCACCGGGGTGGGCTGCCACGAAGTGCGCGGCAACGATGGACCCGAACGAATGGCCCAGCAGCACGGTGTCCGGGCCGAGGCCCAAGGCAGCCATAAAGTCAGTGATGAACGTGCCGTAGTGCTCCACGGAATGGGTTCCTGAGGCAAAGGCCCCGGAGCTGCCGAAGCCGGGGAGGTCCGGCATGATGATCCGCATTCCGGGCAACTGGTCCGCAACCCTGAGCAGCCCATGGTGATCACCCCTGAAGCCGTGGATCACCAGAATGGTCCGTGTCTCCGGTGTCGCCTGTACCGGTTCATAGGTCCAGTAGGCCACGGTGCTGCCGTTGAGCTCTATCTCAGAGGCCTGGGTCCGGGCCGCGAGTTCATGGCTGAAGTAGGACGGCGTGGTGGGAGGCGGGGAGTCAGCTGTTTTCATGGCCCTCGGTCCTAGTTGACGTTGTCAGGGTGGGACCCGGTGCGGTATCCCCGGTCAAGTTCAGCGAGCGCAGTCATGTCGCGGTCCGAAAGCGCAAAGCGGAAGACGTCCAGATTTTCGCGGATCCGGGGCTCCGAGCTGGCTTTGGGGATGGCGATGTGGCCCAGCTGGACATGCCATCGCAGAATGACCTGTGCCGCCGTCACCCCGTGTTCGGCAGCGCAGGCCAGGACCACGGGGTCCGCCAGGACCTGCCCGCGCCCCAGGGGGCTCCACGCCTCCGTCAGGATACCGAGTGCGGCATGCAACTCCCGGAGCTCAGCCTGTTGGAGCCAGGGATGCAGTTCGATCTGATTGACGGCCGGCACAACCTCCGCCGTCTGCAGCAGTCGGTCCAGGTGGGCGGGCTGGAAATTGCACACGCCGATGGCACGCACTTTGCCTTCGCGATACAGAGTTTCCAGGGCGCGGTAGGTTTCCGTGAAAAGCCCGCGCCGGGCGCAGGGCCAGTGGATCAGGTACATGTCTATGTAGTCCAGGCCGAGGTTCACCATGGAGGTATCGAACGCATGGAGCGTTGCGTCATAGCCCTGGTCATCGTTCCAGACCTTCGTGGTAATGAAAACGTCCTCGCGGGACAACGCGGGGGCAGCTTCCCCTGAGCCGCCACTTCCGGTTCCGCCGTCGTACCCGAAGGAGGAGCTGATCCCGCGGGCCACTCCGGTTTCATTCCCGTACATGGCTGCGGTGTCGAAATGCCGGTAACCGGCGCCCAGTGCCGTGGCCACCAGGGCGGACGCCTCCGCGACCGGAACCTTGTACAGCCCATATCCCAACTGGTCGATCAGCACGCCGTTGTTCAGGCTGAGCCGGGGAGAGGTTTTCATAGCAACGACTCTACCCATTCTGTACACAGACTCCGTCAGGTGGGGCCGTCGAAACTGACCAGGCGCCGCGCGCTTGCTTCATCAAGGATCAGGTCGGTCGCCAGCCCCGCGGTCAGGGCTCCGCGCAGGCCATTGATCTTCGACGCCCCGGACACCACGCAGATGCGGCGCCGGACCTGCTTCAGTTCCGCGAGCGCAGGGCCGGTGGACCGTTCATTGAGTACGATGCCGTCAGAAGACCCGTCACCACGGAAAAACACGGTTGCGACGTCGCCCACAACATCCGATTCTGCAAGGATCTTGAGATCACTTTCGTCCAAATAGCCCCCTGCGTAGACGTGACTTGGAAAGTCGGCGTCCACCGAACCCACGCCGAAGATCGCCATGCTCATCCTTGACTGGAGCTCCAGGATCCGTTGCACGCTGCGTTCATTCCACATGGCCGTCTTGGTCGCTGCGTGGTCAAAAAACGCCGGTACCGGGAACTGCTCCACCCGGGCGCCGTAGGCACTTCCGAAGCGGCGCATGATGTCGCTGGCGTACGTGATGCCCGTAGTGTGCATATTCCCCGCACCGTTGAGTTGGACAATGACGGTGTCGTGGGTGATCTTGCGGGTGAGGTGCCGGCTCACTGCGCTCAGCGTGGAGCCCCAGGCCACCCCGATGATGGCGTTGGAATCCACCAGCGGCCCGATCGTTCGTGCGGCCTGCATGGCTACGCGGTCCAGGGTTTCAGCTTCGTTCAGGGTTTCCAGGATTGGGACAACGTGCACGTCCACGTTGTACTCGTCCCGGATCATGCCCTCCAGTTCCGGGCCGGTATCCATTGGATTGCGGATCTGGATCTGGACGAGGCCGGAGTCCCGGGCCGAGGACAGGAGCCGGGAAACCGTGGAACGGGACGTGCGCAGTTCCCGGGCGATGGCGTCCATGGTGAGGTCCTGCAAGTAATACATCTGCGCGGCCCGCAGGGTGTCGGAGTGGCGTGAGGGTGACATGGGGAATCCATTCTGCACGTTTGTGCATAGAGGTTGACTCTATTTTCCATTACTTCAAACAATAGTGGGAGACCTGCGGTTCGCCAGGCGGCAGCCGCATACACCAAACCCAAGGGAGTTGTTTTGGGAACCCATGATTTGTTCGGCCACAGCGGAGCCAAGCCGTCTGCAGCCTCCGGAGCGCGTTCTTCAGTGCAGGCCCTGCGGCAGCGTCCGCGGGCAAAAGTGCTCATCGTCGGCGGCGGAATCAACGGCGTGGGCACGTTCCGCGATCTTGCCCTGCAGGGTGTCGATGTTGCCTTGGTGGAGCGCGGAGACTACTGCCAAGGTGCCAGCGGCGCCTCCTCGCACATGATCCACGGCGGCATCCGCTACCTGGAAAACGGCGAGTTTCGGCTGGTCCGGGAATCAGTGGTGGAACGAAACCGCCTGCTCCGCATCGCGCCCCACTACGTGAAGCCACTCCAAACCACGATTCCGATTTTTAGTACATTCTCCGGGGTGCTGTCGGCCCCGTTGCGCTTCCTGACGCACAAGCAGCAGGGCAAGCCGAAGGAGCGCGGTGCGTTCCTCATCAAGGTGGGGCTCAGCCTTTACGATTCGTTCTCCCGTGACGGCGGATCCGTTCCCCGCCACCAGTTCCGGGGCCGGAAGCGTGCACTGGCCGAACTGCCGCACCTCCACCCCGGCATCAAATATGCGGCCACCTACTTTGATGCGTCTGTGCACAATCCGGAGCGACTCACCCTGGACGTCCTCCAGGACGGGGAGAAGGCCGGGTTGGGCGTCGACGGCCCCGCTGACGCCACGGCCCGGGCCAGCAACTATCTTTCGCTGCAGTCCATGACAGCCGCCGCGGCACCCGGCAGTACCGGCCGCACCGCGGGAAGCACCGTCCAGTTGCGCGACGAGCTCACCGGCGACGTTTTTGACTTCACCGCGGATGTCATCGTCAACACCACCGGGGCCTGGGTGGACCTGACCAACGGGGCGATGGGCGCCGGCTCCCAGTTCATGGGTGGCACCAAGGGCTCGCACATTGTCTTGGACCACCCCGAACTGCTCGAAGCATGCCGTGGCCGCGAAATCTTCTTTGAGCACACGGATGGGCGGATCGTCCTGATCTACCCGATGGGGGACAGGGTCCTGGTGGGAACCACCGACGTGGAGGCCGACATGGGCCAGGACGCGGTGTGCACCGACGGCGAGATCGACTACTTCCTTGAACTGATTAGCCACGTCTTCCCCGACATCCCGGTGAACCGCGGGCAGATCGTCTACACGTTCTCCGGTGTCCGCCCGCTCCCGCGGCACGACGCAACCCAGCCAGGATTTGTCTCAAGGGACTATCGGATCGAGCGGCGCGAAGGGGCGGCAGGCGCCGTCGTTCTTTCCCTGGTGGGTGGCAAGTGGACAACGTTCCGCGCGCTGGCCGAGCATATGGCCAACGACGTGCTCGCCGAATTGGGGATGGAACGGAAGGTTTCGACGGCGAAGCTCGCCATCGGAGGCGGGACCGGCTTTCCTGAGGACGAGGCGGGGGTCCAGAAATGGATTAAGGCCCACATGTCCGCCAGCCGCGACGCCGACCGGACCGCGGTCCTGCTGACGCGCTATGGCACCCGCGCCGAGGAAGTCATGGACTACCTCGACGCCGGAGCTGACCGGCTCCTGCACTCCACGCGCGAGCTCAGTGTCCGCGAGCTGGAATTTATGGCCGCCAATGAGCAGATCGGGCACCTCGCAGATGTGCTCATCCGCCGGACGTCCCTTGCCTTCCGCGGCCTGGTGACGGGTGAACTGCTGCACGAGGTGGCGGAGGTGCTCGCCGGTCCGCTGGGTTGGGATCCCGCCACAACGGCCGCGCAGATCCGGGCTGCGCACGACGTGCTGGAGCGTCTCCACCGAGTAGAGATCCACAGTTTGGTCGCCTAGGCAACCCGGCTGAAAGCCGGGGCACCACCGTGCCCCGGCCCTACGGTCGGTCCTGCAACCGCGATGGACCGACGACAGATATAGAGGAGTCAAAGATGTCTCTTGGAATTGTTTTCCTTTCCGAAGTCTTCGGAACTGCGATGCTCACCCTCCTGGGTTGCGGCGTGGTCGCCAACGTTGCCTTAAAGGGCACCAAAGGCTACAGCGGCGGGTTCCTGATGGTGACCTGGGGGTGGGGCATCGCCGTTTTCGCGGGTGTTTTCGTTGCTGCCAAGTCCGGCGCACACCTCAATCCCGCCGTCACCCTCGGGATCCTGGTTGAGGGCAAACGGCCCTATGCCCCAGAGGTCCCGATTGATGTTGCTTCAACCCTGACGTACTTCGGCGGCGAAATGCTGGGGGCTTTCCTCGGCGCAGTGGTCTGCTGGGCCGCCTATAAGCAGCACCTCGACGCCGACCTCGAGACGGCCAGTAAACTGGGCGTGTTCTCCACCGGCCCGGCGATCCGCTCCACGCCGTGGAACCTCGTCACCGAGATCATCGGCAGTTTCGTGCTGGTTTTTGTGATCCTCACCCTCGGCGGAACTCCCTCGGGCCTGGGACCTCTTGCCGTCGCCCTGCTCGTGGTGGGCATCGGTGTTTCCCTCGGCGGACCCACAGGCTACGCCATCAACCCGGCCCGTGACCTGGGGCCGCGGATTGCTCACGCTTTGCTTCCCATCAAAGGAAAGGGCACCAGCGACTGGGCCTACTCGTGGATTCCCGTAGTGGGACCCCTGGCAGGTGGTGCCCTGGGCGGTATTGTCGCCAGGATAGCCCCGATCATCATTACTGCCGCCGCCTGACCGTTCAGCCAACACCCCGTATACAGACAAGGACGTCATCATGAACCAGTACGTAATCGCCATTGACCAAGGCACCACCAGCTCCCGCGCCATCGTCTTCGACCACAGCGGCAATATTGTCTCGTCGGGCCAGATGGAGCACGAACAGATCTTCCCGCAGGCAGGCTGGGTGGAGCACAACCCCGCCGAGATCTGGAACAACACCCGGGAGGTCATTGCCTCCGCGCTCTCCAAGGCGAACCTGACCCGGCACGACATTGCCGCCGTCGGCATCACCAACCAGCGCGAAACCGCCGTAGTGTGGGACAAGACCACCGGCGAGCCTGTTTATAACGCCATCGTCTGGCAGGACACCCGGACCCAAAGCATCGTTGACGAGCTCTCCCAGGACGGCGGGCCGGAACGGTTCAAGCACAAGGTGGGCCTTCCCCTGGCCACTTATTTCTCCGGCACCAAGATCAAATGGATCCTGGACAACGTGGAAGGTGCCCGGGCCAAGGCGGAAGCCGGTGAACTTATTTTCGGCAACACCGACGCCTGGGTCCTGTGGAACCTGACTGGCGGGGTCGATGGCGGCGTGCACGTCACTGACGTCACGAATGCCTCCCGCACCCTGTTTATGGACCTCGAGACCCTGAGCTGGGACGAGGAGATCCTGGGGATCTTCGGTGTCCCGCTGAGCATGATGCCGGAGATCAAATCCTCCTCCGAGGTCTACGGCACGGTCCACACGTCGCAGTTGCTGCGCGAAGTCCCCGTAGCTGGCATCCTCGGGGACCAGCAGGCCGCTACGTTCGGCCAGGCGGCCTTCCAGACGGGCGAAGCCAAGAACACCTACGGCACTGGCTGCTTCCTCATCTTCAACACTGGGGAGGAGATCGTCCACTCCAAGAACGGGCTCCTGACCACCGTCGGTTACAAGCTGGGAGATGCCGCACCGCACTACGCACTGGAAGGCTCCATCGCTGTCACCGGGTCCCTGATCCAGTGGCTGCGGGACAACCTGGGCATGATCAGCAGCGCTCCCGAGGTGGAGACGCTGGCGGCGTCAGTCAAGGACAACGGCGGCGTCTACATCGTCCCGGCGTTCTCCGGCCTCTTCGCCCCGTACTGGCGCTCCGACGCCCGCGGCGCCATTGTGGGCCTGACCCGCTTCGTCAACAAGAACCACATTGCACGGGCAGCGCTGGAAGCAACGGCGTTCCAGACCCGCGAGGTGCTGGACGCTGTCAACGCGGACTCAGGCGTTCCGCTCACGGAGCTAAAGGTCGACGGCGGCATGGTTGCCAACGATGCCCTGATGCAGTTTCAGGCGGACATCCTGGGCGTCCCGGTAATCCGGCCCGAGGTCGTGGAAACCACCGCCCTGGGCGCGGCCTACGCAGCAGGCCTCGCCGTCGGATTCTGGAAGGACCTCGGCGAGCTGTCGGCCAACTGGTCCGAGGACAAGCGCTGGGAACCGCAGCTTGACCAGGCCGAACAGGACCGCCAGCTCCGCCTGTGGCGTAAGGCCGTCACGAAATCGATGGACTGGGTGGATGACGACGTGAGGTAGTTGTTCGGCCATCCTCGTGTGTAACCATTGCGGCGTTGCCGGAAACTTATGGGTTGAACCGGCAGTCAGTCGGCGTTCAATCGCTTCAAGGGGGATAGTGGCACATGGGTTCATACCGTGTCCGACGTATTGGTGCAGCCGTCGTTGGTGGTTTGGTGGTGAGCCTGGCACTTTCCGGGTGCGGACCTCAGCCCGAGGTTGAGAAAACGGGGGCTGCTGCTCCGTCGCCGGCGGCGGTGACCACCACAAGCGTTGTCCCTGTTCCGGCGGTGAGCACTACAACCGCTGCTCCTGCTCCGAAGGAAACCACCGCGGCCGCTGTAGCTGTTTCGCCGGCCCATAAGTCGTTCACGTTCCCGGACGGGCATATCTCTTTCTCCTACCCGGAAGACTGGTCGGTCACGACCGTAAGCGGTGGTCCTGGGTTCGAGGACCCGCCCGGGGGTGCCATCGAAGCGGTCGTGTCGGATGGCGGTGGTAATGATCTCCTCCGCGTAGCAAGCGGGGCGGACGGCATCGGGTGCACCGCCGGGCCGGCCGACCGCACGGTGCTGGACAGGTCCGCTGTCCCTGCAATGCGTGATGCGGAGGGCACCGTGCCTGAGTTCGGGTTCGTTGTGGAGAGCATAGGGGAGCAGGACTGGTACAGCATGACGGTCAGGCAACCGCGGTACCTGGAAGAAGGCGAAACGTCCTCGGGCTGTGACATTCTGACCATGGGAAATGGTGCCTCCATCACCAGTGTCATCTTCAACACCCCGCCCGAGCCGGCCTTCGCGGGCAGGGAAGCAGCGCGGGCGTGGATGGCTACAGAGCAGTACGCACAGCTGAAGGCCGTGATGCTCAGCCTGGCCTATGCGTGAGAACCCCGTTGATCTGAAAGACTCCCCACTTCGACAGTCCCCGCGCTGCCATCGACAGTAACCAGCTGCCCTGTCCGAAGGAGCTCGGTGGCGTTGCCGGTACCAACAACGGCGGGGATGCCGTACTCGCGGGCCACGAGGGAAGCGTGCGCGGCCAGGTTGCCGCCGTCCGTCACGACGGCGGCAGCCACAGCAAACAGCGGGGTCCACGCCGGCGCCGTGGCTTTGGCCACCAGGATCTCGCCCGGCAGGAACCGGGAGAATCCCTCCGGACCGTCCACCACGCGCACCCGGCCCTCCGCCCGCCCTGGACTGGCCGGATGCCCCACCAAGGCACCTGTCGGCACGTCCCTGGTGCTGCGTGCCGAGTTGGCTATTCGGTCGAACATGTTGCCCACCACCGGCGGCATCTTTCCCAGTTGCAGCGGAGCTGATAGCTTCCGCTGCCGTGCCCATTCCTTGCGGCGCCGGGCTACTTCTTCGTGCTGCGGCGGCGCGTCCAGGCGCAGGGCGTCGAAGGTCAGGAAGTAGATGTCCGCGGGGTCGGCGATGATTCCGCCGTCCCGAAGGCGGATGCCTATTTCGGTGGCACACTGGCGCAGCAGGGGCCAGCCCAGCGTGAAGTCCCTCGCCTGCTCCTCGCGGAGCAGGGCATAGTGCTGGGCCGCGCTGAGGAGGGTGTCAAACCTGCGCAGCTGGCGTGTCCGCTTCAGCGCCGCACGGCATGACGCCTCAGCCGCCCGGCGCCGTTCAGCTGCCGGCGGGGCAGGCACGTGCTGCGGAGCGTTGATACTCAGCGTCTGGGGCGTCGGCGCGGGGTGGGGGTCGGGCTGCTCGCCCGCGGTCCGGTGATACCAGTCGAGGCTGTAGACAGCGTGCGGAACGCTTGCAGGCAGGGCAGGAGCCAGGCCGCCCAGAAGTGTTTGGTATCCGGTGGCCTCCAATGCGCCCGGCGCGGCCCGGCTGGCGGTCGCACCGGCAATGTTTCGGCGCCAGAACCGCGCGAGTACCATCTCCATCTTCCAGGCAGCACCGCCGGTGGCCGCAAAGAACCAGAGATATTCTCCTGCTTTCTGCGCCACCCGCTCCACGATGTCCATCAGCTCGGGCAGGGCAGCCGTTCCCACGACACCCCTCGAGGACTCCACAAGTGCCCGGTATGAGGGCAGGCACTGGGTGCGCCATTCGTCTTCGAGCCCCCGCAGCACTGTCCTGTCCGCCCCGGCGGGGTCGAACATGGGCCGCACCACGGAGTTGAAGAAGTACGGCAGGGACCGGGGTTCGCCGCCGAACAGCAGGTGGGGGAGCGCCCTGGGGCTCGGCGGGGCGACGTAGTACCAGCCATTGACCAGCCCATGCCCCATGGGCACGGAAATGCCGGCGGACGCGAAGACGGCCTGGTTGTAGGCGGCATCGATCCGCGGTATGACCCAGTCCATGAACAGCGGAGTGACCGGCTCAGGCAGCCATTCGCCCAGGCGGAAGTTCCGCAGCCAGGTGCCCCTTCCGGGCGGGTTCCAGGAAACAGGATCGGGGAGGGCGGTCATCGGACGGGCCTGCAGAACCTGGACCTTGCCCGCTTTGTCCAGTGCCCACTCAATGTCCTGCGGGCGCCCAAAGTGCCGGGCCACCTGCGCCGCAGTGGCGGCCACCGCCGTCGCGCTTTCCTCCGAAAGAACACCGGCGGCGCCGCGGGCCAGGGCGGGCCGCCCCTCGCGCACAACCCATTCCTCGCCCGTCTCCACGCCGGAAACCAGGCCTTCGGCGAGGCCCGGAACCGCGGAGATGACGGTTTCGCTGCGGTCCCCGGTCAGCGGGTTGGCGGTCAAGGCGACGCCCGCGGCGACAGGGTCCACCATCTGTTGCACGAGAACCGCCATGCCGGCCCAGGCACCTGCCGCTGCGCCGTCGTACGTGTCCGGTCCCTCGCCGGCGACAGTCCTGATAGAGGCTTCGTAGGCCCTGACGCGGTCAGCCCTGGCCGATTCAAAGCAGCGCTCCACGGCCCCGGGCAGGCTGGCCGCGTCCACGTTGAGGTAGCTCTCATACATGCCCGCGAAGGATGCGCCGGGCAGGTCTTCCGCAGCGGCCGAGGACCTTACTGCGTACGGGCCGGGGCCGGCAGCGGCGGCTGCCGCCTGAAGGCCTCCGGTCACACCTTGGGATACTCCGGCCTCAAGGGCAGTGCCCGTGACCACAAAGCCGGGCGGTACCGGGAAACCTGCTGCCGCCAAGGCCGAAAGCGCAGCAGCCTTGCTGCCGACGGTCTCCCGGGCCAGCGCGGCGGGGTGGCCGAGAGGGGGAAACAGGATGTTTTCACTCACCAGGGTCACCGGTCCCGTCCGTTGTTGCACAGCGGATTTCAGTCTATTCATGCCTGGCGGCAACGGGTAGGCACGGGTCACCGCAGCGTCCCTTCGCGGTGCGCTAAAGTAGTTCTATGCGTGCGATCCTTCTGCTTAGCTAGCCGCCCGGTATCCGGAGTCAACCGGATCGCCGCGCGGCAGCCCCTCCATGGAGAGGGGCTTTTGTGTGTCCGGGCAGGTTTGCCGGGCCGGCAGCAGAAGGGATCAGAGAAGTTACGGCCGCACAGATGCCGTAACAGAACAGAAGAGGGCAGCAGTGAGCGTTCAGCCGGAGACAGAGACCGGAACACCAGCAGTGGCAGCTGAGGGGCCTGAGGAGGGCACCTACAGCTTCGCGGCTATGGAGGCCAAATGGCCGCAGGTATGGGAAGACCTCAAGGTCTTTACCCCAGCCGATGACGGTTCCCGCGAGCGCCGCTATGTCCTGGACATGTTTCCGTACCCATCGGGCGACCTCCACATGGGCCACGCCGAAGCGTTTGCCATGGGCGACGTCGTGGCACGGTACCTGCGCCAGCAGGGCTTCGATGTCCTGCACCCGATCGGTTGGGACTCCTTCGGCCTGCCGGCGGAGAACGCCGCCATCAAACGCAACGCCCACCCCAGCGAGTGGACCTACGCCAATATCGAAACGCAGGCCGCGTCGTTCAAGCGGTACGCGATCTCCGCGGACTGGTCACGGCGGCTGCACACTTCCGACCCGGAGTATTACCGCTGGACCCAGTGGCTGTTCAAGCGCTTCTATGAGCGTGGCCTGGCCTACCGCAAGGATTCCCCGGTCAACTGGTGCCCTAAGGACCAGACCGTCCTGGCCAACGAACAGGTGGTCAACGGGGCCTGCGAACGCTGCGGCACCGCGGTCACCAAGAAGTCCCTGAATCAGTGGTACTTCAAGATCACCGAGTACGCCGACCGGCTCCTCGATGACATGGAGGAGCTACGAGGCCACTGGCCCGAGCGCGTGCTGGCCATGCAGAAGAACTGGATCGGCCGTTCTGAAGGTGCCCACGTCAACTTTGTGATCGAGGCCGACGGCGGCAAGCCCGCCAAGGACGTCACGGTCTTCACCACCCGCCCCGACACCCTTTACGGCGCCACGTTCTTCGTGGTCGCCGCTGACGCGCCGCTCGCCGTCGAGCTGGTCACGGAAGAGCATGCCGGCGCCCTGGACGCGTACCGCGAGCAGGTCAAAGCCCTCACGGAGATCGAACGCCAGTCCACCGAGCGCGAAAAAACCGGTGTCTTTACCGGCCGGTACGCCGTCAACCCGCTGAACGGCGAGAAGCTGCCCGTCTGGGCCGCAGACTACGTGCTGGCCGACTACGGTACCGGAGCCATCATGGCTGTCCCGGCCCACGACCAGCGTGACCTTGACTTCGCCAAGACCTTCGACCTGCCCGTCCGCGCCGTGCTGGACACCGGCGAGGAGGACCCGGCTGCTTCCGGTAAGGCAACTGCGGGGGAGGGCACCCTGATCAACTCAGGCGTCCTCGATGGCCTGCCAAAGGCTGAGGCCATCCCCGCCGCCATTGGCATCCTTGAAAAGCAGGGCACCGGCGAGAAGTTCGTCAACTTCCGGCTGCGTGACTGGCTGTTGAGCCGGCAGCGGTTCTGGGGCACGCCCATCCCCATCATTCACTGCCCCGCCTGCGGTGAGGTTGCGGTACCGGACGAGCAGCTGCCCGTCACCCTCCCGGCAGATCTCCGTGGCGAGGACCTTTCGCCGAAGGGAACGTCGCCGCTGGCTGCCGCCGAGGCCTGGGTCAATATTGAATGCCCCAACTGCCACGGACCGGCAAAGCGGGACACCGACACCATGGATACGTTCGTGGATTCGTCGTGGTACTTCCTGCGGTTTGTCTCCCCGGAATACACGGACGGCCCCTTCGACCCCGCAAAGATCAACGACTGGATGCCAGTTGGCCAGTACGTCGGCGGCGTGGAGCACGCCATCCTGCACCTGCTCTACGCCCGGTTCTTCACCAAGGTCATCCACGACCTCGGCATGATCGACGCCGACGAACCGTTCAGCGCCCTGCTGAACCAGGGCCAGGTCCTCAACGGCGGCAAGGCCATGAGCAAGTCCCTCGGCAATGGCGTTGACCTTGGTGAGCAGCTGGATAAGTACGGTGTGGACGCCGTCCGGCTCACCATGATCTTCGCTTCCCCTCCGGAGGACGACGTCGACTGGGCGGATGTTTCGCCGTCGGGCTCTGCGAAGTTCCTGGCCCGCGCCTGGCGGCTGGCGCAGGACGTCACCAGCACCCCCGGCACCGACGCCGCCTCCGGCGACCGGGCGCTGCGTTCGGTGACCCACCGCACGATTGCCGACGCCGCGGCCCTGTTGGACAGCAACAAGTTCAACGTGGTGGTGGCCAAACTGATGGAGCTGGTCAACGCGACCCGCAAGACCATTGATGCGGCTGGCGGCGCCGGTGGTTCCGATCCTGCGGTGCGCGAAGCCGCGGAGGCCGTGGCCGTTATCCTCAGTCTCTTCGCGCCGTACACCGCGGAGGACATGTGGAACGTCCTGGGCCACCCTGCCTCCGTGGCGAACGCCGGCTGGCCAACCCACGACGAAGCGCTCCTGGTGCAGGAAACCGTCACCGCTGTCGTCCAGGTCCAGGGCAAGGTCCGCGACCGTCTCGAGGTCTCCCCGGAGATCAGTGAAGACGAGCTGCGTGAACTGGCCCTCGCGTCGGAAAACGTTCAGCGCGCCCTCGATGGGCGGGGTATCCGCACAGTCATCGTGCGTGCCCCTAAACTGGTGAACATCGTCCCGGCTTAGCCGGGTCACCGGCCGCCGGATCCTTCCGGCGGCCGGCAAAAAATTCCAGGAGGCGCACTTGCCCGACCGTGATTCCGCTGCCTGGCTCTGGCTCCGGGACCGTCTGGCGGCCTTCCGGCCCGTGCCCCGTCCGGGGGCAGCGGGTGCCGGCGCGGCCGACGTCGTCCGCACTGCTGTGGTCACCGATTCCGCAGCCGCGCTGCCGGCCGACTGGGTCGCAGCCTTCGCCGGCGACGGGCGCCTGACTGTGATTCCCATGCCCGTGATGGTGGGTGAGGAAATCTACGGCGAGGGCGAAGACGACATCACCGAAACCATTGCACTGGCACTCGCCAGCGGCAAATCCGTCAAGACTTCCCGTCCGTCACCCGGGCAGTTCGAACAGGCGTTCCGTGCCGCCGGACGGCGGGGCTACGAAGCCGTTGTTTCGATCCACATTTCCGGCGGTTTGTCCGGGACCGCAGATGCGGCCCGGCTCGCGGCCAGCCGGGTGGACATCCCTGTCGAAATTGTCGATTCCGGGACAGTCGGAATGGCGCTTGGCCTGGGCGTGCAGGCCGCTGTGGTCGCAGCCGCGGCGGGCGGCGACGCAGCCGCCGTGGCGGCCGTCGCACAGGAACAGCTCGGCCGGACCAAGGTGTATTTTTATGTCCCCAGTTTGGAGCAGCTCCGCCGGGGCGGCAGGATCGGGGCGGCCGCGTCCCTGGTGGGAACCATGCTGTCCATCAAACCCATCCTCGCGGTCGACGGCGGCAAGATCGTTCCGCTGGAAAAGGTCCGTTCTGCGGCCCGCGCAGTTGCCCGGTTGGAGGAGATCGCTGCCGAGGACGCAGCTTCCCGGCCTGCCGGCCGCGTCAGCCTCGCCGTCCACCACTTCGGAAATCCTGCCGAGGCTGAAGCGCTTGCCGACAGGCTGGCCGCTGCGCTGCCTCACTGCCCGCGCGCCCAGATCAGTTCGCTTCCTGCGGTGCTGGCCGCCCATGCCGGCCTGGGCGTTCTGGCTGTGATCGTGGGGGAGGGCTACTCCCCGCGGCTGGCCGACGACGTCCCCGGACTTTCCACATAGCCGCTGCCGGCGCTGTCCCGTTCCGGCGGACTTCCCTAGCGTGGGGGATATGTCACGCCGTGAAGCTGGAGCCGCCAGTCCTGGGGCGCGCCATGCCGGAAGCCGTTTGCAGGCCACACTCGGATCTTCCTCCGCCGGGCTGTTGCCCGGCGGTGAGGAGGCCTTTGTCTACGGCAGCTCCGGCCAGGGGGAGTCTTCCCAGTCGGCCGAAGGCTTCGGAGGGGGAGCGTCCTCCGATCACGCGCCCGCCATCCGCGCAAGCACCCCGTCGGTCCCCGTGCGCAGGGGGCCGGTCCTGAGGTGGCGGCTTGGACTGAAATCCGCCCTGCTTGTGGGAGCTGTGGCTGTCCTGTGTGGTGCCTGGTTCTGGTGGCAGGTTTCCGCCGGCCGTCCCGAAGTGCTGCCAATCAGTGAGGCGGCGTCGTCCGGAAGCTCGGTGTCGGCCAGCCCCGACATGGAGGGTGGTCAGACCGCGGGAACAGTTGCGGAGCCTTCGCAGCCCGTGAGTGCCGGTCCTGCCGTGCTGCATGTGGCGGGAGCGGTTGCCCGGCCGGGCGTCGTGGAACTGTCGCCGGGAAGCCGCGTCAATGATGCCCTCATTGCCGCTGGCGGAGGCACCCCTGGGGCAGACCTTGACCGGCTCAACCTGGCAGCCGTCGTCCTGGACGGGCAGAAGATCTATGTGCCGCGGCAGGGTGAACCCCTCCCGGCCGACTCCGCAGGTGCCGTTTCGGGGGAGGAGGGCGGCTCGGCTGCCGGCGGTGCTGCGTCACGCTCTGTGGGGGGCAAGACCAATCTCAACTCCGCTGGTCTTGAAGAGCTGGGGACCCTGCCCAAAGTAGGCCCCGTGCTGGCCCAGCGGATAATGGATTGGCGTAAGGAGCACGGCCCGTTCACGTCAGTCGAGGAGCTCGATGCGGTGGACGGCGTGGGACCGAAAATGCTCGAAACGCTGCTTCCTTTGGTGAGCGTGGAGTGATGTGTCCGGCAGGAGCAGGCCGCCGTGGGTAGCCCCAGCCGGTGGAACCGGTTTGTGGAGTCGGCAGTCCGGACGCCTGATGCTGTCGAATCCACCGCACACCGCACCCGGCCGGCAGAGGAACCCTTCAGGACCGGCACGAAAGTGCAGGGGAGGCCTATACGGGAAACGGTCCGCCGGGCGGTTGCGGAGAACGTCCGTGGGAAGCCCAAGACTCTGGCTGTAGACGGGCCGAGGCGGCGCACGGACGTCCGTCTTGCTCCGGCTGCCCTGCTGGTTTGGGGTGCCGCCATCGCAGGTGTCTGGCTGACGCCGGACGCCCTTCTGGTCCTCAGCTGTGGACTACTGGTTCTCGCGGGCCTTCTCCTTGGCAAGGCCGTGCGGAGTGCCGTTCCCCGCAGCTTCCTGATCACTGCCGCCCTTGCCGTGCTCCTGGCTGTGTCCACCGCCGCGCATTCGGCGGTCTCGTCCTCGCAGCGCAACCACGGTCCCTTCGCCGATGCCGTGCGGGACGGCGAATCTGTGGTGGCCGTCCTGGAGGTCACGGGACCACCTCGAGCCGTTTCGCCGGTGGGACAGAGCGGCGCCACAGGGCGGTGGGCCGTACCGGCCGAGGCGGCTGAAGTCACCACCGGTGGCCAGCTGCTTCGGACCCACGCCGACATCGTGGTCATGGGCGGAAGCGGCTGGGGCGCCGTGGCGGCCGGTCAGCGCCTCCGCACCACCGGAAAACTCAAGCCCGCAGATCCGGGGCAGACCGAGGCCGGTATCCTGGCGGCCTCATCGGCTCCGGGCCTGCTGTCGGGAGGCTCCCTGGGCTGGCAGGAGGGCCCGGGCCAACTGCGCAGCCGTTACGTCGCCGCCGCCTCGTTCCTTGAGCACGACCCCGCCGGTCTCCTGCCCGGCATGGTCACCGGGGACACCAGCGCCTTGGATGAAGGGCTGAATGGCGCCATGCAGTCGGTGGGCATGACCCATCTGACCGCCGTCAGCGGCGCCAACTGCAGTCTGGTGCTTGGTGCCCTCCTGCTGCTGGCCCGCAGCCTGCACCTGCCCAGGGTGCCAGCGGCCGCCGTGGCACTGTCCGGCTTGGGACTGTTTGTCCTCTTGGTCGGCCCGGATGCCAGTGTCCTGCGGGCTGCCCTGATGGGTTCCGTCGCGCTGGCGTCACTGGCCGGCGGCCGTACGGGGCGGGGACTGAGCTTCCTTTGCCTCGCCGTGATCGGGCTTCTGTTGTTCGATCCGGGCCTGGGCACCAGCTTCGGCTTCCTGTTGTCGGTCCTCGCAACCCTGGGCATCATTGTGCTTGGCCAGCGGTTGGTGGACCTGGCTCCTGTTTGGATGCCCCGGTGGGCGGCGGCAGCGTTCGCCGTGCCGTTGTCCGCCCAGCTGCTGTGCGGTCCCGTAATTGTGCTTCTGCAGCCACAATTCTCGACCTACTCATTGGTGGCGAACATCGCGGCTGCCCCGCTCGTTGCCCCGGTGACGTTGCTCGGCACAGCCGCTGTTCCCTTGACGGTACTGGCGCCATGGGCTGCAACCGTACTCATCGCGGTGGCGGGCGTTTTCTGCGGCGGCGTTGCCGGGACGGCCAGGTTTATGGCGGCTCTGCCCGGTTCCTCACTTCCGTGGCCGGAAGGAGGCTTCGGGGTGATGACCATGGTGGCGTTGTCGGTACTGACGCTGGCAATGGTGCTGCTTGCACTCCGCCCACGGATGGCAGCGGACCTGTTGCTGGGCTTGCACGGCCGCTTCGAGCGACTTCTCGAAAAGGCGGAAGGCCTCCGCTGGCCGGCATGGCCGCGCTCCCCGTACCGCGGTCCACCTCGTGGCTTGGAGCCACGGTGCGAGCGAACGCTGGGCAGGGAATTTGAAGGGGATGCCCGCAACGGCTCGGGAACCGCCGACTGACGTTCCAGAAACGCGTCTCGGAGAGACCATCGAGACGCGGGGTCGACGCTATCCAGTTCGCATGACATGACCTGGCGCGACGAACGGGCCAGGATCGGCGTGAACGCGCTGAACGCGGCCGCTTGGACACTCGCAGCCACGCCGTTGTCGGCAATCGATCAGGACAGGAAGGACCGTGAAGCGCCGGCGGTCCAGCAGGCCTTGGACCTGTTCGCGTCAATGGGACCGGCCTTCGTGTAAGCGGACGAGACCGACACGAACCCAAACTGGGCAGCACGAGGCGCGACATTCAACATCGGCACGCTCCTGCTGTCACGAGGAGCATCATCCCAGCTCAAGGCTGGTTCCCTCACCAGCAAGGCCGGCCTCGCGGCCGAACGGCGAAGCATTGCCACAATGGACAGTGCCAGGCTGGGCGGACTTTCCGCGGCCCTGGGCAGCACCGCAAACGGACTGGGGACAGCAGGGCCTCTTGGGCCGGCTTAGTGATCAAGCACGCTTGTCGCTGTACGACTTTCAGCACGTCGCGGTGAAAGCTGTGGAGAGATTGCATGAGGCCAGGAGGATCAGTGGCCCCCAGATCCAGATCGAATAGATGGGGTACTACAGCCGTTAGCTCAGTCTCGTTTGCGTGTTGGATATTTCGGTATGTTCGTCAGCTGTCCCCTGGTCGGTCATGGCCTCCGCCTAAATGACCGAAACACAGCCGGTCAACGGAGCGGAACGGAACGGTCAGTCCTGTCCTCCAACGACTGAACTGACCGACCGCTCACTGGTCTATTTAATGTTGGCCGTCGCGGTAAGGATCGCGTGTCCGTCCTTTACCCGATCTACTTGAAAGGTCCCCCCTGACTTCAACGGGGTCTGCTTAGCGGAGAAGAATACGTAGTCGATCTTCCGACCGTCGACGGTGTCTACGCCCGCGCGAGCCGCCTTTCCGGTCTGGAGCTGGTGCGCTTCCACGAACTTTCCCTCACCGTTGTACTGGTACATGTTTGTCATTGCCTCTGTCTGAGGGCCCGTGTTGAAGTCACCTCCGACGACGACGGAAATGCCATCGTGGATCCAGCGCTTAGTGATGTTCTTGATTTTTTGGGTCTGCTCGGTGCGGTCTGCATCCACATCATCGCCGTACGCCTGCAGGTGCGTCGCGCAGGCATTCACCTTGTTGCCGTCCTTTCGAAACTTCACACAAGCCATCCCAAAGGTCTGGCCCTTCGCCTTATTGACTTCGTCGCCGAAGAAATTAACGTCTGTGGTGGTGCCGGCGCCGCTGTGAACGGCGACCAGCCCCTTCCAGGTCGTGCCGTCTGCTGAAGTCGGACAGACGGCCGCAGCGTTGCCCGCAGTGGTTTGTTTCTGCCGGTGGAACGAGAACGTCCAGTTGGGATGGGCCGCCTTTGCAGTCTCGTACGAAGCCTCGCAGACCTCTTCAGCGAGCAGTACATCATTGTCGCCAGCAAGCTTCAGGACATCGTTCCAGCGCTCCGGAATTTGATCAGTGTTGTGCTGGACCACCCGAAGCTTCGTCTCTGCGGCGGCCGCCGGCAGCGCCGTAGCTGTCGCTCCGGCACAGAGCGCCGCGGTCAGGGCTGCCGCCAGCAAAGCACGGCTCAGGGCCTTAGGTTGATAACTCATCGTTGTCGGTCCCTTCGTTGAATGTGTCGGGGACGACGAAATTCCCCCAGTGAGAGGCGATAGACGCCCCTCACTGAAGATACATCCAACGAATGGAATTATCACCAGGTCCGTCGGAGAATCCTGACTGTCCATAGTTTTTCGTCCCCGAGTTGCTTCGCGCTGCGCTCAGGCCCCGGCACTCGGGAGGGGACCGTTTGGACGGTAGGCGTTAGTAACTGACCTCGACGTCGAAGTCATGTCCGGGCCGTCTGGTAAGTCTTTCCGCGGCGTCGCGGACTGCGTCAGGGATGTCCTCGACATTTCGGGCGTGGGCTTCAAGATCCGGCATCTCGATCACGCGCAGGTCGAGCCAGCCGTCGGCCGCTTTCTTGATCTGTGCAGTGAGTATCATGTCTTCCCCTCCGAGCGTCAGGTTGCTGCTCGGTGCACCTGAAGGCACGAGCGTTTACATTTTCCAGCTCGTCCGTGCTTCACCTTTTAGTTCAGACCCACGCCCGGCTGTGCCAATGAAGCGCGGACGAAACCTGATGGTGGATCTTCGGCGATTTGCCTGACAGCGCTTCAACGGCAACCCCGTGTCGCGACCGCCTACGTGCGCTCACCGGCCGGGCCCGCCTCGTCGCCGAAGAATGGGTCACCATCGTGGGGGCGGGCGATGTGGGTCTCAGTGCCGTCATGATCGCCAAGGCGCTCGGCGGCAAGGTCATCGCCATCGACCGGAACACAGGCGCTCTCGATGCGGCCGCTCCCTCGGCGCCGACCACGTCCTGGTCGCGGACGGTTCAGACATCCCGGCACAGGTCCACGCGATCGCGGGAGGAAGCCACGTTTCCATTGACGCCGTCGGCAGCGTACAGACTTGCGCCGACGCGATCCTGAGCCTTCGCCGCCGCGGCCGGCACGTCCAGATCGGCCTACTACCGCCCGTTGAGGGTCACCCCCGCGTGCCCATGGCACGGGTGATTGCATGGGAACTGGACGTGTTCGGAAGCCATGGAATGCCCGCCGCAGACTACGAGGGGATGCTGGCCCTGATCGAATTGGGGGCATCTGAACCTCAGAAGCTGATCGAGCGCGTCGTCGGACTGGACGAGGCGGCTGACATGCTGCCACGCCTTGACACCGCGAACGTCGAGGGCATGACGATGATCGATCCGACACACTGATGTGCACCAACCGTGTGCACAGCGATAAGTCTTGATGTCTCAACTGGCTCACGTCAGCACACCCACCCTCTTGTGAATTAACTCTGGCGCCAACTGCAGTCTGGTGCTTGGCGCCCTCCTGCTGCTGGCCCGCAGCCTGCGCCTGCCCAGGGTGCCAGCGGCGGGTTTGGCACTGCCCGGCTCGGGACTGTGTCCAGGTACCGCGGTCCGGTTCATGGCTTGGAGCCACGGTCCCGTCATGGCAGGCTTAGACACTGCACTAACACTTCCGGAAGGAATCCAGAATGGCCGCTGCGCCGAATGCACGAAACAGGGCGACGGCTGCCGGCGCGGCCACCTGGCGGGATGTAGAACCTGCCGGAGTGGTGTTGATTGGCGGTCCGGAGGAATACCTGGGGATCCGGGCCATGGACCGTGTCAGGGCACAGGTGCGGGCTGTTTCGCCGGATGTCGAAGTCACCCGGTTGAACGCGGGAACCTACGAACCCGGGTCACTTACTTTGCACGTCAGCCCCTCCCTCTTCGGCGAGAACAAGCTGATCGAGGTCGAGGGCGTTGAAAGCATGAACGACTCCTTCCTGGCAGATGCCCTCGCGTACGTCGCCCGCCCCGAACCTGATGCAGTCCTCGTCTTGCGCCACGGCGGGGGTGTCCGGGGAAAGAAGCTCCTTGATTCTGTCAAGGCGGGGGGCTGGCCGGTAGTGGACTGCCAGCCGCTGAAAAAAGATGCAGACAAGACCGCTTTCGTCACTGCAGAATTCAGGGCTGCCGGGCGCAAAATCAGCGGCGACGCCGTCCAGTCGCTGGTCAACGCAGTGGGCGCCAACCTTGCCGAACTCGCGGCGGCCTGCAACCAACTGATTGCGGACGCAACCGGGGCCGTGACCCCTGAGCTGGTGGACCGCTATTACGGCGGCCGGATCGAGGCCACGGCCTTCAAGGTTGCCGACGCCGCCATGGCGGGCAACGGTCCAGCAGCGCTTTCTGCGCTGCGCCACGCCCTGGCCACTGGAGCCGACCCCGTTCCGCTCGTGGCCGCGTTGGCTGCCAAGCTGCGGACGGTAGCCAAAGTGGCGGGCGCCCAGGGGTCTTCCGCCCAGATAGCCCGTGACCTCGGGATGCAGCCCTGGCTCGTGGAACAGGCCCAGCGGGACGTCCGACGCTGGACACCCGAGGGCCTGGTGCGGTCCATCCAGGTCACTGCCGAAGCGGACGCCCAGGTCAAAGGACTCTCACGGGATCCGGTCTACGCGGTGGAGCACGCCGTCACGGTCATTGCCGCCTCGGCCCGGGGCCGCTAGAGGACCAAATGCCAGGCGGCCATTTGCTAGCCGCTGGCCAACTTGAGCCGCGTACGTCCCGGAGCGCGGAAGCTGCCTGAACAGCCGCTCCGCCCCTTTCCAGGAACGCAACACAGAACCATGGATGGGTAGCTCTCGCCCGTCCACGGAAAGTCATCGGCGTGCCACGGGGCCGCGGGTCTTTTCCCCCGTGTACCTACTCATAGGCGGCTCGCATCCACTCAAATTCGCGGCGATCAACACTGAAATTCAGGTGAACGGCCACCTACCTGACTTTTTCGGCCTTAGCGTTCGTCGTGGGAGCTGACCCCACCGAATGGCGTGCCCGAAATGTCAGCCCCCTTAAGTGTCGGGCGCGTTTCCATGAGTGGCTAAGAAAGTCACTATACGAAAGGAACATTCATGTCAGCTCTCGTTGAGAGTCCGAATCGTACCAACGGCTCAGTCCAAGGCAACGTGGCGAAAGTGGGAGGGGCCTCCTTGGCGCTCATCGTCACAATGTCGGTGGCTTTTCAGGCCGTTGCCACCCTAGGCATTTCTTCTGGTCTTGCCACAAACCTCTACTTTGCGCTCAATGCTCTGTCTTGGGCCGCGGCGGCGGCAGCAGTGGTGGCGTCTTTCGGCATTGGAGCCGCAGTGGCTGGGCTCATTTTTGGCCTGGCCAAGAAATGGGCTCTGAAGCAGTTCGTTGCCTGGTAAACGCCTAATACCTTCGTACCAGCCCATGAGATGGCCACAATGAAATCACCTCAAGTCAACCAACGGCGTCCGCGTGAATGCGCTGTGGTCCTCTCCGGGTGTAAAGCCACCTTCATAGACGATTTTCGGCGCAGGTCCCACCGACTCCAGGATCTTCTGAAAAGCTTAGGTTTTCCTTCTCACGCTGCAGCGGTAAATAGGGTACTGATTTTCGGGTACTTGTTGACATTACTCATCATCGGCGTCGGTTTTTTGTGGACGCCTCAGTCGGCTGGCTTAGTCACCTTGGGAATTCCGCTCAGCACTCCTGACGTGGTGAGCATTGTGGCCGTGCTGTTGGCAATCTCGCTTTTACAGGCGAGGCATCGCTATAGGCAGGCCCACCGTTGCTGGAATACTGTATCGGCGCCCTTGGAGGCGGGGATGCGCGCGGGGTTGGTCCTTATGGATCTGGGTCTTGCCAGTATGCTCGTCCTTCAGAACCTGCGGTGGCACCACGCCAGTAATCTATTAGCCTTCGGGGCCCTGTTTGGTTCATCAATTCTTGTCGTGGCACCTCTGAAGAGAATCACCATCCGGGTGCTCGTTGTTTTGATTGGTGTCTTATCTGCGAGCAGCCTCATTATTATTCTTGCGAATGCGTCGTGGTTGGCGGGCGGTGAAACCCTAGGCTCCGGTTTTGGTTCCGCGTTGTTGTTGATTCTGGCTGGTACCGTTATTACTGCCACCTCCACACCTGCCCTTTACAGGGCCACCGCTGACCCCCGCGCCCTGCGTAGCCGAGGATTGCTGACTGATTTATCAATCAAATCAGGAAGTATTTTCCTGCTGTCAAGCTTGGCTCTGTCAATTATGGAAAAGACCCCATGGCCGAGGACGGCACCGTATATTGCTCTTGCTGTTTTCTTCTTAGGGTTGGTTCTTGACCGGTCATCCTTCGCAAGGATCGCGTCGCCTGAAACGCTGGGTTTTGCCTTATTCCTCGTACGGCTTAGACCATCCTGGGTACGGCCGATTATTTTCCACAGCCTAGTGGCCGCAACAGTCGTAACTACACCTTTGACCTTGGGGCTGTGCGTACTCTTCCTTTTAGGAAAATATACTCAGGTGCCACTCTTGCTTTTAGCACTTGTCGCTTTAGAGATCAGCATCGACGCTTTGATTGTCCAGCGTCGGACTGCCGTTTTGCCAGCCTCGCACATTTCGAAATTGGTACAGAAATCCAAGGCCGGCTTAGGCGCAGCGCTTTGCGCCGGGCTTGCGGTTGTGTTCTCAGGCATTCTGGGAACGATCACACCGCAAGCAGCACAAAGTCCCTGGCTCGGCGTCACGTCCGGCGCGCTTGCTCTGGTGGCTGTTCTCTTGACAGTCCTTGTTCTCAAAGACGCCCCTGCATGGCTGCGTGAACTATCAGCGACCGAAACGGAGGACACATGAAATCTCTGTCGCGTGTAGATCATGCCTTTGGATCCCACCTCGTTTTCAACGCAGCCTCTGTGGATCTTCCGGACCGAGGCGTTGTTGCGCTTCGAGGGCCGAATGGATGCGGCAAAACGACCCTGCTCAAGCTCCTCGGTGGGGTGATCGCGAAATCCTGCACGGAGATTACGCGGTGGAGAAAGGACTTCACGGCGGTCTATCTGGACACGGAGTTTCTTACGCTCGACTACCTCACGGTCGAAGAACACTTGGCTATGGTCAGACCGCTGACTCTTCCGTCAGAAGATGGCTGGCGTCATCTTCTGACGGAAGAGATGATGCCAATCAAGGTTGGAGACCTATCCCTCGGACAACGCCAGCGACTTGTTCTGACGGTGGCCTTGGCACTCAAGAACGTCGATGTCCTACTGCTGGACGAGCCAAACAACGGATTGGACCAGCAAGCCTCTTTAGCTGCACGCAAGTCCATTCTCACCGTAGGGAAAAGCCGTCTGGTCCTCGTGGCTACCCACGAAGAAAACCACTGGACCGACTACGATCTCGTGGTCCGCCAAAATGATGCGGTCGAACTGAGCCCAACAGGAGCGCGAAGGTGAGCACTCCTCTCACTCGCTTCCCGTATCTGGGCATCGATTTCTTGAAGATTCTGATCGCTATCGTCTGTGGGATTGGTCTTGCTTCTCTCTTCACGTGGGACAGCACCAGCGACCTAACCTCCATTAGCGCGCCAGGAATTCTTCTGCACAACGCTTCCTTGGCCGTTCTCGCACTATTTCTGACCCACTACGGTGCGATCGTCATGATGATCCTCAACGGCTTTTGGCTCGGGATGGGCCTGGTTGCCGCTACCGCCGCTGTTGGCCTGCAACAGACCGTTGCGCTCACCGTGGTCCATGTGCCCCTCGAGACCGTGGCGTGGGCACTCACCATCCAAGGGGCACGTCTGTTCTGGCCGACACTTCTCGGAACGATCAGAAAAGAAGGCACCTGGCGCTGCATGGCTCAGACAATGGGCGAAGTACTCACTGCCCCCGCCATCTTCTACATCCTGGCGGCACTTGCCGAGTGGGCCGAACACGCACTACTTGAAAGGTAAGTAATGACCTCCGCGAACCCAGAGACGTCCAGTCATCCCACTACGCAGAGCCTGAAGAAACTCAACCCCGTCTGGATCATCTGCCTCCTGCTTGCATACAGTGCAGCTGCCCAATTTGCGGTAGGAACCGGCATTGAACGGCTAGTTACAGAAAATGCCGAACACAACCAGTTTTCGAGCCGCGAAGTGCTCGTCACCTTCCTTCGCGTGGGCGTCATTGTCTGGAGTATCCTGGCGTCGTTTCTACAAGGCCTCGTACTGAGGCTTATGTACAAGGGCATCGTCAAAGGACATGGCCCCACCCTCAGGGCCAGCTGGTTTTGGGTTCTTCTGGGTCAAATCCCGTTTTTGGCCACTGTCCTCATCATGGGACTGTTTTTGCAGCCCGACGCGATCGGCCTCCTCGGTCAAGCCTGGGTGCGTATCCTGTTCGGCACCATCGCAGCCGGCATCTACATTGCAGCTGCCAAGACAGTCCTTGGAGCCCAGAACTGGCGCCTGGCGATTCTCTTCGTCGTCATCGCCATCATCAACTCCCTCCTGCTCGTCTCAGGTAGTTCCGCCTGAACCACACATCGAAGGGGAGCGCGAGTCATCGCATCTGAAAATGCATATGAGACCAGACTGAGTAGCGCTTAAAGCGGTGTGGCCGGCACCCAGGGGTGCCGGCCACAACCATCAGTTCAGGGAACTGGAAACCTTACAGTGCGTTGACCTTCTTGGAGATCGCCGACTTGCGGTTCGCTGCGTTGTTCTTGTGCAGAACACCCTTGCTGACAGCCTTGTCCAGCTTGCGGCTGGCGGCAACCAGGGCAACAGCAGCTGCATCCTTGTCAGTGGACTCAACGGCGGTGTTGACGGCGCGGATGGCCGTCTTCAGCTCAGACTTGACTGCGTTGTTGCGCAGGCGTGCCTTCTCGTTGGTGAGGATGCGCTTCTTCTGGGACTTGATATTAGCCACGTGTGAACTCTCTTTTTAATGCGGAAATGGTCTAGAGGGCTTTCAGATTGGCCATTGACTGAGCGGCGTGGGGATACCTATGGCGGCCAACCATCAGTGGCCGTCGACCTGCACGGACACACAGCTATAAAGAATAGCAGATTGGCCCGAAGGCTGGCCATTTAGCGGACCTGGTCCCATGCGTGTCGTTTCTGGAGTGCAGCCGCGACAACTTCGAAGCGCTGCCGGTCAAGAACTGCACCCTCGCGGCGGATCCGGTCAGGGCTGACTTGCAGGATTCGGTCAAGCTTGGCTTCGCTTGGCCTGGACTGCCGGTCCCAGGCGCCGGTGCCGATATCCACGTAGTCCTGGCTGGCGTGGGCTTCCTGGTCGTGGTCGCGGCTGGTGAGCATAAGCCCCAGGAGGTGACGGCCGTTGTGCCCGATCAGCAGCACAGGACGATCCTTGCCCCTGGTGTGGTCCTCTTCATAGGGCACCCAGGTCCACACCACTTCACCCGGATCGGGCGAGCCGTCAGGATGTGGGGCGTACTTGACGGCTACAGCGCCGTGGAAGTCGCCCGGGTAATCGGCTGCGGTCCCTGTGCCGGCGGAAGCGGATGCTGGTGCTGCAGGCTTTGCCCGTTTCGCCGGTGTCCGCGCCGGGCTGCCCACCTTGGTGCCGGGGGTGGCGGTCCTTTGGTCCCGCCGTATCGTGTCGAAAACGCGGATAGACGTCCGGAACGCATTGACCAGTGAGCGGAAGTTCAGTGCCATGGGACAACCCTATCGCTGCGTGGGAAACGCGGCCCTGGCTATGTTGCTGGAGAGTTGTTGGCCGGATGCGGTGCGACAGGCACTGACGTGGGACACTGGAGGTTGAAAATGTGCGGCCCGTCCGCAGGGCGCCGTCGGCGTGTCCTGGTGGTGGCCGTGTGAATGCCAACAGTAAGGACCCTGCGTGTCTCCCATGGCCCGCACCGCCCCGGTGCCCGCCGCGACAGATCCGGCCATTATTCGGAATTTCTGCATCATCGCGCACATTGACCACGGTAAGTCCACCCTGGCCGACCGGATGCTGCAGTACACCGGAGTGGTCCAGTCCCGCGACATGAAGGCCCAGTACTTGGACCGGATGGACATCGAGCGCGAACGCGGCATCACTATCAAGTCCCAGGCCGTCCGTATGCCCTGGGAACTTGATGGCACCAGCTACGCGCTGAACATGATTGACACCCCCGGCCACGTGGACTTCACGTATGAGGTTTCCCGCTCGCTTGCGGCCTGCGAAGGTGCGGTGCTCCTTGTTGATGCGGCCCAGGGCATTGAAGCCCAGACCCTTGCCAACCTTTATTTGGCGATGGAAAACAACCTCACCATCATCCCGGTCCTGAACAAGATCGACCTCCCGGCTGCCCAGCCCGAAAAGTACGCCGCGGAACTGGCCAGCCTGATCGGCGGCGACCCCGACGACGTGCTTCGTGTCTCCGGCAAAACCGGTATGGGCGTCGAGGCGCTGCTGGACAAAATCGTTCGCGACCTGCCTGCACCCGTGGGCGATGCCAACGCCCCCGCCCGCGCCATGATCTTCGACTCGGTCTATGACACCTACCGCGGCGTGGTCACCTACGTCCGCGTGGTCGACGGCATGCTGCACCCCCGCGAACGCATCCAGATGATGTCCACCAGGGCCACGCACGAACTCCTCGAGATCGGCGTGAGCTCCCCGGAACCCACCCCGTCCAAAGGCCTTGGTGTTGGCGAAGTCGGCTACCTCATCACCGGCGTCAAGGACGTCCGGCTGTCCAAGGTTGGCGACACCGTCACCAACCTTGCCAAGCCTGCCTCTGATTCCCTTCCCGGCTATGCGGATGCCAAGCCCATGGTCTTCTCCGGCCTGTATCCGCTGGATGGCACGGACTACCCGGTGCTCCGCGATGCGCTGGAGAAGCTGATGCTCAACGACGCCGCACTGGTGTATGAGCCAGAAACGTCCGCCGCTCTGGGATTTGGCTTCCGCGTGGGCTTCCTCGGGCTGCTCCACCTGGAAATCACCAGGGAACGGCTCGAACGCGAATACAACCTCGACCTGATCTCCACAGCCCCCAACGTGGAATACGAGGTGACGCTGGAGGACAAGAAGGTTGTCCATGTGACCAACCCCAGCGAATACCCCTCTGGCAAGATCGCCGAAGTCCGTGAGCCGATGGTTTCCGCTACCATCCTGGCTCCGAACGAGTTCGTGGGCGCCATCATGGAGTTGTGCCAGAGCCGCCGCGGCGTGATGGGCGGCATGGACTACCTGTCCGAGGACCGTGTGGAAATCCGGTATCGCCTGCCACTGGCCGAGATCGTCTTCGACTTCTTCGACATCCTCAAGTCCAAGACCCGCGGCTATGGCTCACTGGACTGGAAAGCGGACGGCGAGCAGGTAGCCGACCTCGTGAAGGTGGACATCATGCTCCAGGGCGAGCAGGTGGACGCGTTCTCGGCCATCACGCACCGGGACAAGGCCTATGCCTACGGTGTAATGATGACCACCAAGCTGCGCGAACTGATTCCCCGCCAGCAGTTCGAGGTGCCCATCCAGGCTGCCATCGGTTCCAGGATCATCGCCAGGGAGAGCATCCGGGCCATCCGCAAGGACGTTCTTGCCAAGTGCTACGGCGGTGACATTTCCCGAAAGCGCAAACTGCTGGAAAAGCAGAAGGAAGGCAAGAAGCGCATGAAGATGGTGGGCCGCGTAGAGGTCCCGCAGGAAGCCTTCATTGCCGCGCTGACCACCGACGAGTCCAAGGACAAGGCCAAGAAGTAGTGATGACCGTGGCCGGAACCACCGGAGGCCGCACCCGTGCCTAGCGTTCTTCCCCTCGGCGACCCCGCGCCGTCGGACGGTCTGCTGCCCGCCCAGGCAGCGAAAGGTTCGGCGGACCGGGCTTTCGGGCTGTACGTGCACATTCCGTTCTGTGCGGTCCGCTGCGGATACTGCGACTTCAACACCTACACGGCCACAGAGTTGGGAGGCGGCGCGTCGCAGGATGCCTACGCCGCCACGGCCGTCTCAGAGGTGGACTTCGCAGCAGCAGTGCTGCGGAACTCCGGAATTCCGGACCGGCCGCTGAGCACCGTGTTCTTCGGCGGCGGGACGCCAACGCTGCTTCCGGCCGGGGACCTGGCCCGAATTCTCGGCGCTGCCATTGGCGAGTGGGGCCTGGAGCCCGGCGCTGAGGTCACTACCGAGGCCAACCCGGACTCCGTCACCCCGGAATCCCTTGCCGTCCTCAAGGATGCCGGATTTACCAGGGTTTCCTTCGGAATGCAGTCCGCCGTGCCCCATGTGCTGAAGGTCCTGGACCGGACCCATACCCCCAGCCGCGTGCCGCAAGTGGTGCAATGGGCGCGGGACGCCGGACTGGCTGTGAGCCTGGACCTGATCTACGGCACACCGGGAGAGTCACTGGACGACTGGCGGTACTCCCTTGAGACGGCCCTGTCGTACCAGCCTGATCACATCAGCGCCTACGCGCTGATCGTGGAGGACGGTACCAAGCTGGCAGCCCAGATCCGCCGCGGTGAAGTCCCCGGAATCGACGACGACGACCACGCGGACAAGTATGAACTCGCGGACCAGCTGATTCGCGAAGCGGGTCTGAGCTGGTATGAAGTCAGCAACTGGTCACGGACGCCGGAGCAGGCGTGCCGGCACAACCTGGCCTATTGGCGCGGCGACGACTGGTGGGGCATCGGTCCCGGAGCCCACTCGCACGTGGGCGGCGTGCGCTGGTGGAACGTCAAGCACCCCACCGCCTACGCCGGCCGGTTGGCTCAAGGGCTCTCGCCGGCAGCAGGGCGGGAAACGCTCGACGACGGCACCCGGGACATGGAACGGATCATGCTTGAGGCACGGCTCGTCTCAGGTGTAGGCATCAGTTCGCTGGGGGAGTCAGGCCGGAAAGAAGTGGCCGGACTCATCGCCGACGGGCTGGTGGACCCTGCCTCCGCCTTTCAGGGAAGCCTCGTCCTGACGCTGAAGGGCCGTCTGCTGGCTGACGCCGTGGTCCGCAGGATCCTGCCGGACTGACGCGGGGGTCGCTTCCTGCAAGCCCGGCTCGGGACCACCTGACGCCGCTTAGCGGAGCCAGCGGAAGCTGACCCTTATTTGATCCACCGCAGGTTGTACTGGTAGCGGTGCGGCTGGCCCCGGTTCACGTGGATGCCGGCGGCAACGGAGTAGCAAGTCAATGCGATCCAGATGAGGGTGGCAATCACGGCGAAAATATTGCCGACCACAGGGATGAACACCAAGAGGTTGGCCACAACGGCCGCGATGGTGGGCGGCAGGCTGAAGTTCAGCGCCTCCTTGGATTCCTGGGCGGTAAACGGCCCACGTTCCCGGAAGATGAGGTAGATCAGCAGCGACGGCACGCACCCGAGGATGCCGCCGAAATGCGCCAGGGTTGCCCACTGCCGGTCTTCGCTGGCCGTTAGCGGCAGCGCATTTGCTGGAACGCCATGGTACTCGGAGTGGCCCTGGCCGCTCTGGTTGTCCCTGTGTTCGTGTGCGTTTTCTGCCACGGTGTCTTCCTTCGAAAAGCAATGGTGCGGGGGTAGAACATTCAAAGTTACAGTGTGCCGGGCTCAAGCGCACTGGCAACTGCAGTACCAAGAATACTGCTAGGGAACGGTGAGGAAGTCGATGACCTCTTCAACCCTGCCCAGCAGCGAGGCTTCAAGGTCTGCGTAGCTGCGGACCGCCCCCAGGAGTTTCTGCCAGCCCAGACCGATATCTTCCTTCGTGGAATGCGGCCAACCGAACGCCGCGAGGATGCCGGTCTTCCAGTCCTGGCCACGTGGGACCACAGGCCACCTTTCAATTCCCAGCACGGAAGGCCGGATGGCCTGCCATACGTCAACGTACGGATGTCCCACAATCAGGACATTGCCGGCAGCGCCCGGGGATGCCATCACGGCATCCGCAATCCGCGATTCCTTGGAATCGGGAACCAGGTGGTCAACGAGCACTCCAAGCCGGCGGCCCGGCCCCGGCGCGAAGTCTGCCACGGCCGCAGCGAGGTCATCGATTCCATGCAAAGGCTCGACGACGATGCCCTCCACCCGGAGGTCGTCTCCCCAGACTTTTTCCACCAGTTCGGCGTCGTGCTTTCCTTCCACCCAGATCCTGCTGGCCTTGGCCACCTGGGCGCGCTGACCGGCTACCCGGACCGAGCCCGAGGCCGTCCGCCCGGCCGGGGCGGTGGCTTGCCGCGGCGCCGGGGGCATCAGTCGGATCGGCTGTCCTTCCAAGAGGAAACCGAATCCGAGCCGGAAGGACCTTGATTTGCCCCGCCGGTCCTCAAGGGCAACCACATGCATTCCGCCTGACTTCTCGACCCGCGTGACGGCGCCCACCCAGCCGGACTGGACCTCTTCCAGGACCATGCCGCGCTCTACCGGGACTTCAGGGAGCTGATTCCTCACGGGGGCGGCGATCTCCCGGGGACCCCAGTTCTGGTACTGCATGGATGTGTTCCGCCTTGCCTAGATCCTGGCCCGGAATTTCGCCCGGAGCGGTACCAATGCTAACAACGGGGTGAGTCATATTAGACTGTTAGCACTTAGGCATGTCGAGTGCTAAGCCGCGCCAAGACGGCGGCCGGTGCACGCGCCGGGGAAACCGGCGGCCTGTGACCATGGATGGAGGTGGAGTGTGAGCGAGCCGCGCAAACTTGAAGTACTGCGTGCCATCGTTGAGGACTACGTGCACTCCCGCGAACCTGTGGGCTCGAAGGCGCTGGTCGAACGCCACCATTTGGGCGTCTCCAGCGCCACGATCCGCAACGACATGGCAGCCCTTGAGGACGACGGCCTCATCACCGCCCCGCACACTAGCGCCGGACGCATCCCCACAGACAAGGGCTACCGGCTGTTTGTCGACCAGATTTCGGCCATGAAGCCACTGTCACCGGCAGAACGCCGCGCCATCCAGACCCTCCTGGAGGGCCCGGACGATCTCGACGACGTCCTGGAGCGCACTGTCCGGCTGCTGTCGCAGCTGACCAACCAGGTAGCTGTGGTCCAGTACCCGCACCTGAGCCGCGCCACGATCCGGCACATCGAGTTCGTGTTGCTGGCTCCCCGCCAGGTCCTTGTTGTCCTGATCGCCAACACCGGCAAGGTGGAGCAGAAAGTGGTCGACGTCGGGCAGGACCTTGGTGACGACGCCCTGGCAGGTATCCGGGGGCGGTTCCTCGGTTCGCTCGCAGGGACGCCGCTGAGCCAGTTGACCCAGTCGCTGCCGGCAGTTGTTTCCGGCCTGGGCCCAGGACAGCGGCAGGCTGCGCAGGCCCTGGCGCACGGCCTGGAGGTCCTTGCCCACAGCAGCCGCGAAGACCGCATGGTCATGGCCGGCACCGCCAACCTCGCACGGTCCAACGTCGACTTTCCCCTGAGTATCGGCCCGGTGCTGGAAGCGCTTGAGGAACAAGTGGTCATGCTGCGCCTGTTGAGCGAGATGGCACAGGATCCCCGCGGCGTGACGGTCAGCATCGGCCGCGAAAACCCATACGACGGGCTCACCGAAGCGTCGGTGGTCGCCACGGCCTACGGCCCAGACAGCACAGCCAAGATCGGGGTGCTCGGTCCCACCCGTATGGACTACCCCACCACCATGGCAGCAGTCAGGGCCGTGGCCCGCTACCTTTCGAGGATTCTGGGCCCCTGACAGCACCTGGCCGGGCCCCAGGCAACAAGAGCAGTACAAGCAGTCCGACTGCAGCAGTACAAACAGGAAGAGATACGAACTTTGAGCAGCCACTACGACGTCCTTGGAGTCTCGCCGGAAGCCACCGGGGAAGAGATCAAGAAGGCCTACCGCAAGCTGGCCCGCACGCTCCACCCGGACGTCAACCCCGGTGAGGATGCCTCGGACCGCTTCAAGGCCGTGACCCACGCCTACGAGGTACTCTCCGACCCGCAGAAACGCAGGGTCTACGACACCACCGGCAACGAAAACGGTACCGACAACGGCTTCGGCGGCGGCGGTTACGCCGGACAGGGCTTCGCCTTCCAGGACATCTTCGATACCTTCTTCGGCGCTGGCGGATCGCAGGGTCCGGCTTCACGCGTCCGGCGCGGCCAGGACGCCCTCATCAGTGTCCGGATCGAACTCCGCGACGCCGTGTTCGGGGTCAACAAAAAGCTTGAGGTGGACACCGCCGTCGTTTGCCCCACGTGCAACGGTTCCTGCTGCCGGGAGGGAAGCCACCCGGAACGCTGCGACATTTGCGGCGGCAGTGGCCAGGTCCAGAGAGCGGTCCGCTCCATCCTTGGCCAGGTCATGACCGCCGCCCCCTGCGGCAGCTGCGAAGGCTTCGGCACCGTGATCAAGGACCCCTGCAACGAATGCAGCGGGCAGGGGCGGATCCGTAGCCGGCGGTCAATGACCATCAAGGTCCCTGCAGGCGTAGCCACCGGGACCCGCATCCAGCTGTCGGGCCAGGGCGAGGCAGGCCCGGCCGGCGGCCCGGCCGGTGACCTGTACGTTGAGATCCGGGTCAACAACGACGCCACGTACGTACGTGACGGCGACGACCTCCATGCAACGCTCAACATCCCCATGACCGCTGCCGCGCTGGGAACCGAACTTTCCCTGGAAACCTTCGACGGGCTGCAGGAAATCGACGTCAAGTCGGGAACCCAGTCAGGGGAGATCATCACCCTTCGCGGCCTGGGCGTGACACACCTTCGCGGATATGGCCGCGGCGACCTCAAGGTACACCTTCAGGTGGAGACCCCGGCCAAACTGGATTCGGCGCAGGAAGACCTGTTGCGGCAACTGGCGAAACTTCGCGGCGAGCAGTTCACTGAGGGCAAACTCGCGGCCAGCGGCGGCGTCTTTGCCAAGCTGCGGGACCGGCTCGGTAACCTGTAGGGGTGAGCAATCCGGTTTTCTTTAGCGCTCCCGGGACGCTGGACCACATGGTCCCAGGGGGCCACTTTGTCCTGGAAGGGGCTGAGGCGCGGCATGCGGTAACGGTCAAGCGGCTTGCCCCCGGCGAGTCCGTGGACATCGCAGACGGGGCCGGCAAGCGGTTGACCGGCACGGTCGTGGCGGCGTCGCCGTTGGAGCTGACAGTGGAGTGTTCGGCGCTGACGGTCGAAGAAAAGCCCGCCATCCGGCTTGTCCTGGTGCAGGCGCTGGCCAAGGGCGACCGAGACGAGCTCGCAGTTGAAACTGCCACCGAACTCGGGATTGATTCGGTCATCCCGTGGCAGTCCGAACGGTCCATCGTGAGGTGGAAGGGTGAACGGGCAGCCAAGGCACATGCCAAGTGGCAGTCGGTGGCGACGGCGGCGGCCAAGCAGGCCCGGCGGGCCTGGATTCCTGAGGTGCGCGCCGCCGTCGAAACCCCCGGACTGGCAGCGGCTGCCGGCGCGGCCGATCTCGCAATCATCCTGCACGAGGACGCTGTCCGGCCGTTACGGTCCGTTTTGGAGAATTGGCAGGCGGCTGCGAACGGCAGTGAAACCCGCGAAATCCTGCTCATTGTGGGACCGGAAGGCGGGATCAGTCCGCGTGAAGTGACCAGGCTGTGCAGTGCCGGTGCCGTAACGGCGCTTCTGGGGCACCACGTCCTCAGGTCGTCCACCGCCGGACCCGCTGCAGTCGTCCTGGCCAGCGATGTGTTGGGCCGCTGGTCCGCACCTGAGCTCTGACAGTCGAGCTAGCGCACGCTGAAGCTGCGCGTATCAACGTTCAGCTCCTGGTCGTTTCCTGAGGTGTCCGCCTGCGCGACGCGAAGCTCGTAGTTGCCGGGTGTGAGGGTTAAGGCCAAGGTAAAAACTCCGGACTGGGCGGCCTCGGTCGCGGCCGTGGTTTCCCCGGTCAGGTACGGCGTCTTGTCGCCGTTGTCTTCCTCGCGCAGGATCCGCCAGCGGAGCTTGCCACCGGCCAGGGTGTTGCGGCCAGTAATCTTCACGCTGCCATCGGCGACTTCCACGTTCTCCTGCGGATCGATAATCCAGACCGGCGCCACCATGCCCGGGCTCCGGGACATGAGCGTGCCGAGGCGCACGTGGTCAAAAGCAAGATAGTCCGTGTGGCCGTCGACGAGGATCATCACCTGGATCTGCTGGCCGGAGTCAATGAGCCCGGAACTCGCCCCGGCCGCCGTGGCCGTATAGACGAGCTGCTGGATGGCCCGGCCGGCCATGTCGGCGTCGAGGTTGCTGTTGAAGGCATCCTCCGAGACGTCCACTGTGATGACGTTTTTACCCGAGATCGACGTGGCCAGTTTCTTGGGGTTCTGCCATGGGGTAAAGAAGTCCGGGTCCAGCGGTTTGTCAGACATCATGGCCCGCAGCGCCCTTGTAACCGGGTTTTCCTGTTCGGGCACGTCCCTGAACTCGCGGTACAGGAAAACGTTGCTGTTGCTGCGGCCGATCCAATAGACGGGTGCCTTGTTCGATGACTGTGTGGTCTCGAGCGGGGCGCTGGTGGCCGACACCCCTGGCGAGGTGTTTTCGGTGCCCTGGCTTGAATTCTGCACCACAGTGGGCTCCGGCCCTGGCTCCGCGATGCAGCCCGTGAGGATCAGGACGGCAGGCAGGAGGCTCAGCAGGGCGGTGGAGCGGATGCGCCCCAGGGCAGTACCCAAGGCAAGGGGCGTTTCTGGTCCCGGCACGGTGATGGCACTATCCTTCCTGGCAGCGATGATGCAGCCGGTCCCCGGACGGCCTTGAATTTCCAGCATTGCATAAGGAAAGTCGCCTCGGTGGCGCAAGGCGGCTGCCCGGTACAACTGCAACGGGAACGATATGAGGCCGATATGAAGTTGATACCTAATGACGGCAACTTCCCGCCCACATGGGCCGTTCCGGCACTGGCGGAAGGCTGCCCCCAGCCGCTGACAGCGGCGCGCTGGCGTAAGATGGTATGAATCCGGAGACCTCCGACGGGCGGGACCACACGCCGCGGCGGTCTGCGGGATTACGTACTTGAACTGGAGGGGACCATAGGCCTGCGGGCCAGCACCATGACTGAATCAGCTAACGGAAAGCGCCGGCTGAACACTGAGCGCACCGCAGGAGAATTTCCCCACACCCTTCCCGGCATCCGGACGGAGGTGGTTGTCTTTGATAACTCCGATCAGATGGTCCAGTCGCTCGGTAGCCACGATGAGGCGTTGCGTTTCATCGAAGAACAGTTTCCCGCCGTCAATTTCCATGTGCGGGGCAACGAACTGTCCATCAGCGGCCCGGCGGCCGATGTCCCCAGGATCATGCGGCTGCTACAGGAGGTCCGGGGCCTGGTAGCCCGTGGCACGGTGATCAGCCCCGCAGTGCTGCAGCAACTGGTGGCGCTGCTGCGGAGCCAGTCCCTGCAAAACCCGGTCGATGTCCTAACCCATGACATTCTTTCCAGCCGGGGCAGGACCATCCGGCCCAAAACGCTGAACCAGAAAAACTACGTAGACGCGATCGACGCCAACACGGTGATTTTCGGCATCGGTCCTGCCGGAACCGGCAAGACTTACCTCGCCATGGCGAAGGCCGTCCAGGCGCTTCAGCAGAAGGAAGTCAGCCGTATTATCCTCACCAGGCCGGCCGTCGAAGCGGGGGAGCGGCTTGGTTTCCTGCCCGGCACGCTCAGCGACAAAATCGACCCCTACCTCCGTCCCCTCTACGACGCGCTGCACGACATGATGGACCCGGAGTCCATCCCGCGGCTGATGGCTGCCGGCACCATCGAAGTGGCGCCCTTGGCCTATATGCGCGGACGTACCCTCAACGATGCCTTCATCATCCTTGACGAAGCGCAGAACACCACACCCGAACAGATGAAGATGTTCCTGACCAGGCTCGGCTTTGGTTCCAAAATGGTGGTGACCGGGGACGTCACCCAGGTGGACCTGCCGTTTGGGACGCGTTCCGGATTACGGATCGTGGAGGAGATCCTGCGCGGTATCGAGGACATCAATTTCTCCGTCCTGGACGCGACGGACGTCGTACGCCATCGCCTTGTCGGTGACATTGTGCAGGCGTACAGCGTCTGGGACGATGTCCAACGGAACCGGGTGAAGCACTCGGTGAGCCGTGAAAAGCAGGGGGAGCGGGCATGAGCATTGAAGTGAACAACGAATCCGGTATCCAAGTGGACGAGGCGGAGCTGGTTGCGCTGTCCAGGTACATCTTTGGCCAGCTTTATATCCACCCCCAGGCTGAACTGTCCATTCTCCTGGTGGATGAACCAGCGATGGAAAAACTTCATCTTGAATTGATGGACGAGCCCGGTTCCACAGATGTGCTCTCTGTCCCCATGGATGAACTGACCCCTGGAACTCCGGACCGTCCCACTCCGCAGGGAATGCTGGGTGACATTGCAGTCTGCCCGCAGGTTGCCAAAGTCCAGGCGAAAAATGCGGGCCACTCCCTCCAGGATGAGATGCTCCTGCTGACCACCCACGGTATCCTCCACCTCTTGGGGTACGACCACGCAGAGCCCGAAGAAAAAGCTGAAATGTTTGGGCTCCAGCGCGAACTGCTGTCCGGCTTCACCGGCAAAGAAGCTCCCGCCGAGACCACGCAGTGACGCCCCTGCTCCTTGTTGGCATGGCCCTGGCTTTCCTCAGCATTGCCGCCATCCTGACCGCGGCTGAGGCTGCGTTCAATTTCCTTCCACGGCACGACGCCGAAGAGGCTCTCCTCAGGAGCCGCGGAAACGCCATGAAAAGCATCATGGCCCACCCGGTGGCGCACATCCGCGCGCTGAGGTTTTGGCGGATCTGGTTCGAGATGGCCTCGGCAGTGGCCGTGGCCGTCCTGCTGCACAGCCTGCTGGACAACGTCTGGCTCGCCGGGCTGGCAGCCACGGGCATCATGGCCCTGCTCGGTTTCGTGATCGTTGGCGTCTCTCCCCGGCAACTCGGACGGCTCCATTCGGCAGCTGTCGTGAGGTTCACGGCCCCGCTGATCCGGTTCCTCACCTGGGTCCTTGGTCCCATTCCGGCATGGCTGGTGGCACTGGGCAGTGCTGCGGCGCCCGGTGCGCCCGGCGGGGACGAAGCATTCTTCAGCGAACAGGAATTCCGCGAGCTTGTGGACCGGGCCAGTGAATCGGACATGATTGAGGACACCGAGGCGGAGATGATCCAGTCCGTCTTCGACTTTGGCGACACGCTGGTGCGCGCCGTCATGGTTCCCCGGACTGACATCCTCAGCATCGACGCCGGGTCCAGCCTCAGGCGGGCAATGTCCTTGTTCCTGCGCTCCGGCTATTCCAGGATTCCGGTGATCCAGGACAATACGGACCAGATCCTGGGAATCGTCTACCTGAAGGACGTCGCAGCCACTCTGCACGAATTGGCGCCGGACGAGGAACCACCGCCTGTCGAGTCCTTGGCCCGTGAGGTGCGGTACGTTCCGGAGTCCAAGCCGGTCAGCGACCTGCTTCGTGAGCTACAGAAAGAATCCACGCACGTGGCCATCGTCATCGATGAATACGGCGGCACGGCGGGCCTGGTCACGCTGGAAGATCTCATCGAGGAGATCGTCGGGGAAATCGTGGACGAATACGATACCGAAAGTGCCGAAGCCGTGGCACTGGATGATGGCTCCTACCGGGTCAGCTCCCGCATGAGCATCGATGACCTCGGGGAGCTTTTTGATATTGAACTCGACGACGACGAAGTGGACACCGTTGGCGGGCTGCTGGCGAAGGCCCTCGGCCGGGTGCCGATCGTGGGAAGCACCGTCGAGGTGGGCGGCATCTCGCTGCGCGCCGAACGGCTTGAAGGCCGCCGCAACCGCGTCAGCCACATCGTTGCGGCAGCCGTACCAAAAGTAGACACTGACCTTGAAGACCTCCTCGACGAGGCGGAAACAACCCAGCAGGGAGTTCCACGTGAGCAAGAAAAGTAAAGCCCCTTCCAATGAAGATTTCGGTGGCTTCCGCGCCGGCTTTTCGGTCCTGGTGGGGCGCCCGAACGCCGGCAAATCGACGCTGACCAACGCGTTGGTGGGCAAGAAGGTGGCCATCACCTCAGCCAAGCCCCAGACCACCCGGCACACGATCCGCGGGATCGTCCACCGTGACGACGCCCAGCTGATCCTGGTGGATACCCCCGGGCTGCACCGTCCCCGCACGCTGCTGGGTAAACGCCTTAACGATCTTGTGGCAGACACCCTGGCCGAGGTGGACGCCATCGGGTTCTGCCTCCCGGCCAACGAAAAGATCGGTCCCGGCGACAAGTACATCGCTGCCCAGCTGGCCGCAGTGGGCAACAAGCCGGTCATCGCAATCGTCACCAAAGCGGACCTGGTTGATCGCCAGGCGCTGACGGAACAGCTTCTCGCCGTCGCCGCCCTCGGCCGTGAGGTCTTCGGGGACGAAGGCTGGAAGGACATCGTTCCGGTCTCAGCCGCTGACGGTTTCCAGGTCGAAACTGTGGCCGATGTGCTCATCAGCCACATGCCGCCGTCGCCTCCGCTGTATCCCGGCGGCGAACTTACCGATGAGCCCGAAGCCGTAATGGTGGCTGAGCTGATTCGCGAGGCCGCCCTGGAGGGAGTCCGCGATGAGCTGCCCCACTCCCTGGCGGTGGTCGTGGACGAGATCGTACCCCGCGAAGGACGGGCAGAGGACAACCAACTGCTCGACGTGCGGGTCAACCTCTATGTGGAACGGCCCTCCCAGAAGGCAATCATTATCGGCAAGGGAGGCAGCAGGCTCCGCGAAGTGGGCACGAATGCCCGAAAGGGAATCGAGGCCCTGCTGGGCACCCGGATCTACCTTGACCTCCATGTGAAGGTAGCCAAGGACTGGCAGCGCGACCCCAAACAGCTGGTCAAGCTAGGCTTCTGAGAACGTCTCAGCCTGTGCCCCGACGGCGGCACCCGGCTTTTTCCCAGCCTGGACTACTAAAATGGGCCGGATTCAGATTTTAGAGGAAGGTACATCCTGTGGTGCGAGGCCGCGACAAGCGCGAGTACGGAGCTGATCTGTCAGCCGGATCAGGACCAGTTTCCCGTCACGCGGAAGATGCCGCGGTGGGCGCCGCCCGCCACCTTGGGCCAGAGCGCGGGATGCCGGTATGGCTGAAAGTAGCCACCGCGCTCGTCACCGTTGTGGTGGTAGGCGGCCTGGCTTTCGCCGGCTATTGGTACTTCCGCCTGCAGTCAAACATCTCCAAAGCACCGCTCACCGCAGGGGACGGCACCGCCCAGCCTGTCAGCGACTCCAACGACCGGATGCAAATCCTGATCCTCGGCTCTGACACCAGGGACGGCAAGAACTCCGAATACGGCACGGCCGAGGACTCCAGCGGGTATGGACAATCTGACGTGATGATGCTGATGGACATTTCGGCCGACAACAAGCGCGTCAATGTCATCAGTTTCCCCCGTGACCTGCTGGTGGACATTCCCCAGTGCAAGGACCAGAAGACGAACCAGGTCTACCCGGCCCGCAGCGGAGTCATGATCAATGAGGCCATGGCCCAAGCCGGCATAGGCTGTGCCGTTGACACCGTCAACAAGCTCACCGGGCTCGAAGTCGACCACTTCATGATGGCGGACTTCAACGCCGTCAAGGAACTCTCCAACACCGTGGGCGGTGTTGAAGTCTGTATTAGTGACGCCGTCTACGATCCGGATTCACGCCTCCGGCTCCCAAAGGGCACATCCTCTGTGGAAGGCGAAATGGCCCTCGCCTTCCTGCGCACCCGGCATGCCTTCGCCGACGGAGGGGACCTCGGGCGGATCAAGGCACAGCAGGGCTTCCTCTCCTCCCTAACCCGCAAGATCAAAGACGAAGGCACACTGTCCGACCCCTCCAAGATGCTCCGCATCGCTGACGTGGTCACGCAGAACCTGACCGTGGACGAGGGACTTGCATCTGTGCCGTCGCTGCTCACCATCGGGAACCGGCTCAAGGACATTGACATCAGCAAGGTCGCCTTCGTTGCCGTACCTACCACCGCCGCGCGGCTGGACGTGAACCGGCTGGAGATCGCTGAGCCGGCAGGCGCCCAGTTGTTCTCGGCACTCCGCAAGGACGTGGACCTCACAGATCCCACGGCGCCCACGCCGTCGCCATCACCCACTGACCCGGCAACCGCTCCACCCACTGCGGCGCCCACGGAAACGACGACGCCGCTGCCGCCCTACGACAAAACACTCCAGCCCGTGACGGTGGCAAACGGCACCAGCGTTCCCGGGCGCGCGCAGGAGATTGTCCAGGCGTTGGTCTCAGGTGGCTTCGCCCAGACCGGACAACTCGAAGCCCAGGCAGTGGCACAGTCTGTGGTGTACTACGGACCTGGCTTCGAGGACGTGGCCACGGACGTGGCTGCGCTGCTTGGGATTCCTGCTGGACAGATCCTGCCCGCCCCCGCCCTGGTGGGTGTGGAGGTTTACCTTGGAACCGACTTCACCAGCGGCGCCAAGTACGGGGCCGTGGCCCTACCCGAGGACATCGTGAACCAGACTGCCGGCGACGCCGTCTGCCAGCAGGCCAATCCGGAACTCATCGTCTCCGGCTGACGGGGACTTCAGAAGCAAGCAAAGGCGGGCCGCACTGATGTGCCGGCCCGCCTTTGCTCAGGGGTGGTTACCAGATACTGACGCGGTCCTTGGGCGACATCCACATGCCGTCCGCTTCGGTCACGCCAAAGGCATCATGGAAGGCATCCAAGTTCTTGGCGATGGCATTGGTCCGGAACTCGTTGGGGGAGTGGGGATCGGTGGCCAGCCTCCGGATGGCCTCCTCCGACCTGATGACTTGCCGCCACCCGGCAGCCCATGAGGCGAAGAAGCGCTGCTGTCCGGTCAGCCCGTCCAGGACTTCCGGTTCCTTGCCGTCAAGGCTGATGAGATAGGCCTTGTAGGCGATGGTCAAACCGCCGAGGTCGCCGATGTTCTCGCCAAGCGTCAGCCTGCCATTTACGTTGTGGCCGGGCGCGGCGTACGGGGACAATGCATCGTACTGGGCTACGAGCTTGGCCGTTAGCTCCTCAAACGCCTTCCGGTCCTCCTCTGTCCACCAGTTGCGCAGCGCGCCGCCGCCGTCGAACTGGGATCCCTGATCGTCAAAACCGTGGCCGATCTCGTGGCCGATGACAGCCCCGATGCCACCGTAATTGACGGCGTCATCGGCGTCCGCGGTAAAGAACGGCGGCTGGAGAATGGCTGCCGGGAAGACGATCTCGTTCAGCATCGGGTGGTAATAGGCATTGACCGTCTGTGGGGTCATCAGCCACTTGTTCAGGTCCACGGGCTTGCCCACCTCATCGAGATGGCGGTCGACGTCGGCATTGTGGGCCCGCTCAATGTTCCCCAACAGGTCCTTAGGATCGATCTCCACCGCAGAGTAGTCAATCCACTTGTCCGGGTAGCCGATCTTCGCGCGGAACGCGGCGAGCTTCCGCAGCGCTTCGGCTTTGGTGTCCTCGCCCATCCAGTCAAGGCCCGTGATGCTTTGGCGGTAAGCCTCGATGAGGTTGGCCACCAGGGTCTGCATCCGTGCCTTGTGCGTCTCGGGGAAATGCCGGGAGACATAGATCTGGCCTACGGCTTCACCGAGGGCTGCCTCAACGACGCCGACACCCCGCTTCCAGCGGTCCTTGTTCCGTGGCGTGCCGCTGATGGTGGTTCCGTAGAACGCGAAGTTGGCATCCACGAAGGCCTGTGAAAGATAGGGCGCGGCCGCACCGATAACCCGCATCGCGAGCCATTCCTGCCACACCGCGAGGGGCTCCGACTCGATCAGTCCGCTGGCCCCGGTAAAGAAGTCCGGTGTGCTGACAACAATTTCCTGCCGTTTGTCGGCATCGATTCCGGCGGCGTCGAACCAGGTCCCCAGCAGGGGGAACAGCCCGGCGGCCTCCTCGGCGGTCTTCAGGTTGTACGTCTTCTGCGGGTCGCGAAGGGTGACGTTGTCCCAGTGGTGCGAAGCCAGCCGGGTTTCCAGCGCTACCACCCGGGCGGCCGCTTCCCCGGGGTTGTCGATGCCTGCAAGGGTGAACATCGTGCGGACGTGCTCACTGTATGCCGAGACCATCGGCGCGAACTTCTCTTCGCGGTAGTAGGACTCATCCGGCAATCCGAGGCCGCCTTGGCCGGTGTACAGCAGGATTCGGTCCGGGTTCCCGGCATCCGGGGCGGGGTAGATGTAGAAAAGCCCTGAGACATCGGCGCGAAACAGCTTGCCGGCCAGTGCCACGAGCTCCGCCACCGTGCTGGTGGCGAACACCTGGGCCAGCCGGTCGCGGATAGGTTCCATGCCCTTTGCCTCCACCGTTGCTTCGTCCATGAAGCTGTTGTAGAGGTCCCCGACCTTCCGTTCGATGCCGCTGGATGTTTCGCCCTTGCCGGCGGCTTCCTCAATGATGTCCCGGACTGCGATCTCTGCTCCGTCCCGCAGGGCCGTGAATGTTCCTTCCAGTGGGCGGTCATCAGGAATTTCGGTGGACTTGAGCCAGGACCCGTTCACATGCTGGTACAGGTCATCTTGCGGCCGGACGCTGTGGTCAAAGTTGGACAGATCGATCCCCGAGATGGGCACGTAAGCTCCTTCGTGCGACGGTCCGTGCCGGTGCCGGCACTGGCGCAGCGTCTGCATGCTGGACGATAAGGACGGTGGTGCACTCTCATCTTACGCACGCGTGCTACCCTCAAAAGGTGCGCGCAGAGCTCCTTCTTCTTATCTGCCGCGGCGAGGCCTCAGACGCGATCTAGCGCAAGGCCCATCCTCGTCGCGGAGTTTGTGTTGCCCGGCCACCTTTCAGATAAGAACCATAGAAAAGGCCCCGATAGTAATGCGAAACGCACAGAAGCCCTCTGGAATGCCCGCCCACCGGTACCGCCCGTTCCACGAACAGATCACGGTTGAACTGCCGGACCGCACGTGGCCGGACAAAATCATCACCAAGGCACCGCGCTGGTGCGCAGTGGACCTGCGCGACGGCAACCAGGCCCTGATTGACCCGATGAGCCCCGCCCGCAAGATGAAGATGTTCGACCTGCTGGTCCGCATGGGCTACAAGGAGATCGAAGTCGGGTTCCCGTCAGCGTCCCAGACCGACTTTGACTTCGTCCGCCAGCTCATCGAGGGCAACCACATCCCCGACGACGTCACGATCCAGGTCCTGACCCAGGCCCGTGAACACTTGATTGAGCGGACGTACGAGTCCCTGGTAGGCGCCAAGCAGGCCATCGTCCACCTCTACAACTCCACGTCCGTCCTGCAGCGCCGCGTGGTGTTCAACCAGGATGAAGACGGAATCCTGGACATCGCACTTCAGGGCGCCCGGTTGTGCAAGAAGTACGAGGAAACGCTCGTCGATACACACGTGACGTACGAATACTCCCCGGAATCGTTCACCGGCACGGAACTCGAGTATGCGGTCCGTGTGTGCAACGCCGTCGCCGATGTTTTTGAAGCCTCCGCAGACAGCCAGGTCATCATTAACCTGCCGGCCACGGTCGAAATGGCCACCCCTAATGTCTACGCCGATTCCATCGAATGGATGAGCCGGCACCTGCACCCACGCGAGGGCATCATCCTGTCCCTGCACCCGCACAACGACCGCGGCACCGGCGTCGCTGCCGCTGAGCTGGGCTACATGGCCGGTGCTGACAGGATTGAAGGCTGCCTCTTCGGCAACGGCGAACGGACCGGCAACGTCGACCTGGTGACGCTGGGGCTGAACCTCTTCGTCCAGGGCATTGACCCGATGATCGACTTCTCGGACATCGACGACGTCCGGCGCACCGTGGAGTACTGCAACCAGCTGCCCGTGGCCGAACGTTCCCCGTACGGCGGGGACCTGGTCTTCACGGCGTTCTCAGGCTCGCACCAGGACGCCATCAAGAAGGGCTTCGAAGCGCTGGAGCGCGACGCTGCCGCCGCAGGCAAGGACGTAGCCGACTTCACGTGGCAGGTCCCGTACCTGCCGGTGGATCCCAAGGACCTGGGCCGCAGCTACGAAGCCGTCATCAGGGTCAACTCCCAGTCCGGCAAAGGCGGCGTGGCCTACTTGCTCAAGAACGAGCACAGCCTGGACCTGCCGCGCCGCGCCCAGATCGAATTCTCCGGAGTGATCCAGAAGCGCACCGACACCGTGGGGGGCGAGGTCAGCGGAGCCCAGCTGTGGCAGGTCTTCCAGGACGAATACCTGCCTGCGAGTGAATCCGAAGGGCAGTGGGGGCGCTATTCCCTTGGCACTGTCCGCACCGAAACTGACGAGAACGGCGGCATGACGCTGCACGCGTCCCTCGGCATCGACGGCAGCCAGGTCAGCCGGACCGGGACCGGCAACGGCCCCATCGCCGCGCTGCTGGACATCCTCGGCCAGGATGGCGTTGACGTCAGGGTCCTCGACTACAGCGAGCACGCCTTGTCCGAAGGCGGCAACGCCATGGCCGCAGCCTACGTCGAATGCGCAGTGGGGGAGCGGGTCCTGTGGGGAATCGGCATCGATGCCAACACCAGCATGTCCTCTCTCAAGGCAGTCATCTCTGCCGTCAACCGCGCCATCAGGGACGCCCGCGCCTGACCCGGAACGCGTTGCGCGCCCGCCCCCCGCGCGCCACGCCAGCCCCGCCCCAATGGGCGCCGTACCCCCGAAAAATGGGAAGTTAATAGTGGTACAAAAAAAAATAACAGCCCC
>NZ_JBHJZH010000022.1:62926-74518 GCF_042270935.1 Pseudarthrobacter sp. NPDC055928
TGCCCTCACACACAACACCTCGTTTCACCGCCCCTTCGCATCTAATGGCGCCACACCCCCCCCCCCCGGGGCCCCCCGGCCCCCCCCCCCCCCGGGGGGGGCCCCCCCCCCCCCCCCCCCAACGCCTGCCCGTCCCAATGGGCCGCATTCCGCCAGACAATGGGAAGATTAAGCGTGGTCCAACAATCCTTCGCTGCCCGGTCCTACCGGGATGACGCCGTGGTGCTCCGCACCCACAAGCTGGGCGAGGCCGACCGCATCATCACGCTGCTGACCAAGCACCACGGGCAGATCCGGGCCGTCGCCAAAGGTGTGCGACGGACGAGCAGCCGTTTCGGCGCCAGACTTGAACCGTTCATGGTGGCCGACCTCCAGCTCGTGTCCGGGAGAACGCTGGACATCGTCACGCAGGCCGTCGCCAAGGGCGCCTACGGCGGAAGTATCGCAGCGGACTATGGCCGCTACACGGTGGCCGCGGCCATGACGGAAACCGCCGAAAAGCTTACCGACGTCGACGGCGAAGCGGGAACGGCCCAGTACAACCTGCTCGTAGGGGCGCTGGCATCGCTGAGCCGGGATGAACACTCCGCCGGGCTGATTCTGGATTCCTACCTTCTGCGGGCTCTAGCCACCGGCGGCTGGGCTCCCAGCTTTACGGATTGTGCCCGCTGCGGCGCCCCTGGACCGCACACGGCGTTTTCGGCCCCCATAGGCGGGATGGTGTGCGGCAACTGCCGCCCGCCCGGCTCTCCTGCGCCGGCAGCGGAAACCGTTGTCCTGCTGGGTGCCCTGCTGACAGGGGATTGGCCGACGGCGGATGGATCGCTGCCCGCTCATCGACGGGAAGCTGCCGGACTGGTAGCGGCCTACCTGCAATGGCACTTGGAACGTGTCGTGAAATCACTCAAACATGTGGAGCGTAGCTGACTGTGGCCTTGGGAAGAAAGAACAGCCCGTCCCGAAAGCGGACCACCCCCGTGGTAGCACCGTACCCGCACCCCTCAGGTGCGCTGGCGCCGTCGATTCCTGCCGAATTCATTCCCCGGCACGTGGCCATCGTGATGGACGGCAACGGCCGCTGGGCCAACCAGCGCGGACTGCCCCGGATTGAGGGGCACAAGGCGGGGGAGCCAGCGTTGCTGGATGTCATGGCAGGTGCCATCGAACTCGGCATCGAGTATGTGAGTGTCTACGCCTTCTCCACCGAGAACTGGCGCCGCTCGCCCGAAGAGATCCGGTTCCTGATGGGTTTTAACAAGGATGTGCTACGACGCCAGCGGAACCAGTTGGACGCGTGGGGCGTGCGGGTCCGCTGGTCGGGACGCCGGCCCAGGCTGTGGGGTTCGGTCATTCGGGAGCTGGAAGAGGCGGAGGAATACACCGCCGGCAACAGCACGTGCACGTTGAACATGTGTGTTAATTACGGCGGACGCGCCGAGATCACCGATGCCGTATCGGCGATCGCCGCCGAGGTGGCGGCGGGACGGCTCAAGCCTGGCGCCATCACCGAGAAGACGATCCAGAAGTATCTCGACGAACCGGACCTGCCGGACGTGGACTTGTTCCTGCGGAGTTCGGGGGAGCAACGGTTGTCCAACTTCCTGCTGTGGCAGTCAGCGTACGCCGAGTTTGTCTTTATGGACACGCTGTGGCCTGATGTGGACCGGCGGACCCTCTGGGACGCCGTCGAAATTTACGCCCAGCGGGACCGGCGCTACGGTGGTGCGGTGGATGCCGCGTCGCCGGGCAGCGCTGCAAAGGGTCAGCCCGGGTAGGAATCCCGAGCGGTGTCATTGGAGCTTGCCCCGGCGTAACCGCGCAACCATCGCTCCAGCCGGGCGTACGCATCGGCGCGGACCCGGGCCGGCGAGAGGAAGACATCGTGCAGGGCGCCGTCGATCCGTTCCACCGTTACTGTGCGCCCCAACGTCAATGCCCGCAGGGCAATGATGTTAACGTCGAGGACGGCGTCTGTGCGCCGCATTTCTTCCGTCCAGAAGGGCCCATTCGCGCTTCCTCCCGAAAGGAGGACAAGGATGGGGATCTCAATGCCCAGGCCCCGCGCCACCCTCGCGTGCCCGGCAAGGACGGCGCTTAGCCAGCCCGCACGCAACGGGAATGCCATCGGCGGCCGGTATCGGTCGTCCAGGGCCCACTCGCCTTCAGCCGAACTGCTGATGGTGCGCCAGTAGAAGCCCCGTTCGGGAAGGCGCAATATGGCCTCGGGCCGGAAGCGGGCCATGGGTCCAACCATGGTGGAGGCGGCACGGCGGACCAACGAATTGCCATGCATTTCCAGCCATGGGCTGTTCAGGATCAGATGCGAGGCGGCCCCAGGGTGGTCGCTCACCCACAGCGCGGCAACCAGTCCGCCGGTGGAATGCCCCATCATGGTGAGCTCCGGCTCCGGCCCGTCGCCGCTGATGATGCCTATTGCCTTGCTGATCTCCGCGTCGTAGTCCGCGAGGTTTGCCACATAGCCGCCGGGGGCATCCGGCCGCAGGCTCCGGCCATGGTTGTGCATGTCCAGGGCAAAGAATTCGTAGCCTCGCTCTGTCCAGAACCGGGCGAGGTCCACATTGAAAAAGTAGTCACTCCAGCCGTGCAGGAAGAGCACTGCCCGACGGCGGCTGGAAGCCTTTGTGATCGGTGCACCAGCCGGGCGGTGCCTCACGAGCGTCGCGGTGCGCGCCACACCGTCATCACCGGCCGCCTCGAAGCTGCACGCTTCAAAGTCGTCACCAAGGATATCCGGGTGCCAGATCATGGAATTATGCTAGTCCGCGTCCCTACTCATGAGTAGCCGCTTGCTCCGACACCCAGCCGGCGTATTGGCCGATATTGGGGTTCCGGTTTGGTCTGTGCCGTCGCAGACGGAAAACTAGAGGCATGCGCGTATATCCCACATTCTTTAAGCTGGCCTTTTCATGGATGGACGCCGAACGCGCCCACAAGATCGGATTCAAGGGCATCAGGCTTGCGCATTCCTCCGGTGCCGGCAGGATCCTACAGAAGTTCACTGCACCGTCGCCGTCACTGCAGACCACGGCCTTCGGGATTACCTTCCCCTCGCCGTTTGGCCTCGCGGCGGGCTTTGACAAGGAAGGCCACGGAATAGAGGCTCTCACGGAACTGGGCTTTGGGCATGTGGAAGTAGGAACCATCACGGGCCAGGCGCAGCCGGGCAATCCGAAGCCCCGCCTTTTCAGGTTGGTCCAGGACCGGGCGGTCATCAACAGAATGGGCTTCAATAACGACGGCGCTGCCACCGTTGAGCCGCGGCTGAAGGCTGCGCGTGCCGCGCTTCAGCGCAGGCACCCCGGCGTCCGTCCCGTCATCGGCGTAAATATCGGCAAGAGCAAGGTCGTTGAACTCGAGGACGCCGTCGCGGACTATCTGGTCAGTGCCCGGAGCCTCGCGCCCGCTGCCGACTATTTGGTAGTCAACGTCAGTTCGCCCAATACCCCCGGGCTGCGGCTGCTGCAGGACGTTGAGAGCCTTCGCCCGCTGCTGACAGCGGTGGGGGAGGAAGCTGACCGGGCTGCGGGCCGGCACGTTCCCTTGCTGGTCAAAATTGCGCCTGACCTCAGCGACGAAGATATCGACGACGTCGCACGCCTGGCGCTTGACCTTGGACTGGACGGCATCATTGCCACTAACACCACCATCGGACGCTCCGGGCTTAGCTCGCCGCCCGAGAGTGTTGAAAAATGCGGTGCCGGTGGCCTGTCCGGCGCCCCACTTAAGCAGCGTTCGCTCGAGGTGCTTCGCCGGCTGAGGGACGCCACAGGAGGTGCCCTCACGCTGGTGGCCGTTGGCGGCGTCGAGAATGCCCAGGATGTCCAGGACCGCCTGGATGCCGGTGCCACACTCGTCCAGGGCTACACAGCCTTCCTTTATGAAGGGCCCTTCTGGGCGGCACGGATCAACCGGCAGCTCGCCAAGAACCGCCGGGCCTGAGTCTCCGCAGAGACAAAAAACCCCGGCGGTATCACCGCCGGGGTTTTCCGTAGCTCAGGGCCGACGCGTGTGCACCGGCCGGAAAGTTCAGGAGGGGTATTCGCCGCGCTTGACGAGCGGCTTGGGCAAACGCAGTTTGCGGAATTGCAGCGACCGCATGGAGCCGTACCAGACAACGCCCCGTTCCACCTCGCCGAATTTCGCGGCCAGCCGCTTACGGAGCTTGCGGGACAGGATAAAGACGTCCACGAAAACGGCCAGGAACATCACCCAGAAACCGCCCAGGACGTAAATCATCTGATCACTGGTGGACGGCACCAGCAGCGAAATGATGACAAAAACCAGTGCGCCGAACATCAAGTACTCGCCCAGGCTGAAGCGGGCATCGACGTAGTCGCGGGCGAAGCGCTTCTGCGGGCCCTTGTCCCGCAGCGGCAGGAACCTTTCGTCACCAGTGTCCAGTGCCTGCCTCATCTTCAGCCGCTGGTCCTGGATTGCCTGGCGTTCAGCCGCCTTGGAGGCCTTGCGGTCCTCCGGCACCAGCGGGCGTTTGCGGGCTGCTTCCTGCGCTTTGCGCTTGGGAGTGGGCACACCTTTGCCTGCCGCGGCGTCCTGCCGGGCGGCTGCTTCCGCGGCCTGCTGGTCTATGATTTCCTGCGCCGAGGGCGCTTCCTTTTTACGTCCGAACACCCCAACAGAATACCCTGCGGCGGCGTGCCTCCGGCCCCGTGACGGCGGGGGTCCGGCGTCACGCGCGGGCAGTCCCATATCTTTGTGCCCGACGTCGCCGAAAGTGCCTAACAGCTTCGGGTTGTGGTGTGGCCCACGCTGTGCCCGGCGCAGGTAGGGTTTTGCCATGACTTCTCCCACAGCGGCGACCCCGCACAACTCCGGCAGTCCTGCAGGCACCATCCACGCCGAGGAACTCCGCCGTTCTATCGACCAGGAGTTTGGGGCCACCGTGGCCCAACTTAAGGAACTGGTGTCCATTCCCGGCATCGCCTGGCCAAGTTTCGATCCCGAACCCCTGGACCGCAGCGCCCAGGCCGTGGCGGATCTGTTGACGCGGTCGGGCGTGGAAGACGTCCGGATCCTCCGGTGCGACAAGGAAGACGGCACTCCGGGCGGGCCCGCTGTCGTCGCCCGCCGCGAGGCCTCGAACGGCAAGCCGACCATCCTCCTGTACGCCCACCATGACGTTCAGCCACCTGGAGATCCGGCGTTGTGGGAGACGGAGCCGTTTGCCGCCGTCGAAAAGGACGGCAGGCTCTATGGCCGGGGCGCTGCCGACGACAAAGCGGGAATCATGGCGCACGTGGCGGCCTACTCGGCCGTCTCCAAAGTCCTCGCGGACGATCTGGGCCTGGGCGTGACGTTCTTTTTCGAGGGCGAAGAGGAGGCTGGATCGCCCACCTTCCGGTCCTTCCTCGAAGCCCACCGGGAACTGCTTCGCGCCGACGTGATCGTGGTGGCTGACTCAAGCAACTGGAAAGTGGGCGTTCCTGCCCTGACCACCAGCCTGCGCGGACTGGTGGACGGCACCATCGAAGTCCAGGTGCTGGAGCACGCAGTGCACTCAGGGATGTTCGGCGGCCCAGTCCTGGACGCTCCTACGCTGCTGGCACGCCTCATTGCCACCTTCCACGATGAAGAGGGCAACGTGGCCATCGACGGCCTGGTGTCCCGTGACGACGTGGCCGTGGACCTCACGGAAGCCGAATACCGGGGGGACGCCTCGGTGCTTGAGGGTGTCAAATTGGCGGGCTCCGGCAGCATCGCCTCGCGGCTGTGGACCAAGCCTGCGCTGTCCATCATCGGCTTTGATGCCCCGGCCGTGGATATGGCATCGAATACGCTGTTGCCGCGAGCAAGGGCTAAGTTCAGTCTCCGGATCGCGCCGGGCCAGGTTCCCGCCGACGCGATGGACGCCGTGCGTCGGCACGTCGAGGCCCACGTGCCGTTTGGCGCGAACGTCGTGTTTACGCCGGGGGAGAGCGGCAGCTCGTTCCTGACAGACACGTCCTCCAAAGCAGCCTCCCTGGCACTCTGGGCACTGCGCGAAGCCTGGGGTGTGCCTGCCGTGGAAATGGGAATCGGTGGTTCCATCCCGTTCATCGCAGACCTGACCGAGCTGTACCCGGCCGTGCAGATCCTCGTCACCGGCGTGGAGGACCCTGATTCCAGGGCGCACAGCGCCAACGAATCCCTCCACCTGGAGGATTTCCGGAATGCCATCGTGGCGGAGGCGCTGCTGCTTGCCCGCCTGAATGCCGACGGGCTGGACTGAACTTTCGACGGCGGCCGAGGAGTCCACCGCCGCCGTCGGGGGTGCGAGCCACGCCCAGGGAACAACAATCAGCCTTCCACGGTTACGTCAGGAGTTAGAGCTATACGTCTGACCGACGTAGCATGTAGCTATAGCCCATACCGTTTCCGTAGGGGCAGGCACCGCTGATGCGGGGCCGCCGAGGACCGTCCTAAGAAGGTAGGCCAATGAGCACCGCAACCAATGAGAACAGCACCGAAACCACCAGCGCTGCCAGCGATGAACTGGCCGCCCACGAGGTCAAGCTGACTGACGTCGCCGCAGGCAAGGTACGCAGCCTCCTCGAACAGGAAGGCCGGACCGATCTCCGCCTCCGCGTCGCTGTCCAGCCGGGCGGCTGCTCGGGACTCATTTACCAGCTTTACTTTGACGAGCGCCTGCTCGATGGCGACGCCGTCCGCGACTACGACGGCGTTGAAGTCGTCGTCGACAAGATGAGCGTGCCCTACCTCAGCGGCGCCAGCATTGACTTTGAGGACACCATTTCGAAGCAGGGCTTCACCATCGACAACCCCAACGCCGGCGGCTCCTGCGCCTGCGGGGATTCGTTCCACTGACCCGGACTTTTCGCCCGATGGCGGCACCTCGTGCGGCCGTGCCCGAAACGGCACGGCCGCACTGTGCCGACATGTGGGCGAAACGCCCGGCGGAGCGGTAAGCTCTACACCGAGTAGTAAAACTTTTAGTGTGCCCGGGCAGCCAACGTTGCCGGGTAACAGCAACAAGTAGGAAGGGCCGTCTGTGAGTTCGCAGAACCGAACCGGCAGCCGACGCAAAACGATCACTTCGATCTCAGGCTTGGCACTTGCCGGCGCGTTGGTTTTGACTGGATGTTCGCCAGAGGTAGAGAAGGGGTGGCTGCCCACCGAGCGTGGCACCACCAATCACACTGACCGGATCATGGACCTCTGGGTCAACTCATGGATCGCCGCACTTGTTGTAGGCATCATTACTTGGGGTTTGATCGTCTGGTGCCTGGTTGCCTACCGCCGCCGCAAGGGGACCAAGGGCTTCCCGAAGCAGATCAGCTTCAACCTGCCGCTTGAGGTCTTCTACCTGACCATCCCGCTGTTCATGGTCCTGGTGTTCTTCTACTTCACCGACCGCGACCAGCAGGCCATCGATGACCGCTCACAGCCCGCCGACGTCGTTGTGGACGTCCGCGGCAAGCAGTGGGCCTGGGACTTCAACTACAAGGCCGGCGACATCGTCGAAGACGACGTCCATGAGGCCGGGGTGCAGGCACACCTCACCGGCGACACCATCGATAAAGAGAAGCTCCCCACGCTGTACCTGCCCGTTGGCAAGTCCGTGGACCTGGAACTGAACTCCCGCGATGTCATCCACTCGTTCTGGGTTCCCGCCTTCCTGCAGAAGCGCGACATGATCCCGGGCAAGACCAACTACATCAGGTTCACCCCCACCAAAGAGGGCACGTACGACGGCAAGTGCGCCGAACTCTGTGGCGAGTACCACTCCGAAATGCTGTTCCGCGTGAAGGTGGTGTCCGAGGCCGAATTCGCGGCCCACATGGACGAACTGCGCGATGCTGGCAACACGGGTCTCCTCGGCGAAGAGTACGACCGCAACCCGAACCTGAACGAAATTAAGTAAGGGGAGCGACGTGGCTACATACACTCAATCCGCACCCACCGGAGTGCTCACCGCTCCCGTGGTTCCTAAATCCAAGGGACGCATCGTCGTCAACTGGATCACTTCCACAGACCACAAGACCATCGGGTACATGTACCTGATCGCCTCTTTCGTGTTCTTCTGCCTCGGCGGCGTCATGGCCCTGCTGATCCGGGCCGAGCTGTTCGAGCCCGGCATGCAGATCCTGCAGACCAAGGAACAGTACAACCAGCTGTTCACGATGCACGGCACCGTGATGCTGCTGATGTTCGCCACCCCGCTGTTCGCCGGCTTCGCCAACGTCATCATGCCCCTGCAGATTGGTGCACCTGACGTCGCGTTCCCGCGGCTGAACGCACTGGCTTTCTGGTTCTTCCTCTTCGGCTCCACCATCGCCGTCTCGGGCTTCATCACCCCGCAGGGTGCTGCATCCTTCGGCTGGTTCGCCTACGCACCACTGTCGAACACCACGTTCAGCCCGGGTATCGGCGGTGACCTCTGGGTCTTCGGTTTGGCACTGTCCGGTTTTGGCACAATCCTCGGTGCGGTCAACTTCATCACCACCATCATCTGCATGCGCGCCCCGGGCATGACCATGTGGCGGATGCCGATCTTCACCTGGAACACGCTGGTCACGGCCATCCTGGTCCTCATGGCCTTCCCGCCCCTGGCCGCGGCTCTGTTCGCCCTCGGTGCGGACCGCCGGTTCGGTGCCCACATCTTCGACCCGGAGAACGGCGGCGCCGTTCTGTGGCAGCACCTCTTCTGGTTCTTCGGCCACCCCGAGGTGTACATCATCGCCCTGCCGTTCTTCGGTATCGTCTCCGAGATTTTCCCGGTCTTCAGCCGCAAGCCGATCTTCGGCTACAAGGGCCTGGTCTACGCTACGATCGCCATCGCCGCCCTGTCCGTGACCGTGTGGGCGCACCACATGTACGTGACCGGTTCGGTGCTCCTGCCGTTCTTCGCTTTCATGACCATGCTGATCGCGGTGCCCACCGGGGTGAAGTTCTTCAACTGGATCGGCACCATGTGGCGCGGGTCGATCACGTTCGAAACCCCGATGCTGTGGAGCATTGGCTTCCTCATCACCTTCCTTTTCGGTGGCCTGACCGGCATCATCCTGGCCTCGCCGCCGTTGGACTTCCACGTCTCTGATTCCTACTTCGTCGTCGCGCACTTCCACTACGTCGTGTTCGGCACCGTGGTGTTCGCGATGTTCGCCGGCTTCTACTTCTGGTGGCCCAAGTGGACTGGCAAGATGCTCAACGAGCGGCTCGGAAAGATCCACTTCTGGCTCCTGTTCCTCGGCTTCCACGGAACCTTCCTGATCCAGCACTGGCTCGGTGTCGAGGGCATGCCCCGTCGTTACGCTGACTACCTCGTGGAGGACAACTTCACCTGGATGAACCAGTTCTCCACCATCTCCTCCTTCGTTCTGGGAGCTTCGCTGATTCCGTTCTTCTGGAACGTCTACATCACGTGGCGCAGCTCGGAGCGTGTCGAGGTGGACGACCCCTGGGGCTTTGGAGCTTCGCTTGAGTGGGCCACGTCCTGCCCGCCGCCGCGCCACAACTTCACGTCCCTGCCGCGGATCCGCTCGGAACGTCCCGCATTGGACCTGCACCACCCCGAGCTGGCGCAAATCCACACCGTCGAGTCTCCGTCTGCGGCTGCAGCGGTGCTCGGTAACGCCGACCAGAAGGACACTGCCAAGTGAAGATCGAATCATGGATTTTTGGAGCCGGAGTCTTCTTCTTCGTGCCGGTCTCCCTGGTTTACGGTTTCCTGACCAACTGGCATGAATGGGTAGGCACGCTGGGCATCCTCCTGGTGGGCGGGCTCGCCGGAATGATCGGCGGCTACCTGGGCTTCACCGGCAAGCGTGTCGGTATGCGTCCCGAGGACCGCAACGACGCCGAGATCCACGAGGGTGCCGGCGAACAGGGGCACTTCAGTCCCTGGAGCTGGTGGCCCCTGGTACTCGGCCTTGCCTGCGCGGGCGGGTTCCTTGGCTTGGCCATTGGTTTCTGGATTACGTACGTCGCGGCCGGACTTGCTCTGGTAGCGCTCGTTGGCTGGGTCTACGAGTACAGCCGCGGAGACCACGCACACTAGGTCCTCCCAGACTGGCAGCAAAGACTCAATAACGACGGCGGGCCCCACCTTTCAAGGTGGGGCCCGCCGTCGTTATGCGTTAAATCGTTGGGGGGAGGGGCGGCGCCACTGTGCCGCCAGGAGCGCCGCGCTGCCTCGCACAGGCTGCACGGCCCTTACTGAGCCCCCTGCGACTCCAAGAGCTCCACGAGGGCCTTGAGGGCTGCGTCGGCGGCGAGGAGGCCATGAGGGGCGTCTACAGCCGATTCATTGATGCTCAGCTCAACCTCGCAGCCGTGGTGGAAGTCCGCGGTCATCACTTCCAGCAGCGACCGGGCGTCAACGCTTTCGATACCGGCCTTGCGAATGGTGACTGGCAGTCCCGTATCCGTTACTGCCCGGACGAACACCGCGGCGGGACGGGCGTGCAGCCCGATCGATGCCGAAACCACTGCCTTGTGAACTGGCAACGCAACTCCTTTTCCCTGACGGCCCCCTCCGTCTGACGACAAATTTCCTGTCCAATATAGCCGTCCGCATGCGGCTGCGCCCAAACCGAAGCATAGAGGATGGCCGCTGGTCTAGACCTGCCGGCGTTTGACTTAAGATTGAGGGGTGAAGAGACAAGCAGGGAACCTGCATCATGGCTGCTAGCGCGGCCGCCGTTGCCGGTGAAATTGATCGCAGCAGTGGGACCGCAATCTATGTCCAACTCCGTGAGATTCTCAGGCAGTACATAGCGGACTCCTGTCCGCCCGGATCTGCGCTGCCGTCGGAACGGGATCTTGCGGAGCGCTTCGGGCTGGCCCGGATGACTGTACGCCAGGCCATCGATGCCCTGGTGGGTGAAGAGGTCATCGAACGCGTGGTCGGACTTGGCACCTTCGTGCGGAAGCCCAAGCTCGACCTGCAGGTGAAGCTGACCTCCTACAGCGAGGAGATGCAGCGTCGCGGAATGGTTCCCGCGGCCAAGGTCCTCAGTTTCGAACAAATTGGCGCCAGCGCCTTCCTGGCCCGCGAACTCCAGCTCGATGAGGGCACGCCCCTCGTCCGGTTCCGCCGGCTCCTGCTTGCCGACGGTGAACCCATGAGCGTGGACGAAAACTTCATCCCGGCCCACCGCGTTCCTGGGTTGCTGGACGGCGAACCGCCAACGTCGCTGTACAACGTCCTCAGTGAACAATTCGGCCTGGTGATGGAGTGGGGGGAGGACATGATCGAAGCTACCGCCGCCTCACCCTCCACCGCACGCCTCCTCAACGTCGATGTCGGTGCACCGCTGCTCAAGATCCAGCGCCATGCCTTCGTTGCCCGTTCCATGGTGGACTATTCGGTGTCCTACTACAGGGCAGACCGTTACAAGCTTTGGGTACCGCTGCAGCGCCCGGGGGCAAGGCCTGCCAGGCACCACGGCTCCGGCTACCGCAACACCTAGTCGCGGCCGCCCGAAACGACGATCAACGAGAAAGGCCCGGTCCAAACTGAACTGGTCCCCAAAAGTTGGACTCCTTAATGTGCGGGTCCCACTTTAGCGGCCAAGGACCGGCCCTTCGAAGAAGTCCCCGTCCCATTTGGGA
>NZ_JBHJZH010000023.1:0-43451 GCF_042270935.1 Pseudarthrobacter sp. NPDC055928
GGACCACCATGGTCAGCCCGCCGCCGTCGTCATCCTGCCCAACTAGATAGCAGCAGGTGTCGTTTTGAGCGTCCAAAACGACATCTACTGCCACTTAGTTGGGCTTGGGGGAGGGAATGGGAGTTTGGGGGAGCGCTGGTCAGTTGACCGCGCCGGTGTACTTCTCGCCCGGACCCTTGCCCGGGGCGTCAGGGATGATCGACTCTTCGCGGAACGCCAGCTGCAGCGAACGCAGGCCATCGCGCAAGGGGCCGGCATGCTGGGACCCGATTTCTGGCGCGGCGGCGGTGACCAGCCCGGCGAGGGCAGTGATGAGCTTCCGGGCCTCGTCCAGGTCCTTGAGTTCCTCGGCGTTGTCCTCGGCGGCGAGGCCAAGCTTCACTGCGGCTGCGCTCATGAGGTGGACGGCCGCGGTGGTAATAACTTCGATGGCCGGAACTTCGGAGATGTCTCGGATTTGCTGGGCGACGTCCCCCTGGGCGTCGGCAGCCTGGTAAACGTGTGAATTACTGTCTGGGGTGCTCATACTGGTAAGCTTGTCACAGACCGACTGGATGTCGTTATTTGTTATGGATGATCCCCACCGGCGCTGGGATGCGCTGAGCGGGTTTTTTTCTGTAGAATGGCAGCCAGTTTGCAAGCGGAGTCCTCTCCCACCCGCGTCAGCCGTTTTCCCGAAGGAAGTATTTCCACAGGAAGCAAGGTTGCCGGGTACCTGGTCGGGCGTCACCCAGCTTTTGCGGGGATGATGCGTGCATCCTCCGCGGAGGACCGCACATCCGATCTTCGAGGCCTTCGATTGCTCCGGCAATTGGGGGCCTTCTCTATTTTGCCGGTGGAATACCCCACAACAATCACAGGAGCTTTAACATTAGCGAGCCAAGAATCAATGAGCGTATCCGCGTCCCCGAGGTGCGGCTGGTCGGCCCTGCAGGTGAACAGGTAGGAATCGTCCGTATTGAGGATGCCCTGCGTTTGGCTGCCGAGTCCGACCTTGATCTCGTTGAAGTTGCACCTCAGGCGAAGCCTCCGGTGTGCAAGCTGATGGACTTCGGCAAGTACAAGTACGAGGCCGCCGTCAAGGCACGTGAAGCCCGGAAGAACCAGACGAACACAGTTCTGAAGGAAATCCGGTTCCGCCTGAAGATTGACACCCACGACTACGAGACCAAGCGCGGGCATGCACTGCGCTTCCTCGGCGCGGGTGACAAAGTCAAGGCAATGATCCAGTTCCGCGGCCGCGAGCAGCAGCGTCCGGAGATGGGCATCCGCCTGCTCCAGCGCTTTGCTGACGACGTCGCTGAGGTTGGCGTTGTTGAGTCCAGCCCCCGCATCGACGGCCGGAACATGGTCATGGTTGTGGGTCCGCTGAAGAACAAGGCAGAAGCCAAGGCAGAAGCACGCCGCGCCACGCAGCGTGCGGAGGCCAAAGCGCAGAACGAAGCCAAGGCCACAGGACGCATCGACGTCTCCGGCGACGACCAGGCACCGTTGACGCAGTCACTGGCTGATCTTCTCCCGGAAGGTTTCGCCATCACCACGGAGCCCGAGACCGAGGCACCCGAGGTTGAGGCGCCGGTTGAAACTCCCGCTGAAGCCGCCCCCGCAGCTGAGGTTCCCGTCAAGGAGGCCGCACCGCAGGAAGCCCCGAAGCAGGAAGCGCCGAAGGTTGAGGCCCCGAAGGTTGAGGCCCCCAAGGCTGAAGCTCCCAAGGCGGCAGCCCCCAAGGCAGCACCGGCGCCAGTCAAGGCTCCGGAAGCCCCCAAGGCGCCCGCTGCAGCAAAGGTTCCGGAAGCGGCCAAGCCGGCCGCAGCGGTTCCGGCCCCGGCAGCGCCGAAGCCCGCCGCCGTCCCGATGCCGAAGCCTGTGGCACGGCCCGCAGCGCCGAAGCCTGCTGCGCGTCCCGCCCCCAAAGCGGCGCCGAAGCCGGCTGGCAAGAAGACTACTTAGTTCATAGCTGCCGGAGGCTCTCCTCCGGCAGCAAGCAACCAGCACGCCGCCCGCAGGGGCGGCTGCACGAAAGAACTGCAGACCCTGTCTGCGGACACGTAAGGAGATCGGTTCCCATGCCGAAGATGAAGACCCACAGTGGTGCTAAGAAGCGCTTCAAGCTGACCGGCAGCGGCAAGCTGCGCCGCCAGCAGGCCAACCGCCGCCACTACCTCGAGCACAAGTCCTCCAGGCTGACCCGTCGCCTTGCCGGCGACAAGATCGTCTTCAAGGGCGACGCCAAGGTCATCCGGAAGATGCTCGGCATCTAATTTCCAAGTTTTTTGGCCGCCTGCCTCCTGGCAGCAGCCACCTACCATAAAGCCTTCTCAGGCCGGCCGGGTTTCCGGTAGTAGACGCTTGGGATCAGATTTGAAGGAGTACGCACGTGGCACGTGTGAAGAGGGCGGTAAACGCCCACAAGAAGCGCCGGGTTATCCTCGAACGCGCAAAGGGCTACCGGGGACAGCGTTCACGCCTGTACCGCAAGGCCAAAGAGCAGCTGCTGCACTCGTTTGTGTACAGCTACGGTGACCGTAAGAAGAAGAAGGGCGACTTCCGTCGCCTGTGGATCCAGCGCATCAACGCTGCATCCCGCGCCAACGGTCTCACCTACAACCGCCTGATCCAGGGCCTGAAGGCCGCTGAGGTCGAGGTTGACCGCCGCATGCTGGCCGAGCTGGCCGTCTCCGACGCCAATGCCTTCGCCGCGCTGGTGAAGATTGCCAAGGACTCCCTGCCCGCAGACACGTCCGCTCCCGCCGTCCAGGCTGAAGCTCCCAAGGCCAAGGCAGCCAAGGCTCCGAAGGCTAAGGCTGCAAAGAAGCCTGCTGCTGACGAAGCGGCTGTCTAATAGCCTCCCGTTCTGGGTAGTTCGAGAACCTGCTTGAACAGCAACTAAGGTTCTTATATGAACGAAACCGGGCGCCCGCAAGACCTTCCACTCTCAAACCCCCGAGCTGATCGGGTCAGGGACGTGGCAAGGCTTGCCGGGCGCCCGGCCCGTTTAAAGCGGGGCCGGTTCCTCGCCGAAGGCCCCCAGGCTGTACGGGAAGCCCTGCGCCTCCACCAGCAGCGGCTGGCCGCCGGCGCGCCGGGAGTGGTGCACGAGGTCTTTGCCAGCGAAGCTTGCCTTGACCGCTACCCGGAGTTCGAGGACCTCGCCGAAGGGACATCCGCGCGGCTGGCGACCGACGATGTGCTGGCCGCCATGGCGGACACCGTCAATCCCCAAGGCATCATCGCAGTTTGCGGCTTTGTTGACGTCAGCCTGGAGGAAGTGCTCGACGCCGGTCCCCGCCTTATCGCGGTCCTCTGCCAGGTCCGGGATCCCGGCAACGCCGGAACAGTGCTGCGTGCAGCCGATGCCGCGGGAGCTGACGCCGTGGTCCTCACCGGAGCCAGCGTGGACATCTACAACCCCAAAGCCGTCCGGTCAACGGCCGGTTCCCTGTTCCATCTGCCCGTGGTCCTCGGGGCCGACATTGACGAGGTTGCCTCGGCGTGCCGTTCCCGGGGGATAGGGCTGCTGGCCGCGGATGGCTACGGCACCCTTAACCTGGACACCCTGCAGGACGAGAATGCAGCCCGACGGCTGGGTGCGTCCGCCGCCGAGTCGGCCTACCCGCTGGAAAGCCCTACGGCCTGGTTGTTTGGAAACGAAGCACAAGGGCTTTCGGAGGCTGAACTCACCCTGGCTGACCACCGCGTGGCAGTGCCTGTCTACGGGGCGGCCGAGAGCCTCAACCTCGGTACGGCAGCAACGGTCTGCCTTTATGCCAGCGCACGGTCCCAACAGGGCGGCCTGCCGGTATCGTCCGCAGCGGCAGCATCCGCGGGTTGATCCCGAGGGACTGTGGCCTGGACTTTCGATCCGCAACTTAAATGGCAGGGCCCCGGATGTTCATCCGGGGCCCTTGCGGTGAAATTCTAAATAGTAGGACGGGAATCAGGGTGCGCGCGTGCTTTTGCTGCGTCCCGTGATTGCGCCGTAGACGCCGGCGACTACCAGGCCGCCAACGATGGCGAGGATCCACGTGCCGAGGTCAAAGAATGCAAGGTCGCCCCTGTTGAAGAGCAGGCTGCCAATCCAGCCGCCTACAATTGCACCAACCACACCAAGAACAAGGCTGGTGACCCAGCCGCCGCCCACTCTGCCGGGCATTACGGCCTTAACAATGGCCCCCACTATGAGGCCGAGAATAATCCAAGCAAGAAAACCCATGTCTCCTCCTTATTTATTCGCCGGGACGAAATCTTCCCGATATTGCATCAAGCTAACACACAGCCCCCTTATTGTCAGTAGCCTTACGGCCCGTAAGGGGTGCGTGTCCCACACCTCGGCAGGTACGGTGTTTATGGGCGGAGCTGTGGCCGGCGCCGCGTTTTTCCTGTCCCAGCCCTGTAATCCATAAGAGGTGAAGCCCACGTGGCTGCAACTGGCGGTACCAAGGCGATCGTCGCGGCCCTTGCCGCAAACCTGACAATCGCCGTCCTCAAATTCGTCGCATACATCCTGACACTTTCGTCCTCGATGCTCGCCGAAGCCATCCACTCCTTGGCTGACTCCGGCAACCAGATCCTGCTGCTGGTGGGCGGCAAGCGGGCCAAGCGGGCCGCAAGTCCCGAGCACCCCTTTGGGTACGGGCGCGAGCGCTACATCTACGCCTTCATCGTTTCCATCGTGCTGTTCAGCGTCGGCGGCCTCTTTGCCCTCTATGAGGCGTGGGAGAAACTGCAGCACCCGCATGCCATCGAAGGCGCCTTCTGGTGGGTTCCGCTGGCAGTCCTGGTGGGCGCAATCATCGCGGAGTCCTTTTCCTTCCGCACCGCAATCATCGAATCGAACCACGTGCGAGGGAAGCAGACCTGGGTCAGCTTTGTGCGTACCGCGAAGCAGCCCGAACTTCCCGTAATCCTGCTTGAGGACCTCGGCGCGTTGGTTGGCCTGATTTTCGCCCTCTTCGGCGTGGGGCTCACCCTCCTGACCGGCAACGGCGTCTGGGACGCCATCGGCACCGGCATGATCGGCATCCTGCTGGTGCTGATCGCCGTCGTTCTTGCTCTCGAAACCAAGTCGCTGCTGCTGGGTGAATCTGCCAGCAAGGATAACAGCGACAAAATCCACCGCGCCATCGAGTCTGGTGGGACGCGCGTTATCCACCTGAAGACCCTCCACCTTGGTCCGGAAGAACTGCTTGTGGCGGCGAAAATTTCCGTCGGCGCAGCCGATGCAGGCCGTGACATCGCTGCGGCCATCGATGGAGCAGAGGAAAGGATCCGGGCGGCGGTTCCGATCGCCCGCGTCATTTACCTGGAACCTGACCTCCACCGTGCGGACACCGGGGGCACAGCGCCATCGGAAGCCCCGGCCGGCAAAGCGGGGGAGCAGGACGCCAAAGCCTGAGTCTGCCATGGGACATAGCCCTTGGCCGCTGGCCGCCGATTCACTGGATCAGGCGGTCAGCGGGTTTTTGCGTTCCAGCAGCCCGCTGATGATGGCCACACCCAAGCCAAGGATGGCAAGGACGGCTCCTACAAGGGCTGGAGCAACATAGCCCCAGCCCCAGGCGATCACCACACCCCCCAGGAAGGCGCCCAGTGCGTTGGCGACGTTCAGCGCCGCGTGGTTGAGGGAGGAAGCGAGTGAAGGTGCGTCCGGGGAAGCATCCAGCAGGCGGGTCTGCAGTGCCGGTACCAGCATCGAGCCGGCCGCACCCACAACAAACACCATGACAAACGCGGACCACGGCCATTGCGCAGCGACGGCATAAACCACCAGCGCCACGGCGATGCCGGGCAGCACCCGGTAGATGGTTCCCATTACGGACCTGTCGGCGATCCGGCCACCCACGATATTGCCGGCGACCATGCCCAGTCCATAGAGTGCGACCACCAGCGGGATCAGGGACGACGGGATGCCCGCCACTGATGTCATGGTGTGGGCTATATAGGTGTACGTGGCGAAAAAGCCCCCGAAGCCGACAATGCCAATCAGGATGGCCAGCCAGACCTGAAGCCGTTTCAGCGCCCCGAGTTCGCGCCGGATGCTGGCATCGGGGTGCGCCGCCTGGAATGGCACGAACCTCCAGAGCAGCGCCAGGGTCAACAGTCCGATGGCCCCCACCAGGACAAACAGCAGGCGCCAGCCGAATGCTTGGCCCACCCACGTGGCCAGCGGCACGCCGACGACGTTGGAGACAGTCAATCCGGCCATCACCATGGAGATGGCCCACCCCCGGCGGGTGGGCGACGCGAGCGACGCGGCGATGACAGCCGCAACACCGAAGAACGCGCCGTGGGGCAGACCGGCGGCAAAGCGGGAGACCAACATGGTGCCGTAGTCCGGGGCCAGGAACGAGGTCAGGTTGGCAAGGCTGAAGAAAAGCATCAGTCCAAGGGCCAGGTGTTTCCGCGGCAGTTTGGCTCCGACTGCGGCCAGCAGGGGTGCGCCCACCACCACGCCCAGGGCGTAGGCAGAAATGAGGTGTCCGGCTTCCGGAGTGCTGATGCCAAGGCCCACTTCCACTTCCTTGAGCAGGCCCATCATGGTGAACTCTGTCACGCCGATCCCGAAGCCTCCCATCGCCAGAGAAATGATGGCGGGCGCGATGCCGGGGGACTGGGTCTTCCGGGCGGTGGGTGACTGGATGACGCTGCTCATGTGCCTGCTTTTTCGAAAGGGGAGTGGATTGTGGCGCACGCCCGCGGGCGCCTCATCAATTGTCCCCCATAGACTGGAAGGGTGACTGGACGGATACAGGTAGTTGGCGGCGCAATCCTTGACTCGTTAGCGGAGCCCACCCGGATGCTGGTGGCCAGGCGGACGGCTCCCGAGCAGTTCGCCGGGCTCTGGGAGTTTCCCGGCGGGAAAGTGGAAGCCGGCGAACAAAGCGAGGCCGCACTGCACCGGGAACTCAGGGAAGAACTGGGCGTCGAGGTCCGCCTCGGGGAGGAACTGCCCGCCGCAACGCCCGCTGGCTGGCGCCTGAACGAGCGCGCGAGTATGCGGGTGTGGCTTGCGGAAATTTCCGACGGCGAGCCCCGGCCGCTCGAAGACCACGACCTGCTGCGGTGGATCAGCACCACCAACCGTGACGAAGCTCTCAGCCTTCCGTGGATCCCGGCGGACTTCCCGATTGTCCGGGCCCTCCTGGAATCCTTGGGCACGCTCGTGGGTTCAAGCGTTCCCCGCTGAACTATTTCCCCCCAGGCGTTCGCTAGAACAACGTGGGCTGCTGCTTAAGGCCCGAGGCGGTCGGTGGGGAATCTGCAGCCGGCTTTTCCTGTGTACCGGCAAAGTGAGCAGGCGGAATGCTCCCGGCGGGATATTGTGCTTCCTCGCCTCGGGGATCGTCCTCAAGGTCACGGTGGCTGAAACCGTGGCCGCTTGAAAAGCCATGCCGCTGCTTGAAGAAGCGGACCTTTGCCGCCAGCCACGCGCGGTATTCCTTGGAGGCGTAGGATCCCGTGCCGTAGAGGCGCCGGTACCTGCCAGCCAGCTCCGGGTGGTTCCTGGCAATCCACTGCATGAACCATTCCCGGGTGCCCGGCTTCAGGTAGAGGGCTCCGGCGGTGACGCCCGTAGCTCCCGCGGCAGCCAGGGAAGCGAACAGGGAATCCAATGCTTCATCACTGTCCGAGAGCCACGGCAGGATGGGCATGGCCATGACACCGCAGGGGAGCCCGGCATCGCGTAGCCGGGAGACCAGTTTCAGCCTTGCCCTCGGGCCCGGAGTGCCCGGCTCCACGGCCTCAGACAATGCTTCGTCCGTCATGGCCAACGAGATGCCGACACCCACCGGCACCTGGGCGGCAGCCCTCTTCAACAGAGGAATGTCGCGGGCCAGCAGCGTCCCCTTCGTGAGGATGGACAGCGGGGTGCCGGAGTCCGCCAATGCGGTGATGATGCCCGGCATGAGCTGGTAACGGCCCTCCGCACGCTGATAGGGGTCGGTGTTGGTGCCGAGGGCCACCTGATGGCGGCCCCAGGAAGGCTTTGCCAACTCTTTCCGGAGGACATCTGCGGCATTGACTTTGACCACCACTTGGCTGTCGAAGTCGAGGCCGGCGTCGAAATCGAGATACGTGTGACTCTTGCGTGCAAAACAATAGACGCAGGCATGGCTGCAGCCACGGTACGGGTTCACCGTCCACTCGAATGGCATCCTTGAACCGGCAACCACCTTGTTGAGCACCGATTTGGCAGTGACCTCATGGAAGGTGATGCCGGCGAACTCGGGAGTGGTGACCGAACGGACCAATCCGGCGAGGGGGAGCAGGGCCGGTGATGCCACACTTCCGGCGTCATTGCCGGGCCGCGGCATCAGTGCTTGTGCATCCCATCTCATGCCTCTATTCGAAGATATGTTCGAACTTAAGTCAAGGATGGGTGCGGTACGGCGAGCCGAAAAGAGTTGAGTCAGCCTGAATCAGGTCCCCTGCTGTGAAGGTGCGGGGAATGAATCGATGAGCCGGAGTCCCTGCTTGCCCCATTCGATCTCCGTCTCCGCCCTGGCGATCAGCCCCTCATAGGTGAAGATCTTGTACTCCAAAGTGCGTCTACGGTCCTGCTCGGGGGTTGCTGCCAACCTCTTGTTCAGCATTTCATTGGTGGCTCCGCGCAACTCTGCGATCATTCCGGTCCACTGAGCCCGCCGCATCGTGTGGTAATCGATATGGGCCTGCATGTGCTGCCTGGCCGCGCTTGGCTCGGCCCACTCCAGGTAGGCGGCCTTGAGGTGGACCGGATCGCGCTCGCGGGAGTACTCCAAGGGTGTGTTCATCCACTGCCGGAAGGCGTCGCGGCCTTTGGACGTGATGCGGTATTGCGTCTTCTTCCCGTTGGGTCCCCAGGAGATTTCCTCCGCCTCGAGCAGGGCCTCCTTCGCCATCTTCCGTACTTCGGGGTAGATCTGCGAGTCCGGAGCGTGCCAGACGAAAGCAACGGAGGACTCGAACCGTTTGGCCAGGTCGTAACCGGTCATTGGCTCGACCGTGAGCAATGCCAAAAGCGCGTAGCGAAGACTCATGGGGAATTCCTTTCGAGGTCTTGTCAACTAACTATATCTATAGATAGTGTGCGACCCAAGCCACCATCTATGTACATAGATAGTTGCACTCAGAGAACTGCTCCCACATCAGCATGTGACCCCGCAGCAGATGTTTGCCAGCCCCCCGAAAGAGGTCAAAGATGACTGTGCTCCAATCCACTGGTTCCACCACCAACAAAGTCCTGGGCTATCCCTTGAACGCCTGGTACGTTGCCGCCTGGGACCACCAGGTAACCCGGAAGCCCTTGGCCCGCCGGATCGCCGACCGCCCCTTGGCCCTCTACCGGACGGAGGACGGCCAGGCCGTCGCACTGGCCGACGCTTGCTGGCACAGACTGGCCCCGCTCTCCATGGGCAAAGTGGTGGGCAGGGATGAGATCCAGTGTCCGTATCACGGCATCCGCTATAACTCGGCGGGCCGCTGTACGTCGATGCCGGCCCAGGAGAGCATCAACCCCTCGGCCACGGTGCCTTCCTTCCCGGTAGTGGAGCGCCATCGCTTTGTGTGGGTCTGGCTGGGCGACCCAACCCAAGCGGATCCGGGCCTTGTTCCCGATATGCACCAAATGGACAGCCCGGACTGGGCTGGCGATGGGGAGACGATCTTTGCTCCGTGCAACTACCAGCTGGTCCTGGACAACCTCATGGACCTTACACACGAGGAATTTGTCCACGCCTCCAGCATCGGCCAGGAAGAGCTGAGCGAATCAGAGTTTGTGGTCACGCACGACGACCGGACGGTAACCGTCTCCCGATGGATGCTCGATATCGAGGCCCCGCCGTTCTGGCTGAAGAACCTGCGTGACAAGTTCCCAGGCTTCGAAGGCAAGGTGGACCGTTGGCAGATCATTCGCTTTGAGGCGCCCTCGACCATTCGCATTGACGTCGGCGTTGCCAAGGCCGGCACAGGCGCCCCGGATGGCGACCGCAGCCAGGGCGTCAACGGTTATGTCATGAACACCATCAGCCCGGAGACATCAAAGTCCTGCCACTACTTCTGGGCCTTCATGCGCAACTACTGCCTGGACAGCCAGCTCATCACCACGCAGCTTCGCAACGCCGTGCACGGCGTGTTCGGTGAGGATGAAGCAATGCTGGCCGCTCAGCAGGCTGCCATTGACGCCAACCCGGATTTCGAGTTCTACAGCCTGAATATCGACGCTGGCGGCATGTGGGTCCGCAGGATGATTGAACGGATGCTCCAGGCAGAGGGCCGCATGGTGGCGGCACTCTGAGCAACCACGGACTTCAAGGGGAAACACCATGGCAGCAACCAACAACGAAATCTGGCAGTCGGCGACGGTCGTGGCTGTCTTGGACGTGGCCACAGGCATCCGCCGGATTGAGCTGGAACCGGCCGAGCCGAAGCATGCAGAGCCCGGATCGCACATCGATCTCAGCGTGATGATCAACGGGGCGACGGAGAAGCGCTCCTACTCGGTCGTTGAATCCATTGATGGCGGAAAGAGATTGGCCATAAGCGTCTTCAAGACCCCCGTTTCGCGAGGCGGATCCATCTTCATGCACGCGTTGAAGCCCGGCGACACACTTCGAATCACTCAACCCCTGCAGAATTTTCCACTGCGCGTCGGGGCCAAGCGGTACGTCCTCTTGGCCGGTGGAATTGGGATTACGGCCATTATGCAGATGGCCACGGTGCTTCGAAACGTCAAAGCCGACTACATCCTGGTCTACGCCGGCCGGACGGTACCCGCGATGGCCTACCTGCAGGATTTGCGGGATCTCCACGGGGACCGGTTGCAGATCCACGTTGACGACGACGGCGGCAGCCTGGACGTCACAGCCATGGTTGCCGGCCTCGATATGGAAACAGAACTGTACATGTGCGGACCCATCCGGCTGATGGATGCTGTGCGCCGCGCGTGGGCCGAGAGGGAACTCAACATGCCGAATCTGCGCTACGAAACCTTTGGCAACTCCGGGTGGTACGACCCCGAGGAGTTCCTGGTCCGTATTCCGCGGCTGGGAGTTGAGGCGAAAGTGGGGCAGGGCCGCTCCATGCTCGAGGCGCTGGAGGACGCCGGAGTGGACATGATGTTCGACTGCCGCAAGGGCGAATGCGGACTGTGTGAGGTTCGCATTCTGGATTTGAAGGGCGTCGTGGATCATCGCGACGTCTTCTACAGCGAACGCCAGCAACATGCTGCCCGCAAAATGTGCTGCTGCGTCTCGCGCGCCGTCACCTCTGCCACGGGCTACCGGCAGGACGCTGCAGCCTCCGCGTCATTGGCGGTCGTCACGATCGACGTCTCCTGATCGCGCCTGCTTCGGCACTTCGTGCATCAACTCAAACGGGTTGCGGACATCTCCGCCGCCCTCAACAGAACCAGCTCCCACTAGGGAACTCCTGACTCCAAGGAATACAAGATGGATCTACGCGAACGTATCGACAGGTCCCGGATGTCGCCATACCAATGGTTGATCATCGGGATGTGCGTGCTGCTCAACGCCCTGGACGGCTTCGACGTCCTGGCAATGGCTTTCACGGCCAACGGTGTCACCAAGGAATTTGGCCTTACGGGCTCCGAACTGGGTGTCCTCTTGAGCGCGGGCCTCGTAGGCATGGCCATTGGATCCCTCTGCCTCGCCCCCATCGCTGACGTCATCGGACGGCGGCCGATGATTCTGGCCGCCGTCGGAGTGGCCGGCCTGGGCATGGTGCTGGCAGCCACGGCAGCAGACATGCTGCAGTTGGGCATCTGGCGCTTTCTGACGGGCCTGGGCGTGGGTTGTATCCTGGCCTGCACCAACGTCATCGCCAGCGAATACTCCTCTAAGCAGCGCCGGGGTCTGAGCATTGGGATCTATACGGCCGGCTACGGCGTCGGCGCAACGCTCGGAGGTGCCGTCGCCGTCTACCTCCAGAGCCAGTACGGCTGGCGTTCCGTCTTTGTTTTCGGCGGTATCAGCACGCTCAGCATCCTGGTATTGCTGCTGTTCGTGCTCCCTGAGTCTGTCGACTTCCTCGTGACCAAGAGGCCCCGCAACGTCCTGGACCGGCTCAATCGAATTGCACGCAAAACGGGCCACCCCGAACTCGCCGTCCTGCAGGACGTTCCTGCCCTGGCCAGGAAGAAGCCAAATCCCGTCTCCGACCTCATGTCGCCCGCCAACCGGCGTTCCACGCTGCTGCTCTGGTTGGCCTTCTTCGCCACAATGTTCGGCTTCTACTTCGTCAACAGCTGGACTCCCCGTCTCCTGGTCAGCGCCGGCATGACCGAGAGCCAAGGCATCACCGGCGGGTTGATGCTCACCTTGGGCGGAATTTTCGGAGCCCTCCTGTACGGCGTGATAGCCACCCGGTGGAACAGCAAAATTGTCCTTGTGGTCTTTACCGTTCTCTCGGCCATCATGATGGTCGTCTTTATTTCGGCCGCTTCTGTGCTCATGCTCGCTTTTGGCGCAGGCATACTGGTGGGTGTGCTGATCAACGGCTGCATCGCCGGACTCTACACACTTGCTCCTTCCCTCTACCCCGCGTCCGCCCGCAGCACAGGCGTCGGCTGGGGTATCGGCGTCGGACGTATCGGGGCCATCATTGCCCCGCTGATCACGGGCGCACTCCTCGACGCGTCGTGGTCCGCCGTGCAGCTATACCTCGCCGTCGGTGCCGTAGTACTTATCAGCGCTGTCGCTGTTGGAATGATCCGGTCCAAAGAGCCAGTGGCGAAGGGCGCGTCATTGGAGGAACTCAGCGGAGTCTGACCATATCTGCCAACTGCACTGGCTCCTTACGGCTTCCTGACGCCGAGAGCCTGTGCAGTCCCGGACTTCCTTCAGGCCTGCAGTTCCCACACCACGGTGACGCTGGCGCTGACGCTCGAATGGCCGGCCTCCACACTGATGGCGTCCGTGGCTACGGCCCGCTCGAGCCTGGCCACAGGAACCGGGCCGGATGAGAGGGGGTGCTCGGCAACGGACACCACCGCGCCAAGCCTGGCTGAAGCGAGGGAAGCAAACTGTTCGGCCGCAGCCGCGGCATCCTGCCACGCAGCTTCCCGGGCACGTGACATCACAGCGGATTCATCCGTGAAGCCGAGCTCCAGGCCGTTGAGGCGGACGTCGTCGCCGCCGGCCTCAACCACGTCCGCGATGACCGTGGAGGCAGCGCCCATCTGCCGGAGGCGGACCGTGAGCATGCTCGACGCCACATAACCGGCCACTTTCTGGCCCTCCCCGTCGCGCCAAATCAGCTCCGGCCGGACGTTCAGCCCGGTCGTCCGGATGTCCGCGTCGCCAACGCCGTACTGCCGGAGTACACCGGAGACAGCGGCGGACGCCGTGCCTGCAGCCGCGTAGGCAGCACCCACGCTGTCCCGCCGGCACTCGACGCCGACGGAAATCGTCAGCAGGTCAGGGGGCGCCTCGGCCGATCCTGTTCCCGTCACGGTGATGGTCCTGGTCTTCGCGCCGGCCATGGTCAAACCTCGATTCCACCGGCACTGTGCGGAGCCGGCCTAGGTGTCCTGATGTCAACGTAGCCGCCGGCCTCCAGACCGGCCAGCTTTTCGAAGAAGTTCGCCGACCCCGGATTTCCAGTCCGGAACTGCGACCAGCCGGCGGCCAGGAAATACAGCGGAAGGAAGGGAAATCCCAGGCAGCAGGCGTACTGGCTGCAATGCTTTTCCTCATGGCCCAGAAGTGCCGCGTTGGAGGCCAGCCGTTCAGCGGAGGTGCGGCAGATGACCACATTCCCCACGGCGAAAGCCCCTGCGTGCGGCAGCCTCCACCGATAACCGGCAGCTATGACCAGTCCCCGTGGGCCTTTGGTGATGGCGGTTCCCGCAACCCGGGCAATACCGAGCCCCAGCAGCGTGGTGCCGTTGGCCAGGTTGGCGATTTGCCGCGCCCGCTGGCCTGCCGTCAATGGCCGTGCTCCTGCCAGGCGCCGCCGCAGTGTCATGAGGCCATGGTAGCCGGAGCCTTCAATTAGACTGGAGGATAGTGGCCGCCGGCAGAACTCCCACGGGTAATGTTCTGGCGGTCCTGACCTGGCCATTGAGTGCATTCATGCCGCATGGATTCACTTTGGTGGCCTGCCAGTGACGGACGCGCTGCCGGGAAACCGTGTGGGGCTGCCCTGGTCATTGAGGAAATACGTCAGCCCCGACTCGTAGCTAAGAACAGTAGATGACTGAAACTTTGCCGGGCGCCGCCATCCCGAACCCTACGGATGAAGCCGCCATCACTGCCGCTGTAGACCAGGCTATCGCCGCCATTGCCGGCGCCGGCTCCCTCGACGAACTCAAGGCGGTGAGGCTTGCCCACACTGGTGAGAAGTCACCGCTCAGCCTGGCCAACCGGGAAATCGGTGCTCTGCCGAAGGATCAGAAAGCCGTGGCCGGCAAACTGATGGGTTCTTCCCGGGGCCGGGTGAACAAAGCGCTCGCGGACCGCACGGCCGAGCTGGAAGCCGAAAACGACGCGCGGATACTGCTGGAAGAAACAGTTGACGTCACGGCCGCGCCGCGCCGTCGTCGGGCCGGAGCCCGGCACCCGCTGTCCACGCTGCAGGACCGCGTGGCGGACATCTTCGTGGGCATGGGTTGGGAAATTGCCGAAGGCCCCGAGGTGGAATCCGAGTGGTTCAACTTCGACGCGTTGAACTTCAAGCCGGACCACCCGGCGCGTGAAATGCAGGACACGTTCTTTGTGGAGCCTCCCGAGGCCCACCTGCTGATGCGCACCCACACCTCCCCGGTGCAGGTCCGCTCCATGCTGGAGCGCGACGTACCCATCTACGTGCTGTGTCCGGGCAAGGTGTTCCGGACCGATGAACTCGATGCCACCCACACCCCGGTGTTCCATCAGTTCGAGGGCCTGGCCATCGATAAGAACCTCAGCATGGCTGACCTCCGCGGAACGTTGGAGCACTTCGCCCGGCAAATGTTTGGCGACGAAGCCCAGATCCGGCTGCGCCCCAACTACTTCCCCTTTACCGAGCCCTCAGCCGAACTGGACATCTGGCACCCTGGCGCCAAGGGTGGCCCACGGTGGATCGAATGGGGCGGCTGCGGCATGGTCAACCCGAACGTCCTCCGGGCCGCCGGCATCGACCCGGACGCCTATTCAGGTTTTGCCTTTGGCATGGGCATCGAGCGCACACTGATGTTCCGCAACGAAGTGGGCGACATGCGCGACATGATCGAAGGCGATGTACGTTTCAGCGAGCACTTCGGGATGGAGATCTAACAGTGCGTATCCCCCTTTCCTGGCTGCGGGAATTCGCAGCGGTACCGGCCGGAGCAACGGCCGAAGACGTCATGGCCGAACTGGTCAAGGTCGGCTTTGAAGAAGAAGAAGTCCACCGGCCCACGGACACCCTGCAGGGCCCCATTGTGGTGGGCCAGGTCCTGAGCATCGTCAAGGAACCCCAGACCAACGGCAAGACCATCAACTGGTGCCAGGTCCGCGTGGTCCCCGAAGGGCAGGAACAATCCCTGTCCGGCGAGGGCATCGATCCGTCCGGCGTGCAGGGGATCATCTGCGGCGCCCACAACTTCGTGGAGGGCGACAAAGTGGTGGTCACGCTCCCCGGCGCCGTCCTGCCGGGAGACTTCCGCATTTCTGCCCGGAAGACGTACGGCCACCTGTCCGCCGGAATGATCGCCTCTGTCCGGGAGCTGGGCATCGGCGAGGATCACGACGGCATCCTGGTGCTGTCCCGGATCGGACTGGATCCCGAAATCGGCACCGACGCGATGGACCTGCTGGGCCTCTACGACGAGGCGGCCGAGATCAACGTGACCCCGGACCGTGGTTACGCGTTCTCCATCCGCGGTGTAGCCCGTGAATACGCGCACGCCACCGGAACCTCCTTCACGGACCCGGCCTCCAAGGTCCAGGCACCGGCCGAGCTCTCCGGCGGCTACGGCGTTAAACTCAACGACGACGCTCCCATCTACGGCAAGCCCGGCTGTGACCGCTTCGTGGCCCGCACTGTCCGCGGCGTCGACGCCACCAGGCCCACGCCCCCATGGATGACCTCCCGGCTGCGGCTGGCTGGCATCCGGTCCATCTCGCTGCCTGTGGACATCTCCAATTACGTCATGCTGGAGCTCGGCCAGCCCACGCACTGCTACGACCTGGACAAGCTTTCCGGCGACATCGTGGTGCGCCGTGCGGTGGCGGGGGAGAAGATCACCACCCTGGACGATAAAGAGCGCACGCTCGACGTCGAGGACCTCCTCATCACCGACGGTTCCGGCGCGATCGGCATCGCCGGCGTGATGGGCGGCGCCGCCACCGAGGTGAGCGATTCGACGTCGAACGTCCTGGTTGAAGCGGCACACTTCGACGAGGTGTCCATTGGACGCTCGCGCCGCCGCCACAAGCTGCCGTCCGAAGCGTCCAAGCGCTTCGAACGCGGCGTGGACTGGCAGGTTGCCGGCATTGCCGCCCAGCGTGTTGTTGACCTGCTCGTGGAACTTGCCGGCGGCGTCGCCGACGAGGCCGGGACCGACGTCGGGACCGCGCCGGACGCGGTGACCATCGCCTTGCCTGCGGCGTTTCCCGCCCAGCGGATCGGCATCGACTTCACCGAAGAGCAGATCACCACCTCGCTGGTGGATCTTGGTGCAGTAGTCGAAAAGGCCGACGACGGATGGACCGTTACCGCCCCCAGTTGGCGCAACGACCTGGAAACCAAAGAGGACCTCTCCGAGGAAATCGCCCGGCTGGTGGGGTACGACAACATCCCCGCCACCCTTCCGGTGGCACCTCCGGGACGAGGGCTGACCCGTGTGCAGCAGCAGCGCCGTCGCCTCATCCAGGCATTGGCCGATGCCGGTCTGACCGAAGTGCTGGCCTACCCGTTTGTCTCCAAGGCCGCCAACGACACATTCGGCGTCGCGGAACAGGGGGCCGACCGCAGCGCGGTTAAGCTGGCCAACCCGATCAGCGAGGAACACGGCTACCTGCGGACCTCCATCCTTCCCGGGCTCATTGAGGTTGCAAAGCGGAACCACTCCCGCGGCTTCCGGGACCTGGCGCTCTTTGAGTCGGGCCTCGTTTTCCTGCCCGGCGGCACCGTGGGTACTGCCTCCATCCCGCCGCTGGGCGTCAAGCCTGCCGACGAGGTGCTGGATGCACTGTACGACGGCGTGCCGGACCAGCCGCTGTACGTCGCCGCGGTCCTGACGGGCCACGATTCACCGGCGGCTGCGGGCCACACCCCCCGCATGTGGGACTGGTCGGACGCGCTGGACATCGCCCGGCTTGCCGGGGACGTCCTGGGCGTCGAAATCGTGGTCAGCCAGGGTGCGCACCAGGCGTTCCACCCCGGCCGTGCCGCGCAGCTTTCGTTGCGGACCGGCGAAGTGGTGGGTTACGCCGGCGAGCTGCACCCGAAGCTTCTTGCCGCGCATGACATGCCGGCCCGCTCGGTGGCGCTGGAATTCAACGCCGACGCCCTCTTCGAAGCCGCAGCCGACGTCATTGTGGCCCGCCATATCTCCACGTTCCCCGTGGCTACCCAGGATGTGGCGCTGGTAGTGCCGAAGGACATTCCGGCGGACCACGTCCTTGAGGCGCTCCGGGAGGGAGCCGGGGAGTTGCTGGAGGATGTCGCGCTGTTCGACGTCTACGTCGGGAAGGGCATTGAGGAAGGCAAGAAGTCGCTGGCCTTCGGCCTGCGTTTCCGTGCGACGGACCGCACGCTGACGGCCGACGAGGCGTCGGCCGCACGCGAAAGCGCGGTGGCCCTGGCCGCCGAGCGCTTCGGTGCCGTCCAGCGCTAGCTGACTGACGTGGAGTCCGGGCTCGTCCTGCAGGCCGTGGATCTCCGCGGCCCCCACGCGGACGGTCCGGACTCAGACGCGCAGCTGCTCGAACCCGTGGAGGCCGCCCGGGCGGCGTCCCTGGAGCCCCGTGCACGGACACGCTTTGTCGCGGGCCGGGTGGCCCTGCGCCGTTTCGCCGCGGACCTGCTGGAACTGCAGGCGGGTGATCTTGAGGTGCGATATTCCTGTCTTCGCTGCGGCTCCGGACCCGACCTAGCCCACGGCAGGCCTGGCTACACCTACAGGGGAGAGCCGTTGCCGCTGCTGCTGAGCATGGCGCGGACGCAACAGTGGATCCTCCTGGCAGGGCTGCCGGCACGAGTTGCCGGTATGCGGCTGGGTGTGGATGCCGAAGATCCCTCGCGGCTGGACTTTGACGGTTTCGACGCCGTGGCGCTCAGCGCCGCTGAACGGCGCGCCGTCGGAAATCTGTCCGGGCCGGGACTGCTGCGTGAACGTGCCCGGCTCTGGGCCCGGAAAGAGGCCTGGCTCAAAATGACCGGCGAAGGACTCCGGGCGGACCCGGGCGCCGTCGACGTTCTCGACAAACCCGGGATCACAGACCTCGACCCGGCGGACAGAGGCTTGCCCGGGGCATTTGTTGCCGCTGTTGCCCTCGACGGGTAGTCGGGCCGTTCCGCTAGCAGGAGGCGTGCCGCCCGCGCATGGGCAGCGGCGGCAGGGCCTCCTCAAACAGCCAAGGGTGCAGCAGCGTCTCGGAGTCGAGGCCCGCTACCCGGTCCGCCATCAGGATGAACTCCGCGGTGGACACCGAACCGTGCTGGTGGGTCCGGGTCCATTCCTGCAGCAGCGCAAAGAAAGCCAGGTCACCGCACCGCAGCCGCAGTGCGTGCAATGCCAGGGCCCCCCGCTTGTAGACGCGGTCATCGAACATCAGCTCCGGACCGGGATCCCCGATCACCAGGTCCTGGCCCGCGGAGGAGAGCCTGCGCCAGGCGGCTGCCGCCCGGTCGCCTGCGGTCATCAGGCCGGCGGCTTCTGACCAGATCCACTCCGCGTAGCAGGCAAAACCCTCATGCAGCCAGATGTCGCTCCACCCGCTGGCGGTCAGCGAATTCCCGAACCACTGATGTGAGAGCTCATGGGCGATCAGGCGCTGGGAATCCCAGTCCGGGCTGAGGTGGTTCCGCCCCAGGATGGACAGGGTCTGGGCCTCCAGCGGGATCTCCAGGACATCGTCGGCAACCACAACTGTGTACTCGGCGAACGGGTAGGGCCCAAAGCAATTGACAAACGTGCGCATCATCTCCGGCTGCAGGCGCAGCCCCTGCAGGGCCGTGCTGGCCAGGCCTGCCGGAACAGCCGCCGACTGCAGCACACCGCCGGGCGTGTCCCCGGGGTCCAGGATCAGGGACCCGTACCGGCCGATCTGCACTGTGGCCAGGTACGTGGCCATCGGCTCTTCCTGCTCATAGGTCCACGTTTCGCGGCTGGCCCTGATGCTGTGCCCCACCAGCCGGCCGTTGCAGACGGCACGGTAATTGGCATCGGTGGTTACGGTAATCCGGTAGCTTGCCTTGTTCCGCGGGTGGTCATTGCACGGAAACCAGGAGGGGGCGCCGTTGGGCTGACCGGCCACCAGCACGCCGTCGGTAAGCTCTTCCCAGCCCACTTCACCCCACAGCCCGCGGCGGGGCGAGGGGTTGCCTTCGTAGCGTATGTCCAGCAGGAAGGTGTCTCCCGGGGCGAGATCGGCCTCGAGATGCACCACCAGTTGTTCGGCGCGCTGGACAAAACGCCGGACCCGGCGCCCGTTGAACTGCACCTTGGTGGCCCGGAGGCCCACAAAGTCCAGGACGACGGCGGACGCCTGGCGTGCGGCTGTGGCGTGGAGGACGGCCCGGCCGTTGAGCCGGTTGGCAGACAGCCGGTAATCCAGGTCCAGTTCATACCGCGAAACGCTGTAGGCATTGGTGCCATGGCCCGGCATATAGCGGTCGGACCGCAAGCCGGCCTCGGCCGTTCCCACGGCGGCTTCGGAGCTTGCTGGTTCTGTGAAACTCATGGGGACGGGCCTCAATTTGCAACGGTGGCGGACTAGCGGGTACTTACTTCAGGCGGGGTACGGGAACATCGGGACCCTGCCAGGGACTGACAGGATTGCCCATCCAGTACGTCCCGGCGGGAACGGTCTCCCCGCGCATCACCAGCGATGCCGGACCCACGGTTCCGCCTTTGCCGATCCGTGCCTGTGGGAGGATGACGCCGTGCGGGCCCATGGTGGCTCCCTCCTCGAGCGTAACAGTGTCGATGCTCATGATCCGGTCATGGAACAGGTGGGTTTGGACCACGCAGCCGCGGTTGACCGTGGAGTTGGCGCCCAGGGTTACGAGGTCCGCTTCCGGCAGCCAATAGCTCTCACACCAGGTCCCGGAACCTATCCTGGCCCCCAGTCCGCGGAGCCACCACACCAGCGCCGGCGTTCCGCTCGCCGCCCGGGCAAACCATGGGGCGCTGACCATTTCGATAAAGGTATCCACCACTTCATTGCGCCAGATAAAGGAACTCCAGAGGGGATGTTCTCCGGCCTGGATCCGGCCCACCAGCAGCCACTTGGCCACTACGGCGCTGCCAGCCGCCAGGGCGCCCGCCAGCAGCATGACGAACCCGCCCAGTGCCGCCGCAACGCCGTAGCCAAGGTTGGTGGCCAGCCAATCGAAAGCCAACAGCACGCCCGCGGCGAGTCCCACCGTCAGGACCACTGGAACAAAGCGGCACAGCTCCCAGAGGGCCCGGGCCACTTTCAGCCGAATCGGCGGCTGGAACGTCAACGTACTGTCTGAGGCGATGGCCGTGCGGCGCAGCCTCACAGGAGGGCTGCCCAGCCACGAGGTCCCGGATTTTGCCTTGGAGGGCGTGGCGGACAGCACGGCTACAAGGGAGTTCTTCGGGACATTCCGGCCGGCTGCCGTCATGCCGGAGTTCCCCAGGAAGGAACGCTTGCCGATTTTCGCGGGTGCGATCTTAAGCCAGCCGCCGCCAAGTTCGTACGACGCCACCATGGTGTCGTCGGCCAGGAATGCTCCTTCACCAACGGTGGTCATCTTGGGCAGGAGCAGTACGGTGGACGCCTCCACGTTCTTGCCGATGCGGGCACCGAGCAGCCGCAGCCAGACAGGTGTGAAAAGGCTGGCGTAAATGGGGAAGAGGAGGTCCCGGGCCAGGTCCAGGACCCGTTCGGTGGCCCAGACCTGCCAACCGATCCGGCTCCGCACCCGGTAATAGCCTTCCTTCAGTCCGGTTCCCAGCAGCCGGGTAGTGCCCAGGATCAGCAGGAGATTGGCGCTGAACCAGGCCAGTGCGGCCAGCGGCAGGGATGCGAGGAGCTGCGGCCACGCTGCGGACAGGGAACTGCTGCCCTGGACAAAAAGGAAGATGACCGCGGCAGCTGCAGCCGCGGACACGTAGGGGATCATGGCGAGGACGGCGGATGCGGAGGCGAAGGCGGCGAACCACAGACGGCCCATCAGCCGGCTGCTGGCTGGCATTTCGGGCCAGTCGTTTTTGGCCTTGCCGCGGCGGCGGGCCGGTGAACCTGCCACCACCTGTCCGGCCTTCACTTTGCCGAGCACTGCCGAACCTGCTTCGACCTGGCCGCCGGCACCGATGCTGGCACCGGGCATCAGCGTGCTGCGCGCGCCCACCGTTGCCCCGGCGCCCACGTGGACCGCTCCGATCCGGACGTGGTCGCCGTCAATCCACCACCCGGAAAGGTCAACCTCGGGCTCGATGTTCGCTCCGCTGCCCAAGGACAGCAGGCCGGTCACCGGCGGCAGCGAATGCAGGTGCACATTGCTGCCGATTTTCGCTCCGAGGGCCCTGGCGTAGTAGGGCACCCACGGCGCGCTGGCAAGGCTGACGGCGCCAGCCAAGTCCTGGATCTGTTCGGCCAGCCAGAGCCTCAGGTGCACCTTCCCGGAGCGGGGGTAAGTTCCCGGGCCTACGTTGCGGAGCAGCAATCGGGCCGCGGCGATGGAGAGGCCCATTCGGCCAAGGGGACTCACGAAGACCAGCCACGATGCCCCGACCCACCACCATGACACCGTGGGTGCGGCGGCGAAACCGGCCAGGCCGGCGAGGACGTTGTTTCCAGCCATGAGGTAAGTCAGCCAGCGCATGCCCACCAAAATGTGCAAGGGGACACCCATCAGCGTTTGGAAGATCTGGGACTTGCGGGCCGTCGGGCGGACAGTGCGTTCCTTGGCAGGTCCTGCGTTGACACCGTCCGGCAGGGATTGCCGGGCAGTGTCGATCAACGCGCCGACCCGAGGGGTGGCGTAGATGTCGGCGACCGTGACAGTGGGATAGCGGAGCCGAAGGGCGGAGACCAGTTGGGCGGCGGCCAGGGAGCCTCCGCCGTGTGCGAAGAAGTCGGCGTCCAGGCTTGCCGCCGGGCTGCCGAGCACGTTGGTCCACTGTTCGACGATCCAGGCGGCGTCATCCGGCAGGTTCAGTGGGGCGCTGTCACTTTCCGCAGCGCCGGATCCGGCGAGGGGCCACGGGAGTGAGTGCCGGTCCACCTTTCCGCTGGTTTTAGTGGGCAGCGATGTCACGACGGTCAACAGGGGGATCAGTGCAGCGGGGAGGCTGGCTGCCAGCAGTCTGCGTGCGGCGGCGAGGTCGGGCTCATCTTCTCCTGCGGGCGCGAGGTACCCCACCAGGACCTGGTTCCCAGCCGCCGTCGTTTGCACGGCGGCTGCTGCGCCTGCGACGCCCGGCAGAGCCTGCAGCGCGGCATCGATTTCTCCGAGTTCGATCCGGCGGCCGCCCAGTTTTACCTGTTCGTCGGCCCGGCCCATGAAGACAAGCCCGGCTGCTTCGTAGCGGACGAGGTCACCGGAGCGGTAAGCGCGTTGCCAGCCCAGGGTGGGCATCGGAGCGTACTTTTCCGCGTCCTTGGCTGGATCCAGGTAGCGGGCCAGTCCCACCCCTCCGATGATGAGCTCACCGACGGCGCCCTCGGCCACCGGCACACCGTCGCCGTCCACCACGGCTAGGTCCCAGCCGTCCAGCGGCAAGCCGATCCGTACCGGCCCGGGCCCACCCAATTCGGCCGCACAGGCCACCACCGTGGCCTCTGTGGGTCCATAGGTGTTCCAGACCTCGCGGCCTTCCACTGCGAGCCGCTCTGCAAGTTCCGGCGGGCACGCCTCGCCGCCAAAAATCAGCAGCCGGACATTCTCCAGCGATTCTGCGGGCCAAAGCGCCGCAAGGGTGGGGACGGTGGACACTACCGTGATGCCGTGGCTGATGAGCCAGGGTCCGAGGTCCATGCCAGTGCGGACCAGGGCACGCGGGGCCGGGACCAGGCAGGCCCCGTGCCGCCACGCGAGCCACATCTCCTCGCACGAGGCGTCAAAGGCCACGGACAGCCCTGCCAGCACCCTGTCCTGCGGCCCGATCGGGTCCGCAGGAAGGAAGATCCTTGCCTCGGCATCGACGAAGGCAGCCGCCGACCTGTGCTGCACTGCGACGCCCTTTGGAGTTCCGGTGGAGCCCGACGTGAAGATGACCCAGGCGTCGTCGTCGGGTGTGGCAAGCCGTGCCGCGGGGAACGGTCCTTCCCTGCCATTGGTCACGCTCAGGCCCTCACCGGTGATCATGCCGGCGATTTTGGCTTCGCCGAAGACCAGCCGGGCCCGTTCTTCCGGGTCGTCGGCATCAACGGGAACATAGGCGGCGCCAACGAGCAGGATCGCGAGGATCCAGACGTACAGTCCGTTCGTTCCGGACGGAATCCGGACGCCGATCCTGTCACCGGCACCGAGCCCCGCCAGGTGAAGTTCCCGGCCGGCGGAGCGTACGGCCGCCATCAGCTGCGCATAGCTCAGCGACTGGCGGCCATCATCCAGTGCGGACGCATCCGGATAGCGGTTGGCGGTTTCCTGCAGGATATCCACCAACGTCCGCGCCGGGGGTGATACAGCCGACCCGGGCAGCTGGGGCTGATATTCGGCAAGGCCGTCGGGCGCAGGGCCGCTGGTTTGTAGCTCGGTCACCCCTGCAGTCTCCACTGGCAAGGTGAACGGAAAGTGACGCCGTTCGTCTGGTGTCCACACTCCATTCGCCGGGCGTTTCCTGAACGGGGTCAGGGGACCAGGATGACCTTGCCCGTGGTCCGACGGCCCTCAAGGTCCTCGTGAGCCCTCGCGGCGTCGGCCAGCGGATACGTGGCGCCGATCCGGACCTTTAGGTTCCCGTTTGCCACGGCGGCGAAGATCTCGCCCGACCGCCATCGGCGCTCCTGTTCGTTGAGCAGGAAATGGCCCAGGGTCGGCCGGGTCAGCGTAAGCGACCCACCGGCGTTGAGGCGCTGCGGATCCACCGGGGGAACGGCTCCCGAGGCGGCCCCGAACAGGACGAGCGTGCCCCGTGTGCGCAGGCAGGACAGGGAACCGTCAAAAGTGTTGCGGCCCACGCCGTCGTACACCACGTCCACGCCCTTCCCGCCGGTGAGCTCGCGGACATGGTGGGGAAAGCCCTCGTACCTCAGTACATGGTCTGCCCCGGCCTCCCGGGCTAGTTCTTCCTTGGCGTCCGAGGAGACGGTGGTGATGACGCGGGCGCCCCTTTCCTTCAGCAGTTGGGTCAGCAGCAGGCCTACGCCGCCGGCACCAGCGTGCGTCAGCACGGTGTGGCCCGGTTCCACCCTGAAGGAGGAATTGATCAGGTAGTGGGCAGTCATGCCCTGGAGCGGCAGGGCAGCAGCCGTGAGGTCATCGACGCCATCCGGCACCGGCAGGGCCTTGACAGCATCGAGTACGGCGTAGCCGGCGTAGCATTTGGCGCCTTCGGCCGTAGCCACCCTGCTGCCGACGGTGAAGTTCTCGACGCCGTCGCCCACCTCCTCAACCGTTCCGGCCGCTTCCGAGCCGGGGGTGAAGGGAAAGGGGACCTGGTACATGCCCCCGCGTTGGTAGGTCTCAATGAAGTTGACGCCCGCTGCCGCCACCTTGATGAGCAGTTGGCCGGGCCCGGGGACGGGGCGCTCGACCTCTGCCAGTTCCAGTACTTCGGGCCCTCCGGGCTCGCGGGCAACGATGGCGTGCGTCATGTATCTCCTTCCCCGGGGCTGGGATTTCCTCGCCCCGGATCCTGGAACCATCCTAGGGAAACCTGAGCGAACGACGAAGTGACGGCCGGTCAGGGCCGTCACTTCGGGTCAAGCTGGGGGCCGGCCGAGTTTCGCCGGAGTTGTTCAGTAGCGCCGGGTGACCGTGGCCATGGGGCACTCAAAGTGCCGGCCGGCGGAAAGTCCGACGTCGTTGAGATAGCGGACAATAATGCCGTAGGACTGCAGAAGCGTGGTTTCGGTGTAGGGAACCTGGTGCTTTTGGCAGTACTCCCGGACGATTCTGGCGGCCTTGTCCAGCTGGGGCCGCGCCATGTCGGGGAACAAGTGGTGCTCAGCCTGGCGGTTCAGCCCGCCGAGCAGGATGTCCATGAACCGGCCGCCGGAGATGTTCCGTGACGTCAGGACCTGCCGGCTGAAGAAGTCAACACGGCTGTCCGCCGGAATGACGGGCATGCCTTTGTGGTTGGGCGCAAAGGAGGCGCCCATGTAGAAGCCGAAGACGGCGAGCTGGACGGCGATGAAGGCGAAGGCCATTCCCAGCGGCAAGAAGGTGAAGGCCAGGACGGGCAGGATGCCCAGGCGGACGAGCAGGATAGGCAGCTCCACCCAGCGGTGCGTCACCTTGGCCCGGCGGAAGACGAACCTGACGGAATCGATCTGGAGCCCCAGGCCCACCAGGAACAGAAGCGGGAAAAAGAACCAGCCCTGCTTGCGGGTCAGGAAGGAAAACCGGCCCTGGCGCGTGGCTGCGGCTTCGTGGTGGAAGGCGATCGCGCCGGTGGCAATGTCGGGATCCTTGGAGATCACGTTCGGATGGTTGTGGTGAGCGCCGTGCTTCTGCTCCCACCAGGAATAGCTCATGCCTGCCACCGAGGTGGCCAGGATCCGGGCGGTCCAGTCGTTCGCGCGGCGGGACGCGAAGATTTGGCGGTGGCCGGCCTCGTGGGCCAGGAAGCTCAGCTGGGTGCAGATAATGCCGACTGCGGCCGCGATGAGGAGCTGGAACCAGCTGTCACCTATCAGCGCGAAACCGAACCAGGTGGCGGTCATCAGGAGCACCAGGGTGGAAAAGAGTGTGATGTAGAAACCCACACGGCGTTCCAGCAGGCCTGCGGCCTTGACGCTCTTGAGCAGTTCCGAATAGCTCAGGACAACGGCGTTGGGCTGCCGGACGCGCGATTTGGGGCGCTCCGGCGTTGAGAGGGTGGTGGTCATGGAGCCGGGGCCTCGTAACTGTTATGGGCAACGCTGCAGCAGACGTTCGCAACTGCGCGGTCAAAATCACCCTTCCACCAGCATACGGGAGCCTGTCCAGTCGGCCGGGAAGCGCAGAAAACACAATGTATAAATATCGGGCACACTGAATATTTTTGCTGTAAGATTCACTGCATGACTATTTCAGTTGCCGTCTCCGGAGCCAGTGGCTACGCCGGGGGAGAAGTCCTGCGCATCCTAGCGGGACATCCGGACGTAACCATCGGCGCCATCACAGCGCACAGCAATGCAGGCTCCCGCCTCGGCGAACTGCAGCCGCACCTGCATGGGCTGTCCAGCCGCATCCTGGAAGACACCACGGTGGAAAACCTCTCGGGCCACGACGTGGTGTTCCTGGCCCTTCCGCACGGGGCTTCCGCGGAGATCGCAGCGCAGCTCCCCGAGAGCACTGTGGTGATCGACGCCGGCGCAGACCACCGCCTGGAAGATCCGGCCGCGTGGGAAAAGTTCTACGGCTCGGCCCACGCTGGAACATGGCCGTACGGCCTGCCCGAACTTCCCGGCCAGCGTGAGGTCCTCAAGGGCGCCACCCGGATTGCCGTTCCCGGCTGCTACCCGACGTCGGCCCTCCTGGCGCTGACGCCCGGGTTCGCTGCGAACCTCCTGCAGCCCGACGACGTCGTCATAGTTTCCGCCTCCGGCACCTCGGGTGCGGGCAAGGCCGCCAAAGTAAACCTCATCGGCGCCGAGGTGATGGGCTCCATGAGCCCCTACGGCGTGGGCGGCGGCCACCGCCACACACCGGAGATCGAGCAGGGACTCTCCAACGCTGCCGGGGAAACCGTCACCGTGTCCTTCACCCCCACGCTTGCCCCCATGAGCCGCGGGATCCTCACCACCGCGACGGCGAAGGTCAAGCCGGGCACCTCCGCAGCGGACCTTCGCCAGGCGTGGGCTGAGGCCTACGACGACGAACCGTTTGTCCACCTGTTGCCGGAGGGCCAATGGCCGGCCACCAAGTCGGTCCAGGGCTCCAACCACGCGGCAATGCAGTTGGCTTTTGACCCGCACACCGGCCGCGTGATTGTCACCTGCGCCATTGATAACCTCACCAAGGGAACTGCCGGCGGCGCCGTGCAGTCCATGAACATTGCGCTTGGCCTGGCGGAAACCGCCGGCCTCAACCTGCAGGGAGTTGCACCGTGACCGTTACCGCACCCCAGGGCTTCCGGGCCGCCGGCGTCACCGCCGGCCTCAAGGCGTCCGGCAAGCCGGACCTGGCCCTGGTCGTCAACGATGGCCCCTCCAAGGCGGCGGCCGCCGTCTTCACCAGCAACCGCGTGGCCGCAGCCCCGGTCCACTGGTCCCGCCAGGTAGTCTCGGACGGCCGGGTTGACGCCGTCATCCTTAACTCCGGCGGTGCTAACGCCTGCACGGGTCCGGAAGGATTCCAGAACACGCACAGCACCGCCGAAAAGGTCGCCGAAGTACTGGGCATTTCGGCAACCGACGTCTTTGTGTGCTCCACCGGCCTCATCGGTGAGCAGCTGCCCATGGACAAAATCCTTCCGGGTGTCGAGGCCGCCTCTGCGGCGCTCAGCACGGACGGCGGACCCGAAGCGGCCAATGCCATCATGACAACCGACTCGGTGCCCAAGGCCGCGCTGTTCATCGGCACCGACGCCGACGGCCAGGAGTTCTCCATCGGGGGCATCGCGAAGGGCGCCGGTATGCTGGCCCCCGGCCTCGCCACCATGCTGGTGGTCCTCACTACCGACGCCGACGTGGAAGCAGAAATGCTCGATGTCGTGCTCCGCGACGCCACGCGCGTCACTTTCGACCGCGCTGATTCCGACGGCTGCATGTCCACCAACGACACCGTGGTGCTGTTGGCGTCCGGCGCATCAGGCGCCGTTCCCTCAGCCGAAGCCTTTAGTGCCGGGCTGACCCAGGTGTGTGCGGAACTGGCACGCAAACTGATCGGGGACGCCGAGGGCGCGAGCCACGACATCGCCATCCGCACGTTCAACGCGGCCAGCGAGCGGGACGCCGAAACCGTCAGCCGCTCCGTGGCCCGGTCCAACCTGTTCAAGGCCGCTATCTTCGGCAAGGACCCCAACTGGGGCCGTGTCCTGTCCGCCGTGGGCACCACGGACGCAGTCTTCGAGCCGGACCAGCTCAACGTCGCCATCAACGGTGTCCAGATCTGCCGCAACGGCAGCATCGGCGATGACCGCAGCCTGGTGGACCTGGAACCCCGCGAAGTCCACGTGGAGATTGACCTGAAGTCCGGCTACGCCGAGGCCACGATCTGGACCAACGACCTCACCCACGACTACGTGCACGAGAACAGCGCTTACTCGAGCTAGTCCTCGAGCAAATCCACCAGCCACCTTGGAGTAACGCCAAGCATGAACACCCAGACCCGCGAAACCACGTCCATGAGTGATGCCCAAAGCAAAGCAGGCACCCTGATCGAGGCCCTGCCTTGGATCCAGCGCTTTGCCGGCACCACCATGGTGATCAAGTACGGCGGAAACGCCATGGTCAACGAAGAACTGCGCCGCGCTTTCGCGGAGGACGTCGTGTTCCTGCACCACGTAGGCATCCACCCCGTGGTGGTCCACGGCGGCGGTCCGCAGATCAACTCCATGCTGGCCCGGCTGGGCATTGAGTCCGAGTTCAAGGGTGGCCTGCGCGTCACCACCCCCGAAGCCATGGACGTGGTCCGGATGGTCCTCACCGGCCAGGTGGGCCGCGAACTGGTTGGCCTGATCAACTCCCACGGCCCCTACGCGGTGGGAATGTCCGGTGAGGACGGCGGCCTGCTCCGGGCAGTCCGGACCGGGACCATCATTGACGGCCAGGAAGTGGACCTTGGACTGGTAGGCGAAGTGGTCGGCGTGAACCCGGAGGGCATCCTGGACATCCTGGCTGCCGGGCGCATCCCCGTCATCTCCACCGTGGCGCCCGAAATCGAGGACGACGGCAGCGGCGCAGCGGACCAGCGGGGCGAACGGGCCCAGACCACGGGCCAGGTCCTCAACGTCAACGCGGACACGGCCGCGGCCGCCCTCGCCGAAGCGCTGGGGGCATCAAAACTGGTGATCCTCACCGACGTCGAAGGCCTCTATGCCAACTGGCCGGACAGGTCATCGCTCATCTCTTCCCTCACGGCCTCGGAGCTGCGCGAACTGCTGCCGTCCCTGGAATCGGGCATGATTCCGAAGATGGAGGCCTGCCTTAAAGCCATTGACGGGGGAGTGGAGCGCGCGCACATCGTGGACGGCAGGCTCCCGCACTCCATGCTCCTGGAAACATTTACCACCGCCGGAATCGGCACCCAGGTGGTCCCTGACGAAGAGGTGAACGCATGAACGAAACTCCTGGCGCCGGTCCGACCGTCGATGGGGGCCCCGCCCGCTTCGCGGTGCCCGACCACACCCGGGCCCCCATCGACGGCTCGGCCCCCAAAGCTTCCGTTATGACTGGGACGGGTAGTGGAGCCGAGTGGCTCGCCCGCTACTCGACGTCCCTCATGGGCGTGTTCGGCACGCCGCAGCGTGTGCTGGTGCGCGGTGCCGGCTGCCTGGTCTGGGACGCCGACGGCAAGGAATATCTTGACCTGCTCGGCGGCATCGCCGTCAACGCCCTGGGCCACGCCCACCCGTTTGTCACGTCCGTGATCTCCAGCCAGCTGGCAACCCTGGGGCACGTCTCCAACTTCTTTACCAGCCCCACGCAGATCGCACTGGCCGAAAAGCTGCTCGCCCTGACGCACGCCCCGGCAGGCTCCAAGGTGTTCTTCACCAATTCCGGAACCGAAGCCAACGAGGCTGCCTTCAAGCTCGCGCGACGCAACGGAACCGGTCCGGACGGTTCGCCCAGGACCAAGATCATCGCCTTGGAAGGTGCCTTCCACGGGCGGACCATGGGTGCCCTGGCCCTGACCGCCAAGGAAGCGTACCGTGCCCCGTTCGAGCCGCTGCCCGGCGGTGTGGTCCATATCCCGTTCGGTGACGTAGCAGCCCTTGAAGCTGCCATCGATGAGACCGTGGCCGCCGTTTTCCTGGAACCGATCCAGGGCGAGGCCGGGGTGCGGCCGCTGCCTGCCGGCTACCTGCGGGCCGCCCGCGAGGCGACCACAAAGGCCGGCGCCCTGCTGATCCTGGACGAGGTCCAGACTGGAATCGGGCGTACCGGAAAATGGCTAGCCAGCGAGGACGCCGGGATTGTTCCGGACGCCGTCACCCTGGCCAAGGGCCTCGGCGGCGGATTCCCCATTGGAGCGCTGCTGACGTTCGGCGGGCAGGTGTCCTCGCTCCTGACAGCGGGCCAGCACGGCACCACCTTCGGCGGCAACCCGGTGGCGACGGCGGCCGCCCTCGCCACGCTGCACGCGATCGAAAGCCAGCGGGTGCTGGAAAACGTCATCACTGTGGGGGATTACCTCCGGGCCGGGCTCGCCGCCGTCGACGGTGTGACCGAAGTCCGGGGCGAAGGCCTGTTGATCGGCTTCGACCTTGACGCCGACGTCGCACCTGCCGTTGTAACCGCTGGGCTGGAGGCAGGTTTCATCGTCAACAGCCCCGGGCCGCGCACCATTCGGCTCGCCCCGCCGCTGGTCCTCAGCACCGACCAGGCCGGCGCCTTCCTTGCCGCGCTCCCGGCAATCCTCCAAACAGCTAAGGACGCGCAGTGACCTCTGTAGTTTCTTCCGCCGGCACAGCCAGCGGCACCCGCCACTTCCTGAAGGACACGGACCTCAGCCCCGCTGAGCAGGCTGAGGTCCTGGATCTGGCCGTCCGCATGAAGGCCGCGCCCTACAGCGTGCAGCCCTTCGCCGCGGAGGGCAACGGCCGCAAAACAGTCGCCGTGATCTTCGACAAAACATCAACCCGTACCCGGGTTTCCTTTGCCACCGGCATCGCCGACATGGGCGGCAATGCCCTGATCATCAACCCCGGCGAGGCCCAGATCGGCCATAAGGAATCGGTGGAGGACACCGCCAAGGTCCTGGAGCGCATGGTCTCCACGATCGTGTGGCGTACCGGCGCGCACTCCGGACTGGTGGCCATGGCGAAAAACTCCGCCGTGCCTGTCATCAACGCCCTGTGCGACGACTACCACCCGTGCCAGCTCCTCGCGGACCTGCTGGCGGTCAAGGAACACAAAGGCGAACTGGCCGGCCTCACCATGAGCTACCTGGGCGATGCCGCCAACAACATGGCCAATTCCTACCTGCTCGCTGGCGTCACCGCCGGGATGCACGTCCGCATCGCGGGGCCGGAGGGCTACCTCCCGGCAGCGGAGATCGTCGCCGCGGCCGAGGAACGCGCCGCCCAGACGGGCGGATCGGTGCTGATTACCACCGATGCCGCCGAAGCCCTCAAAGGCGCCGACGTCGTAGCCACGGACACGTGGGTGTCCATGGGCCAGGAAGCCGAAAAGGAAGCCCGGCTGCAGCTGTTCCGGGAGTACTCCGTGGATGAGGCAGCCATGGCACACGCGGCGGACGACGCCGTCGTGCTTCACTGCCTTCCCGCCTATCGCGGCTATGAGATCTCGGCGGGTGTCATCGACGGGCCGCAGTCGATCGTCTGGGACGAAGCCGAAAACCGGCTGCACGCCCAGAAGGCCCTTATGGCCTGGCTGATGCACAAGTCGGGCCTGGCGTTCGTGGACGGTCTTTCTCCCGTTGAAGGCACCGGGGAGAGCACGTTCTAGTGTCCACCAACCCGTCGGTGCCGGGCTCCAGCCCGGCAACCAAGACAGCCCGCCAGGCGCGCATCACCGCGATCCTGACGGGCGAATCGGTGCGCTCCCAGGCGGAGCTGGCCGCGCTGCTGGCGGACGACGGCGTCCAGGTCACCCAAGCCACCCTGTCCCGGGACCTCGTGGAACTCGGCGCGGTCCGGGTGCGTGGCAAGGAGGGCGTCCTGGTCTACGCCGTGCCTGGTGAAGGCGGCGAACGCGCTGCGAAGAGCGGCGTCAGCCAGGAAATCCTGGATGCGCGGCTTGCCAGGCTGTGCAGCGAACTGCTGGTCACTGCGGAGGCCTCGGCCAACATTGCCGTGCTGCGGACCCCACCCGGGGCGGCCAACTTCCTGGCCCTGGCCATCGACCACTCGGTCATGCCATCCATCCTCGGGACCATCGCCGGGGATGACACCGTGCTGCTCGTGTCCCGTGATCCCCAGGGCGGGCAGGACCTCGCCGCGCGTTTCCTGCAACTCGCCGAGGAAGCGGGCGGCAGCCAGTAATACGCCGTCCCAAGGTGTGACAGGCTTTCCGTAATCAATTCTTAAACAACGCAAACCCCAACATAGAGGAGCATTTTCGTGACTGAGCGTATTGTTCTGGCCTACTCCGGTGGCCTGGATACTTCCGTAGCCATCGGCTGGATCGGTGAAGCCACCGGCGCCGAGGTCATCGCCGTGGCAGTCGACGTCGGACAGGGCGGCGAGTCGCTGGAGACCATCCGCCAGCGCGCCCTCGGCTGCGGCGCCGTCGAAGCCTACGTGGCCGACGCGTCCGACGAGTTCGCCAACGAGTACTGCATGCCCACCCTGAAGGCCAACGCCCTCTACCAGGGCCACTACCCGCTGGTCTCCGCCATCTCCCGGCCGGTGATCGTCAAGCACCTGGTCAAGGCCGCCCGCGAATTCGGCGCCACCACCGTTGCGCACGGCTGCACTGGCAAGGGCAACGACCAGGTCCGCTTCGAAGTGGGCATCCAGACCCTCGGACCGGACCTGAAGTGCATCGCCCCGGTCCGCGACCTCGCCCTGACCCGCGACAAGGCCATTGCCTTCGCCGAGGAAAAGGGACTGCCGATCGAGACCACCAAGAAGAACCCGTACTCGATCGACCAGAACGTCTGGGGCCGCGCCGTCGAGACCGGCTACCTCGAAGACATCTGGAACGCACCCACCAAGGACATCTACGACTACACCGCCACCCCGGAATTCCCACCGGCCCCGGATGAAGTCACCATCTCGTTCGAAGCCGGCGTGCCGGTAGCGATCGACGGCGTCCGCGTTACCCCGCTGCAGGCCATCAAGGAACTCAACCGCCGCGCAGGCGCCCAGGGCGTGGGCCGGATCGACGTCGTCGAGGACCGCCTGGTGGGCATCAAGTCCCGCGAAATCTACGAGGCACCGGGCGCAATGGCACTGATCACCGCGCACAAGCACCTCGAGGACATCACCGTCGAGCGTGAGCAGGCCCGCTTCAAGGCTACTGTCGGCCAGCGCTGGGCCGAACTGGTCTATGACGGCCAGTGGTTCTCCCCGCTCAAGCGCTCCCTGGACGCCTTCATCGAGGACACCCAGAAGTACGTCTCAGGCGACATCCGCATGGTCCTGCACGGCGGCCAGGCGATCGTCAACGGACGCCGCTCCGAGACTTCGCTCTACGACTTCGACCTCGCCACCTACGACACCGGCGACACGTTCGACCAGTCGATGGCGCGCGGCTTCATCGAGCTGTGGGGCATGTCCGCCAAGGTTGCCTCCGGCCGCGATATCCGCGTCGCAGGCCAGTGACGGAGAATCTGGGCCCACGAGCGCAGGGGTCCCCGGCCGAGCGCAGCGAGGTCGGGGTGCGCTCGGGGACGAACGAGGGTGCACTGTGGGGCGGCCGGTTCGCAGGTGGCCCCGCTGATGCCCTGGCAGCCTTGAGCAAGTCCACGCACTTCGACTGGCGGCTGGCCCGCTACGACATCGCCGGGTCACAGGCGCACGCCCGCGTGCTGCACAAGGCCGGGCTGCTGGACGACGCCGAGCTCGAAGGCATGCTCGCCGCCCTGGCACAGCTGGACGAGGACGTGGCCTCCGGCGCTTACCTGCCGGCGGAATCCGACGAGGACGTGCATGGCTCGCTGGAACGCGGCCTCATTGAGCGCGCCGGCACCCAGCTGGGCGGCAAGCTCCGCGCCGGACGGTCCCGCAACGACCAGGTGGCCACGCTCGGCCGCATGTTCCTGCGCGACCACGCCCGGATCATCGCCCGCGGCGTGTTGGCAACGATCGAGGCACTGGTGGAGCAGGCCAAGGCGCACCAGGGTGTGGCCATGCCGGGCCGCACGCACCTGCAGCACGCGCAGCCGGTCCTGCTCAGCCACCACCTGCTGGCCCATGCCTGGGCGTTGCTGCGTGATGTGCAGCGGCTCCAGGACTGGGACAAGCGCGCCGGTGTCTCGCCCTACGGTTCGGGTGCCCTCGCGGGCTCCTCGCTTGGGCTGGACCCGGAAGCGGTGGCCGCGGACCTGGGCTTCTTCTCCGCCACCCACAACTCGATTGACGGCACCGCCTCCCGCGACGTCTTCGCCGAGTTCGCCTGGGTGACGGCGATGATCGGCGTGGACTTGTCGCGCGTCTCGGAAGAAGTGATCCTGTGGGCCACCAAGGAGTTCTCCTTTGTGACTCTGCATGATTCCTACTCCACGGGCTCCTCGATCATGCCGCAGAAGAAGAACCCGGACGTGGCCGAGCTGGCCCGCGGCAAGGCAGGACGCCTCATCGGCAACCTGACCGGGCTGCTGGCAACACTCAAGGGCCTCCCGCTCGCATACAACCGCGACCTCCAGGAGGACAAGGAGCCGGTCTTCGACGCCGCCGACACCCTGGAACTGCTGCTTCCGGCTGTTTCGGGCATGATCGCGACACTGAAGTTCAACACGGAGCGGATGGAGTCGCTTGCACCGCAGGGCTTCGCGCTGGCAACCGACATCGCCGAGTGGCTGGTCCGCCAGGGTGTTCCGTTCCGCGAGGCCCACGAGCTTTCCGGAGCAGCGGTGAAGCAGGCCGAGTCCCGCGACGTGGAGCTGTGGGACCTGACGGATGAGGAGTACGCCGCCATTTCGGTGCACCTGACGCCGGAGGTCCGCACGGTCCTGTCCACGGAGGGGTCGCTGAACAGCCGCAACTCCCAGGGCGGCACGGCACCGGCCGCCGTCGAACGCCAGCTTGTTGCGCTGGAAGCCGAGCTGCGGGCCGTGCGGGAATACACGGCCTAGCTACCAACGCTCTCTCACTTTCCCCAAGAAAGTGAGAGAGCGTTGTGCGTTAACCGGCGAGCGGTCCCGGCTAGCATGTGGCCATGAGCGACGCCTTCCGCAGCCACCTCCGGGCCCTGCCCGACTTTCCCACCGACCTGCCGGACTTCGACCCGGCCCACGCCCCGGCGGACCCGGTGGCGCTGTTCACGTTATGGCTGGATGAGGCCCTGGCGGCGGGCGTGCTGCAACCGCATGCCTGTAGCCTGGCCACTGCGGCCGGCAATGGTCAGCCTTCCGCCCGGATGCTGATCCTGAAAAATATCGACGACGACGGCTGGCACTTCGCCACGTCCCGCACCTCCAGGAAGGGCCGGGAACTGTCCGTCAACCCGAAAGCGGCCCTGAACTTCTACTGGCCGCAGCAGGGCCGGCAGGTCCGGGTCGCCGGCCCGGTGGTTGAGCTGTCCGCCGAAGCGTCGGCCGCAGACTGGCAGGCGCGCCCTGCAGCGGACGGCAGCGACAATCCGGACTGGCAGCTCTACGCGCTCCAGCCTACAGAACTGGAATTCTGGCAGGCCCGCCACGACCGCCGGCACGTGCGGCACCGCTATGGACCGGACGGCATCCCGCTCGGCTGAGTGTTTGACGGTTAGGATGGGCGCCATGACTGCTCCCGCACCGGCTGACCTTCTCGCCGAACTGCACAAAGCCGCCGACGTCGTGGCCTCAGCCGCCGCGAAATTCACCGATGAGGACATTAAGGCGCCATCGGCGCTGCCGGGCTGGACCCGCGGGCATGTCCTGGCGCACCTCGCCGGCATTACCAACGCCATGGCCCGCCAGCTCGAATACGCGGCCCGGGGCGAAACCATTGAGCTGTACGACGGCGGCCAGGACGGTCGGAACAAGGCCATCGAGATCGCCGCGGGCCACAGTGCGGATGCCCATCGTGCGGATCTGGCCGCAGGCCTCGACCGGGCGCTGAAAGCTTTTGACGCGCTCGACGCCGGCTCCGGTTGGGACGCGCCGATTGCCTATCGAGGGGGAGTTGTCCTCGACGGCGGGCTGGCGTTGTGGCGTGAATTGGTGATCCACACAGCCGACCTGGGCACTGGCCTTGGCCCGGAGACCTGGAGCCGGCCATTCTGCGAACACCTTTTCGGCTTCCTGGCTGCCCGTGTGGCTCCGGGGGACAAGCTGGTGCTCCAGCCGCTTGGGCTTCCGCCAAGGACTCTCGGCACCGGCGCCCGCTCCACTGTCATCAGCGGCATGATCACTGACATAGCGGCGTGGCTTGCTGGCCGTGAACCGTCGCTCGGCAGCCTGCGGGCCTCCGCAGCTGCAGACGGCGTGGATCTCCCCGAACTGCTGCCGTGGCCTTCGGGGACGCCCGCAACAAAGTAGGTCCTAGCCGGCTTCGCGTGCCAGCAGGCTTTCCGTTGCTTCTCGCGCGAGCAGGCTCTCCTTGATGGCCAGGCCCCAGCGGAAGCCGCCCAGGGAGCCGTCAGTGCGGATGACGCGGTGGCAGGGCACAAACAATGCTGCCGCATTGAACGCGCAGGCGCTGGCCGCGGCCCTGACTGCCTTGGGATTCCCTGACAGTTCGGCGTACTCCGTATAGGTGACCGGCGACCCGGGGCGTACTGTCCTCAGCACATCCCAGGCGTGGGCCCGGAAGGGCCCGGATTTCTGCAGCACGGGAACAGCCATGGCCGGTGCGGGGTCCCCGGCGTAGAAGGCCTCCACTGCCAGGGATATGGGACCCAGGTCTGTCACCGACTCAATGTCGCCCGGGCGCAGCTCCGGATGGATTTGCCCGGTCAGCTCACCTGGCCCGGCCGTCCAGCCGGAGGCCAGGACCACGCCGTCCTGCGCGAGGATGGTGAATGGACCGTCTGGGGTGGACATCACTAACAACTGGGCTTTCATTGCATCGCTTTCTCTGGAACAGCTGGTTCAGGTTGAGGGGCTTTCGGCGCCGCAGCGGCGCGCCACAGGTGCATGGTGGCGTAGGACCGCCAGGGACTGACCTCACTGAAATCGGGGTTAAGCACACTGGGCCGGGGCGCCGGACCCAACGGTTCAGCGGCGAGTCCATCCCGGCTGGTGGCGGACGTTGCGAGGGCACGGATGCCGTTTTTCACAGCGGCATCGTTCGCCAGGAAGACGTCCGGCGCACCCAGCACGCGCATCGCCACATAGCCCACCGTCCAGGGACCCACGCCCGGGAGAGGGAGCAGCTTCGCCCCCAGCCCCGGCAGGTCGTCGCCATAGCCGAAATCCAGTTGGCCCTCCGCGAGGGCCGAGGCCGTAAAGCGGATGGCGTCAATACGGCGCTGCGGACCCCGCAGTAGTGAGTAGCCCGACAAGGCAATTTCAGCCGCGGTGGGAAACAGCCGAGAAAGCCCGTCGCCGGGCATCCGGCTGGGACTTCCGGCTGCGGACAGTTGGGTCAGTGCCGTCCGGGCCGCTGCGACCGTGACCTGCTGTCCGATCATCGCCCTGATGAGAAGTTCCCGTGGGTCCACCGCGCCCGGCAGCCGGATACCTGGGGCAGTGGCCACGGAGTTGGCAAGCCGGGGATCCCTAGCCAGCGCGCTGTCAATGGCGACCGGATCGGAGTCAAGGTCGAAAAGCCGGCGCACCCTGCTCAGCAGGGCCGGGAGGTCGCGGAGGTCCACCGCGCCGATGGTGAGGGTAAGCGGACGCCCCGGCGCGCCGCCGTCGTAATGCACACTGAAGCGGGCATCACCGTGTGGCAGCCGCAGCGTACGGGCGTACGACGTCGGTGTCCCCACCTCGATCCCCGGGATGGCCCGGACCGCGAGGAAGGAAAAGACGCCGGGGTCGAAGGGTTCGCGGTAGGGCAGGGTCAGGGTCAGCGCGGTGGCTGCCATCTCCGGCTTGTGGTGCCGCGCCGTGGAGCGCAGGGCTGTGGGCGTCATGGCGAACACCTCCACCATGGTCTCGTTGAACTGCCGGACGCTGCTGAAGCCGGATGCGAACGCGATGTCGGCAAGCTTCATGGAAGTGGAAACCAGCAGGGTGCGTGCGGTCTGGGCACGGCTTGCCCGGGCAAGCGAGAGTGGTCCGGCGCCGAGTTCATGGCTGAGGATCCGGTTCAGCTGCCGTGCCGAATAGCCCAGCCGGGCCGCCAGGCCCTGCACCCCGTCCCGGTTGATAACGCCGTCGTTGATGAGCCTCATGGCCCGGCCGGCGATGTCTTGCCGGACGTTCCACGCCGGCGTCCCGGGCACCGCCTCGGGTAGGCAGCGCTTGCAGGCCCGGTAGCCGGCGTCGTGCGCCGCGGCTGATGTTTCGTAGAAGGTGACGTTGGCTGCCTTGGGGGTGCGGGCCGGGCAGGACGGACGGCAGTAGATGCCCGTAGTCCGGACAGCAGTGTAGAACTGCCCGTCGAACCGGGGATCGCGCGCATCGATCGCGCGGTAGCGCTGCCAGAAGTCCATGCCCCCTATCCTGCCAGCCCATGATGGCACCTGCTAGCGGAAATCGGACATGGCCGTGGGCCGTTGGGTAGAGTCGGATCATGACCGTCCGCACCAGTCCCACCGAGCCGGAACAGCTCCGCGAACTATTGTCCGGAGATGCACGGAGGATCGCACCGCAACTACTGGGATCCGTCCTGAGCCACAACAGCCATGAGGGAACAGTGGCCGTGCGGATCACCGAGGTGGAGGCCTACATGGGGCCTGGTGATTCCCTGCATCCGGATCCGGGATCCCACACGTTTCGCGGCCCCACGGCACGCAACGCGCCCATGTTCGGGCCTGCCGGCCATCTATACGTCTATTTCACGTACGGCATGCATTACTGCGCCAACGTCGTCTGCGGTCCGGCAGGCACCGCCTCCGCCGTACTGCTGCGCGCCGGTGAAGTGGTGGAGGGGCAACGCCTGGCGGCAGTGAGGCGGCCGACGTCGAAATCTCCCTTTGATTTGGCGAGCGGACCGGCCCGGCTGGCCACTGCCCTTGCCCTCACTACGGCGGACAGCGGGCGGGATGCACTGAGCGAACCCTTCGAGCTGCGGCTTCCGGAAACTGCTGCGATGGAGGTCAGTTCCGGGCCTCGGGTGGGCGTTTCCGGGGACGGCGGCACCGGTGACTACCCCTGGCGCTTCTGGCTGCCGGGGGACCCTACGGTGTCCCGCTACAAGGCGGCCAAGCCACGTCCGGCGAAGTTTCAATCACGTTAACCGAAATGGTTGTAGAATGGACGGTCTGTCTTTTGCGATAGGGGAACGTTTAATGCTCGACGCCGATTTGGCCCACGAACGGGACTATGTTGCTGGCCTGTATGCGCGGCTGGAAGAATTGCGCGCCGAAAAGCGCAAGCAGTTGGCGCAGGTCCGCCGGGCCGGTGCTGTGGGCACCATGCAGAATGTTTCCGAGCGTGACGCCTTCGCCGCGCTCTATGAGGATCGCCTTGCCCAGCTCGACGCCGTTGATGACCGCCTGGTCTTCGGCCGCCTTGACCTGGATTCCGGGGAAGCCCAGTACATCGGCCGCATCGGACTCACCACCGAGGACCTGCAGCGGCTGATGGTGGACTGGCGCGCGCCCGAAGCCGGCCATTTCTACCAGGCAACCGCTTTTGACCGGCAGGGCGTGCGGCGCCGCCGGCACCTGATCCTGCAGGGCAGGGTAGTCAAGGCCATCGAGGACGACGTCCTGGACGCGGACATGCTTACCGACAACGAGTCGCTGCAGGGCGAAGGTGCACTGCTCGCTGCCCTGGACTCCAAGCGGACTGGCCGCATGTCCGACATCGTTGGAACCATCCAGTCCGAGCAGGACCGGATCATCCGTTCCTCCATCTCCGGTGCTGTCGTAGTCCAAGGCGGTCCGGGCACCGGCAAGACGGCCGTTGCGCTGCACCGCGCCGCCTACCTTCTCTACACCCACCGGGACCGGCTCAAGACTGCAGGTGTGCTGCTGGTGGGCCCGTCGTCGTCGTTCATGAAATACATCGAACGCGTGCTGCCCTCACTCGGCGAAACCGGGGTGGTGATGGCCAGCCTCGGCCGGCTGATGCCTGGCATCAGTGCGGTGGCCGAACCCGAGGCCGAGGTCGCGGCCATCAAGGGCCGGCTGGACATGGCGGATGTTGTAGCCAATGCCGTGGCAAACCGCCAACGGACCTTTGCCGAAAACCGGGTCGTAGAGGTTGACGGGCGGAAGCTGGTGCTCACGCCGCGGCAGGTCCGCCGCGCCCGGGAACGCGCGCGCTCCACAGGAAAGCCGCACAATGAGGCACGCGTGACCTTCGTCAAGATCCTGCTCCGCGAGCTGACCGAGCAGATGACCGAACTCGTGGAAGCGGGAAGCCTTGGCAACAACGCCGACCGCTCCTACCTTGCGGAGGACGTCCGCACTGCCCGGGATGTACGGATCGCGCTGAACCTGTGCTGGATGCCCATGACACCGGAGAAGCTCATCAGCGAGCTCTTCAGCAAGCCGGCGATCCTGGAAGTCTGCACCCCGCACCTCACCCCGGCCGAACGTGCGTTGCTGCTTCGCCCGGTGGATGCGCCCTGGACCGAGTCTGATGTGCCGCTCCTGGACGAAGCAGCGGAACTGCTGGGCGAACTTGACCCGGCTGCGGGCCGCGGACTGGCGCAGCAGGAGCACGATCGAGCCCGCGACCTGGCGAACGCGAAGCAGACCCTGGTGAACATGGAGGCTGCCGGTGTCGATGCGCTCATGTCGGCCGAGGAACTGGTGGACCAGAACCAGGAGCGCGAAGCCCGGCAGACAGCGGCCGAACGCGCCACGTCTGACAGGACCTGGGCCTTCGGGCACATCGTGGTCGACGAAGCGCAGGAACTTTCGCCGATGCAGTGGCGGCTTCTGGTCCGCCGGTGCCCGCTGAAGTCGTTCACCATCGTGGGCGACATCGCACAGACAAGTTCCGTGGCCGGCGCGAACTCCTGGCAGGGTGCCCTGGGTCCGCTGTTCGGGGACCGCTGGCAGCTGGAGGAACTGACGGTCAACTACCGTACGCCGTCGCAGATCGCGGAAGCCGCAGCACGGATGGCCAACGCAGCCGGCCTTGTGGTCTCTGCACCCAAGGCGGTCCGCGAGGGCCGCTGGGCGCCCATCATCGACAGGGTGGCGGCCGGAGAAGTGGTCAGCCGGCTGGTGGAGGCGCTTCCCGAAGAGCTGGAAGCGCTCGACGGCGGCCTGCTGGCCGTGATTGCCGACGGCGACCTCCTGCCGCAGGCGACGGCGGCCTTGCGTGCCGTCTATGGCCGGCGCATCGGAACCGGCGCCGGAAGCTATGAGCAGGACATCGTGGTCATCAGCCCGCGGGAGGCCAAAGGCCTTGAGTTTGACGGGGTTGTGGTACTGGAACCTTCCAGGATGCTGAACCACGAGCACGGGCGGGTGGGGGATCTCTACGTCGCCATGACCCGGCCTACCCAGCGGCTTCGCCTGATCGCAGCAGAGGGTGTGCCTGCCGGCATCGAACGCTAGCCCGGTCGGCGGGGATTGGCTGCCACCGGCCCGGTTCATCCGGCGCCGGTGGCCGCCAATCCTGCTAACTTAGAAGTCGTGTCAGAACTCAACGATCTCGAATCCCAGCAGAACGACCCCACCTTCGCCAACATCTGGCAGGAGCTGAAGTGGCGCGGCCTGGTCCACGTCTCCACCGATGAAGGGGAGCTGGAAAAGCTCCTCGCCGGTGAGCCGGTCACGTATTACTGCGGGTTTGATCCCACCGCGCCGAGCCTGCACTTGGGAAACCTTGTCCAGCTCCTGGTGATGCGGCGGCTCCAGCTTGCAGGCCACAAGCCGTTGGGATTGGTGGGCGGCTCCACCGGCCTGATCGGTGACCCGCGTCCCACGGCGGAGCGGACACTTAACACCAAGGACACCGTCTCTGAGTGGGTGGGCTACCTCCAGGCGCAGGTCCGTCGCTTCCTCAGCTTCGAAGGCGCCAACGCCGCCCGTATGGTCAATAACCTCGACTGGACCGCCCCGTTGAGCGCCATCGATTTCCTTCGCGAAATCGGAAAGCACTACCGCGTTGGCACCATGCTTCGCAAGGACGCCGTTGCTTCCCGCCTCAGCTCCGAAGAAGGCATCAGCTACACGGAGTTCAGCTACCAGATCCTTCAGGGCATGGACTACCTCCAACTCTTCCGAGACTACGGCTGCATGCTGCAGACCGGCGGTTCGGACCAGTGGGGCAACCTCACCAGTGGCACGGAGCTGATCCGCAAGGTTGAAGGCAAGACTGTCCATGCCCTCGGAACTCCGTTGATCACCAACTCGGACGGCACCAAGTTCGGCAAGAGCGAAGGCAACGCTATCTGGCTCGACGCCGGCATGTGCAGCCCTTACGCCTTCTACCAGTTCTGGCTGAACACAGCTGATGCCGATGTTGTGGACCGGCTCAAGGTTTTCACTTTCCTTAGCCGGGCCGAGATTGAGGAGCTGGCTGCCGCAGTGGCCGAGCGCCCCTTTGCACGGGAAGGCCAGCGGAAGCTTGCCTTTGAAGTCACGTCGCTGGTCCATGGGGTAGAAGCCACAGAGAAAGTTATCGCTGCATCAGCCGCGCTCTTTGGCAATGGCGATCTGTCCGCGCTGGACAAGCCAACCCTCGAAGCCGCAACGTCGGAGCTTCCCTCCGCAACCATCCAGGTGGATGGCTTGGGGATTGTGGACCTGCTTGTGGCATCGGGCCTGTCCGAGAGCAAGTCGGCAGCCCGGCGTACGGTGGGCGAGGGGGGAGCATACGTGAACAATGAGAAGGTTTCCGATCCCGAAGCCGTGATCTCCGAATCCGAACTGTTGCATGGCCAGTACCTGCTTTTGCGGCGCGGTAAGAAGAACCTTGCGACCGTAGAAGTCCTGGTCCCGTAGCCCGTCCAGAACCTCATTGCGCGCTCCTCTTCGGCCGATTTGCACGGCTGGAGGGGAGCGTGTATTGTTTTCTGAGTCGCCGCCGCTGAGTGGTGACAAACCCCCTTCAAATGAGAAGCAATTCATCATGTGCACTGCACGGGAATTGATGAAATGCTTCACTTTTTGATGGGCGGATTCATTCCGCAGAGTGAATATCGGGAAAATAACCCGGATTTGCAAAGTGAATATGAATGAAATAAGATGGAAACATCGCAGCGAAGAAATGCGAAACAAAAGAATTCATTGAAATGAATTGTTTCGAGAAGTATTCGAATGTGTCTGTTGTTTGAGAACTCAATAGTGTGCCAAGTTTGTTGATACCAATTGTTTTTTGATTGGTTGTTTTGGCCAGATCGTGCCGCCCCTGTG
>NZ_JBHJZH010000024.1:0-36324 GCF_042270935.1 Pseudarthrobacter sp. NPDC055928
GGTGTGGGAGAGTAGGTCACCGCCGGACAACCATTAAGGTCGAGAACCCCCCAACACACACGTGTTGGGGGGTTCTCCCATTTAACACACACCCCCAACCCCCTCCCACATCCTGAAGCCTTCCTGGGCGACCCTCACCCACCCCCGCCGGAACCCGCCCAGACGCACCCACCCCGGGCGCCGCCGTCGGACCCCACCCACACCACACCGGGAACATCCGGCAGAACCGCGCAACAACTGCGAGAGCGTTCGGGGAAACCCGCAACAACTGCGAGAGCGTCCGCTGTGGGCGCAATTCCCGCAAAAATCCCCTCAAATCTGGTGATTTGAGTCAAAAAGTCGCGGAAACACGCGGAATTTGCGGTCCTCGGCGGCCCAAGCTGGTAAGTTTTCGAACAGTGGCTTGTACGCATGCCGCGTGCAGGCTCCAGAAATCATGACCGTCCAGGAGGACATCAATGGCTAAGAACCGTAGTGAACTTGTTTCAGAGGTAGCAGGCAAGGCTGGCACCAGCCAGGCAGCCGTCAACTCCGTCCTCGACGCACTGTTCGAGGTTTTCGAGACCTCTGTCGCCGCGGGCGAGAAGATCACCATCCCGGGCTGGCTCGCCGTCGAGCGCACCGACCGTGCAGCCCGCACCGGCCGCAACCCGCAGACCGGCGAGACCATCCAGATCGCAGCCGGCCACAGCGTCAAGCTGACCGCTGGTTCCAAGCTGAAGGCTGCAGTAGCCAAGAAGAAGTAATTTTCTTCAACAGCATCAGTGGAGCGGCAACCCTTTGGTTGCCGCTCCACCGCTTTAAGCCGATTCGCCGCCTCGGCACGTGTAGCGGACAATGGATAGGTGCCTTCCGCAGCAAAATCCCGTTCCACCGCGCCCCAGCCCATGCCCGGCAAGGGAGCGCCTGGACTGGCCGGTGCCTTGGGAATCTCGCGGCCGTGGCAGCTGGCCGGCCTGGCGGCACTGCTCCTGGGATTAACGGCAGCGCTCCTCTTCTCCGGTGCGGCCGCTGCCCGTGAGGTCTCTGACCCGGGTGCGCTGGCCCGCTGGGGGCTTCCTATCAGCAAAGCCATCCACAACGTCTCCCTGGCAACGGTAGTGGGCGGCCTGATTTTCGCCGTCGGCATCCTGCCCCGGAGCGCGTCCCGGCGTTCCAAGGACGACGACGGCCCGGAACACCCGGCGTTTTCAAGGGCCTTGGCCGTGGCGGCTGCAGCCGGTGCAGCCTGGACCCTGTCAGCCATCGCGGTCCTGGTGCTCACGTACTCGGACGTCGCGGGCCAGGGCATCTCCGGGGACGCTGAATTTACCCAGGCACTGGTCTACTTCATGACGGACATTGAGACCGGCCGCGCCTGGCTCGCCGTCACCATCATCGCGGCGGTCGTCACCACGGCTCTGTTCGGTGTGCGGTCGCTCGGAGGCCTCGCACTCACGCTGGTCCTGGCGCTCATTGGCCTGGTGCCAGCTGCCCTGATCGGCCACTCGTCCAGTTCCTCCGACCACGAAGGCGCCATCAACTCCCTGGGCCTCCACCTCGTAGGCGTCAGTGCCTGGGTGGGCGGCATCATTCTGCTGGCCCTGCTTTCGGGAATCCTGACCGCCTCGAAGCCCGGCACTGCAGCGGACATTACCGAACCCACCCTTCGCCGGTTCTCGTCCCTCGCCGGCTTCGCCTTCGTCCTGGTCTTTGCCTCCGGTGTCATCAATGCCAGCATCCGCATCACCAGCTGGGCTGACCTCTTTGGCTCCGCCTACGGGCAGCTGATCCTCGCGAAGACCGCCGCCACACTGGTCCTGGGCGGCATCGGATTTATGCACCGCCAGTGGGTCATCCCGCAGCTTGGCCGCAAGGGATCCGCGTTCTCGTCCCGACGCGTCCTGTGGCAGTTGGTGGTGGTGGAACTCCTCATCATGGGTGCCACGTCCGGCGTTGCCGTAGCGCTGAGCCGGTCCGCCCCGCCGCAGCCCACCACGTTCGCCCCCGATGCGTCCCCTGCCTTCATCCTCTCTGGTTACGAGCTGCCCCCGGAGCTGACCCCCGAGCGCTGGCTGACGGAATGGCGCCTGGACTGGCTGTGGATCGCTGTCGCGGTGTTCGGGCTGGTCTCCTACGCCCTCGGTGTTGCAAAGGTGCTGCGCCGTGGCGACAAATGGCAGTGGTTCCGAACGGTGAACTGGGTGCTCGGCCTGATGGTGCTGACGTACATAACGTCCGGGCCGCCGGCGGTGTACGGCCGGGTCCTGTTCTCAGCACACATGGTGGACCACATGGCCCTGACCATGGTGGCGCCCATCTTCCTGGTGCTTGGCGCACCCGTGACGTTGGCCCTCCGGGCGCTCCCTGCCCGGAGGGACGGCTCCCGGGGTCTGCGCGAATGGCTTCTGGTGTTTGTGCACTCGAAGTTCTCGCAGCTCGTGACGCACCCTATCTTCGCGGCCGGCAACTTCGCTGGATCGATCGTCCTGTTCTACTACTCGGACGCATTCGGGTTCGCGATGCGCGAGCATGTTGGCCACGAACTGATGAACCTGCACTTTGCGCTCACCGGCTACATCTTCATCCTGAGCATGATCGGCACGGATCCGCTGCCCCGACGTGCACCGTATCCCATGAGGCTGGTGCTCCTCCTGGCCACCATGGGTTTCCACGCTTTCTTCGGCGTGGCCATCATGGGCGGGACCAACCTCCTGGCGGCTGACTACTTCGGCAACCTCGGCCGGGCCTGGGGACCATCGGCCCTCCTGGACCAGCAGACCGGAGGTGCGGTGGCGTGGGGCATCGGTGAAGTACCCACCCTGCTGGTGGCGATTGGCGTGGCCGTAATGTGGTCCCGGTCGGACGCGCGTGAAACCAAACGCGTGGACCGGGCAGCGGACAGGAATAACGACGCCGATCTGACTGCTTACAACGATATGTTTGCCAAATTGGCCGAACGCGATGCCAAGCTGGCTGAACGCAACAAGCTGGAAGGACGCTGATGAGCGAAACCGTACGCACTCATGCCCGAGTCCGGGCCTCCGAACTGGTGGGCCGCAACTGGTTGAACACCGGCGGCAAATCGCTGGACCTTGAAGCCCTGCGCGGGAAGATTGTGCTCCTCGACTTCTGGACCTTCTGCTGCATCAACTGCCTCCACGTCCTCGACGAACTGAGGCCGCTGGAGGAGCAGTACTCCGACGTGCTGGTCACGGTCGGTGTGCACTCGCCCAAGTTCGAGCACGAAGCAGACCCCGTTGCCCTGGCGGCCGCTGTGGAGCGCTACGAGATCCACCACCCGGTCCTTGACGACCCCGAACTGGAAACCTGGAAGGCCTACACCGCGCGTGCCTGGCCCACCCTGGTTGTCATCGACCCCGAGGGTTACATCGTTGCCCACTTGTCCGGTGAAGGCCACGCCGACGGCCTCGCCGTGCTCATCCCCGAACTGATCGCCGAACATGAGGCCAAGGGGACCCTGCACCGCGGTTCCGGGCCGTACGTGGCGCCGGAACCGACGTCGGGCACGCTGCGGTTCCCAGGCAAGGCCCTGTTCCTGCCTGCCGGACGCGGAACAGCACACAGCCCGGGACAGGATGCAGGAGCTTCCGACGGCGGGACTTCCGTTGATGCCGCAGCAACCCACGGTTCGTGGCTGGTAACCGACACCGGCCACCACCGCATTCTGGAGCTGGACACCGACTTCCACACGGTCCTGGCGACCTATGGCACCGGCACCAAGGGCCACGTTGACGGCCCTGCCGCCGCTGACCCAGCCCATCCTGGCGCGGCCACCGCCCAGTTCAACGAGCCGCAAGGCCTGGTGCTGCTCCCGGAAGACGTGGCAGCGAAGGTTGGCTACGACGTCGTCATTGCCGACTCCGTCAACCACCGCCTCCGCGGGCTGTCGTTGCAGGACGGAAAGGCCACCACCCTCGTGGGCAACGGCATTCAACGGCTGCTGGAAACAGGCCCCGCCCGCGTTGACGAGGACGCCGCTGGGTTTACGGGCCGCCTCAGCGAGCACCCGCTGGAAGTCTCCCTGAGCTCCCCGTGGGACGTCGTCTGGTCGCGCAAGCTCAAGGCAGTAGTGATAGCCATGGCCGGAACGCACCAGATTTTCAGTTTTGACCCGCTGACTGGTGCCGTAGCCATCGCCGCCGGCAACGGCCTCGAAGGCCTGCTGGATGGCCAGGGCCACGAGGCCTGGTTTGCCCAGCCCTCTGGCCTCGCCGAGGACGCTGACGGCAACCTATGGGTGGCTGACTCTGAGACGTCGGCCCTGCGCAAACTCGTGATTGACGACGGCGGCACGGTCACCGTGGAGTCCGCGGTCGGAAAGGGCCTGTTCGACTTCGGCTTCCGTGATGGCGCCGCGACTGAGGCCCGGCTGCAGCACCCGCTGGGTGTCACCGTCCTGCCGGACGGTTCGGTGGCCATCGCTGACACGTACAACGGCGCGGTGCGAAGGTATGACCCCGCGTCCAAGACTGTTTCCACACTGGCGCGCGGGCTGGCCGAACCCTCCGACGTCATCGTGGACCACACCCACGCGGCAGGCTCCGAACCGCTGCTCGTAGTGGTGGAGGCCAACAAGCACCAGCTCGTGTACGTGCCGATCCCCAAGGAAGCCCAGCAGGTGGATGAGGGAGCAGTGCAGACCCACCGGCCCAAGAGCCCGGTTGCCCCCGGCCTGCTGGAGCTCAAGGTCCGCTTCACCGCGCCCACCGGCCAGAAGCTCGATGACCGTTGGGGCGATCCCACCCAGATGAAGATCTCCTCCACGCCGCCCGAGCTGATCGTGGCCGGCGGAGGAACCTCGGTGGGGCTGCTCCGGACTGTGGAGCTCTCCGCCGACGTCCCCGAGGGCATCCTGCACATTACGGCCCGCGCCGCGGCCTGCGACGGGCCAGAAACCGAGGACGGTGAGATCCCGGACCACGCCGCGTGCCACCTGTACCAGCAGGACTGGGGCATTCCGGTCCTGCTCCAGGACGACGGCGACACCGAGCTGGTCCTGGACCTGCGCGGCATGGACTGAGCGCCGCCGTCGTGACCTAAGTGCCGAACTGGCCCGGTTTTCGACCCGCGAGGGTGGGGAACCGGGCCAGTTTTGTCCTTGCTGCCGCCAAAACTGGGCCAGTTTGGGCGCTGGTCCGAGGCGTGGCTTATCCACATAGCCAGTTCCGGGACTGTCTGCAGGCCGGGAGGGCCGACATTGTGGCTTTATGGACCCCACGGAGATCCTCAGGTCGGCGGGCGGAGTGCTGCTGACGCGGGAAGTGCTGACTGCCGGGGCCACAGAAACCGGACTTCGCCGGGCGCTGCGGAGCGGCGAAGTGGTTCGCGTGCAGCGGGGGCTCCTGGCCCTTGCGGGCGCTGATCCGCAGCTCATAGCCGCCGGGCGCGCTCGTGGTCTCCTCACGTGCGTGTCTGCCGCTCCAGCATTCGGCCTCTGGCAGCTCCGTCCTCCGGTGCGGCCTCACTACTGGCAGAGTAATGGCCGGAACCCTGTGGGCTGTGTCAGCCACCGTCTTCCACTGACGCAGCAGCCCAGCCACGGGACGCTTGCAGCCCTTCCGGATGTCCTGCTGCATGCGCTGCTATGCCTGCCGGAACTCGAATCCCTGGTCATGGTGGAGTGTGCATACAACCGGGGAGACATCGACCCTGCATTCCTGCTCCGCCACCTGACCGGCAATCGTTGCGGCAAGGCGCGGACCGTGGTGTCCAAGGTGGACCGCGGCGCAGATTCCCTCCTCGAGACGTTGGCCAGGGTGCTGTTCAGGGATGCCGGTATTTCCACAGAGACCCAAGTATGGATCGACGGCATCGGGCGGGTGGACTTCCTGCTGGAGGGTTTCCTCATTGTGGAGATCGACGGACTTGCGTTCCATCTTGAGGCGCGGCAGTTCAAGAAGGACCGCCGCAGGGACAACTCGGCCACACTGCAGGGACTGCCTGTGCTCAGGTTCTTCTATGATGACGTCGTTCACGCACCGGAATCTGTCCTGGCGCAGGTGCGGGAGGTGCTTGCCCGTGGTTCGCTGCGGTGGCCCCAACCGAACCGGCCCAGTTATCAACGCAACCGCCACGAAGGCAGTTGGTAATGCAACGGGCAGCCTCCCAAAACTGGGCCAGTGCGGCAGGGGTACTGACCAGCAGGGCTTAGTAGCTCAGCAGCGGCGTGACCTTGATGGTGTCGCCGGCGACGTCCAGGCGGGTGGTGAAGCTGAAGTCCACTTCTTCGTTGAGCGGGAAATTGGCGCCCGTGAAGGAATTCTGCTGGACCGCCTCCACGCGGGCTTTGCCATCCAGCGGCGCCACCACCCAACGACCGCCGAAGGGCTCGATGGAAATCTCCGGGTACTCGGTGATGCTCCACTTGATGGTGCCGTCGTACACCGTGTTGTTGCTGGCGTAGTAGAAGGGACAGTCCGGCTGCAGTTTCTGCTGCTTCTGGGCCTCGGCGGCGCACGTGTCCAGGAACTCCTTGACCTTGGCCCCGACGTCCTCCTTCAGGTCCTCCGTGGCCTGGGTCAGCAGGTTCAGTGGAGCAACAGGGACGTTGTTGCCCGTGATCGTGGCCCGCGTAGGCGGGGCAGCGAAATACTCGCCGTTCAGGGACGCCTCATACTCGCCGGGGTAGAAGACGGCGAACGTGTTGCGGCCGTTGGGCATGTTGACCGGCACGCCGTTGACGGTGGCCTCGCTGGCGTTCACCACGGTGATGTCCACGGTTGGCAGCCGTGAGGGAACAAAGGCCCAGGTATTGAAGAAAAGCCACTCGGTGCCGGTTTTCTCCAGCATGAATTCGGTCCGCAGCCGGCTGCCGTCGATGGTGTACTCCATGGGCACCATGACCTGGTTGCGCGGCCGCGCTTCGGCTTCGCCGATCTTGACGTTGGCGAACCGCGAGGCCGCTGTCTGCAGGGCTGTACCGTCCAGCATGGCGGCGTTGGCCTGCGGGACAGTGGCCCGTAGCAGGCCTAATGCCTTGCCGCCGTCCCCGCTGTGCAGCGCGTCCAGGTACTCGCGCACAGGCTGCTGCGGACTGGCCACGGTATCGTTCACGAGGTTCACCGCCACGATGGCTCCGGCCACGGCAAGCATGAGGCCCAACAGCCATCCGGCCGCGATCCTCACCAACGCTTGACTCATCTGCACGTCCCCCACGTTACCTGCAAGCCCGCCAATTCCGGGTGCCGGGGCACGCCTGCATGACGTGCACCGGCCGCTTTACCAGGGCCCGACGGCGGCACTCCAGTTCCTGGAACATCGTCAGTTTGGGCCTAGCGGCGGCGCCGGGACGACGTGCCAAACACGCCTCGCAGCAGTTCCCGGCCGAGCTGGGTGCCCATGGAACGGACCATGCTCTTCAGCCCGCCGCCCAGCGCCCCGCCCAAGGCTCCGGCGAGGTCGCCCGCCAGGTCGCCGCCTGCCGGGGCGGGCCGTTCCGGGGCACGCGATGCCCGTGTCCGGGGGGCACGTGGGGCACTTGGGGACCGCCCGGAATCGCCGCTTTCCGGTGCGGTCGACGGTACCGGCGATGGGGCCGGGCGGCTGCTGGGCCGGCCCAGGATCTCTTCCTCGATCCTGCGGGCCTCGGCATCGACGTCGGCCTGGCTCCTGGGAGCTCCGGGCACGGGTGGTTCGCCCGGTGCCGCCGCTCCAGTGGGCGCCGCAGCCTTGCCCGTGAGCTTTTCATAGGCGGAGACGTTGTCCACCGAGGTTCCGTACTTGGCCAGCAGCGCGGAGCCGGCCACTGTGCTTTTGACCAGTTCGTCCGAGCTGGGGCCCATGACGGACTCTGGCGCGCGGAGCCGGGTATGCGCCACCGGGGTGGGGGCGCCCTTCTCATTCATGACCGTGATGACGGCTTCGCCGATCCCCGCCGAAGTCAGCGTTTCCTCAAGGTCGTAATCGCTGACCGGGAAGGTGGACACGGTGGCCTTGAGCGCCTTGGCATCCTCCGGCGTAAAGGCGCGCAGGGCATGCTGGACACGGTTGGCCAGCTGGCCGAGGACGTCCGCCGGCACATCCTTGGGAGTCTGGGTCACGAAGAAGATGCCCACGCCCTTGGACCGGATAAGCCGGACGGTGGTGGTGATGGCGTCCAGGAACGCCTTGGAGGCGTCGTTGAACAGCAGGTGGGCTTCGTCCAGGAAGAACACCAGCTTGGGCTTGTCGAGATCCCCGGCCTCTGGCAGGTCCTCGAAGAGGTCGGCCAGCAGCCACATCAGGAACGTGGAGAACAGCATGGGCTTGGTCTGCAGCGTGGGCAGTTCCAGGCAGGTGATTACGCCGCGGCCGTCCGGCGCCGTACGGAGGAGCTCAGCGGTGTCGAACTCCGGTTCGCCGAAGAACCGTTCCAGCCCCTGCGCTTCCAGGTTCACCAGTTCCCGGAGGATGACGCCGGCCGTGGCCTTGGAGAGACCGCCCAGCTCGGCAAGTTCGTCCTTCCCCTCGGCCGAGGTCAGGAACTGGATGACCGAGCGGAGGTCCTTCAGATCGATAAGTTCCAGGTTGTTCTTGTCTGCGAAGTGGAATACGAGCTGCAGGCTGGACTCCTGGGTGTCGTTGAGCTCCATCACCCTGGACAACAGGATGGGGCCAAACGACGTGACGGTGGCGCGGACGGGCACGCCGTTGCCGTCGCCGCCCAGGGCCAGGAATTCCACCGGGAACGTCTTCCCCGCCCACTCCTGGCCGATGCTCTCGGTCCGCGCGGCGAGCTTCTCGCTGCCGGCCGCGGCCGTGGCAAGGCCGGACAGGTCCCCCTTGATGTCGGCAAGGAACACCGGGACCCCGGCGGTGGACAGCTGCTCTGCCATCATGTGCAGGGTGACGGTCTTGCCCGTGCCGGTGGCTCCGGCCACAAGGCCATGCCGGTTCATCATGGCTAGCGGAAGCCGGACCTGGGCTTCCTTGTGGAGTTCGCCGTCGATGATGGCGGCACCGAGTTCGATGGTGGCACCTTCGAGGGCGTAGCCCTTCTGGATGGTGGCTAGCTTCTCTGCGGTGGTTTTGTTGGCCATGCCGCTAGCTTAGTGGCGGGCCCGGGAGATTCTTGGTGAACGCCAGGGACTTTATCGTCGCCGGATCGGCATGAATATCGAACTGCGGTTCGTACCCGGTGGCCAGGTACAGGTGCTTGGCTTCGGGTTGCCGGGGACCGGTGGTGAGGTAGATCCGCCGGTAGCCGCGGAGGGCCGCCAGCCGCTCCAGCTCGGTGAGCACCACTCGGGCGAGCCCCCGACGGCGGTGCCGGGAGTGCGTCCAGATGCGCTTAAATTCGGCGGTGTCCGCGTCGTACCGCCGGAAGGCGCCGCCGGCAATGGACCCGCCGTTCTCCTGGATCATCAGCAGCGCCCCTCCCGGGCCGGCGAACTCGGCTGCCGGGTAGCGGTTGAGTTCCTCGGCTGCCGCGCCGCGGCCGAAGAGATCGCCGTACCGGGAGTCGTATTCCACCGCGAGCTCATCCAGCAGCGGCCGCACCCGGGGATCGTGCATGGGAAGGTTCAGCACAGTCAGCGCCGCGTGGTCGAGGGGCGTCTTTGTTTCCATTTTTCAGGCCTTCCCGACGGCGGCCGGCTGGGTGGCAGTGTGGGACCCGGCAGTGCGGGACCCGGCAGTGTGGGACCCGACTAACCCTGCCCCGCTGGAAGGGTCAGCCGCATAAATCCCCGCCACTACGGTGAGGACGTGCCGGGCCAGGGCATCGTTTTCGCGGAACGGGGCGGCGTTGGTGCCCGGCCGGGCGAACGCTCCGGCGCCCCAGCCCGATGTCCCAGGACCGATGCCAAAGATCCGGTCCTGGGCCCGGCCCTCCGCGTCCACCAGCTGGTGATTCCCGGACACCAGCAGCTTGCCGGTGGAGTGGATGCCATCCGCGGTGAGGAGCTGCTGTTCGGTTCCCAGTCCGGCGTCGTGCATTGACTGGAGCGCCGGGTTCAGCGATCCGGCCACTGACGTCGCTGGAAGGCGCGCCTCGATGAAGGCCTTCGCCCGGACGGCAACGCCGGACTGGGCTGACGTTGCCACGAAGTCTCCGGTGGCCTCGTCCGTTCCCACTGAGATCTCGGGACCGAGGAAGTCCAACAGCCCGGCGCGGTGGAGGGCCAGCATCTCCCGCAGCCGGCGCGGGGGCGGACCGGAGTCCACAAAGCTGAAGAAGCCGTGCCACCAGCCGTGCACGGTTTGCTGCGAGCGGGCGTTGAGCCGCTCGGCCGGAACCAGCCGGCCGAGGTCCATGTACACCTTTAACAGCGCCACAAACAGGGCCATCGTCTCGGGGTGGTCGGGCCCGTCGCGGACGAGAAGATCGTGTTCGATGTACTTCGCCACCGCGTCCTGCACCTCGGAATGGCTCGGGAAGGACTGTCCGGCGAACGGCCGGTCCAGGCGCTCCAGGTCCAGGCGGAGGCTGCTGTCCTGGACGGAAGCGGCCACCAGTTCCTCGCGGGCTGTGCTGTACCAGTCGAGGGCAGCGAAGCGGCTGGCGAATTCAGCCCAGCTTGTGCTGACCTTTTCGGGGCTGCCCGTGAACAGCTCGCGGTAGTAGCCGTAGCCGGCTTCCTTGGCGATGAGCGGCCAGAGGTGGCTGCGGAAGTCCAGTTCCGTATGGAGCTCCAGGAGAGCGTCCACAGCGTCCCGAGTGAAGAACAGCAGGTCACCCGGGGCCTCCCCGCGAAGGGCTGCGGACACCTTGGAATGGTAGGGCACACCGCGCCGCGACCCGGCCAGGAGCTTCGGTTCGCGGCCGGACGCAACGTACCGCAAACCGCCCTCGGCCGTTTCTTCAAACCGGCCGCCCCGCCCCTCCGTGAGGAGGACGAGCAGGTCAACGAACGCGAGCCCCATGCCGGCCACTATGACGTCCTGGCCCGGGGCAAGGGGTGAGTAGTCGACGTCGGTGGTGTAGCTGGGTGCCGCGTGGAAACCGCCGTGCCGGGCAGCGAAGCCGGACCAGGCCTCGGACGCGGCGTCGGGCCGCGAGTCCGTGTGGCCCAGTGCGGCGACCACGACGTCGGCACGCACCTCGCCACCGTTGGCCAGGCGCACCAGGTGCGCGCCGTCGTCGGACGCGGTACTGGACGCGGCACCCGAGCGGGCTGACACGCGCTCAATGGCGACGGCGGTGGTGCGGTGGACGGTTACGTTCCCGCCGAGTGCCGCGACCGCCCGGCGGAAAAACCACTCCAGGTACTGGCTCTGCAGCTGGCGGGTGGGAAACGTGGCACCGGTGAGGTAGCGCAACTGCTCCCGGATGGTGCGGGGGAAGTCCGGAACGTCCGTGATGGACCCGTCGAGCACGCCGGCTGCCCACGCGGCGAGCCCGGGACCATCGGCGGCCGGGCCTTCGCAGGCCACTGAGGAGTCGGTGAACATCGTGACATCCGCGGCCGCCGAATTGAGCATGAGCCCCGGGTGCTGGTCATAGCGCCAGATACGGCCCGAGCCCGGCTCGTGCGGCTCCACCACATGGATGTCCAAAGGGCCGTCAAAAAGTGCGGGACGGTTCACCGCCAGCCGCTCCAGCACGCCCGCAGCCCGCGGACCGCCGCCGAGGAAGACAACCGAAGGGACGTTGGCTGGCATGGAGGCTCCTGACGGGACGGTGGTTGAGTGCCCATGCTAGGCAGCCTGGACGATGGCGGTCGACGTGCCGGTAACGCCCGTTAACTCCGCGTCACAGGCCGTCAAGGGACGCAAGAAACCGACTCATGACGCCGTGCGAAGCCCGGTGAACTTATGCAACTTGGCGCCTTGCTGCCCGTTTCCCGGCCGCCCTAGATTTGCAGCCAGCGGCCCGGAGCATCCGGGTCCTGCAACAGGATCCCGAGCATAAGAAGCCAGTGAAGAAGCGAGGTGGCGCATGAGTTCAGCAGTAACCAAAGTGGCCCAGCCGGCAGAGTCAGAAGCAGCACGGCAGGCCACCGGACCGGCGCCCACCGAACCGGGGTCCACCGAACCGGCGCCCACAGGCGCGGAAACGACCGGCGCGGGAACGACGGGTCCGGGAACTGCCGGGCCAGGAGCGTCCGGTCCGGGAACCCCAGGCCACTCCGGCAGCAGCGGACCGCGTGGGCCTGCCATCGACTACTCCGGCTACCCGCTGGTGGCCGCGAAGCATCCGTGGCGCTGGGTTGGAACCGCTGCAGTGGCACTGGGCGTGGCCGCCGTGGCGTGGTCTCTGGCCACCAACCCGCGGTGGGAATGGGGAGTCGTGGCGCAGTGGTTCACCGCCCAGTCCGTCATCAACGGGCTCTTGGAGACGCTGAAGCTGACCGCCATTTCCGGCATCCTCGGATTTGTCCTGGGCTTCGTCCTCGCATTGATGCGGCTCTCCGCCTCACCGCTGCTGGTCTCGGTGTCCTGGACTTTCTCCTGGATCTTCCGCTCCACCCCGCTGCTGGTCCAGATGCTGCTCTGGTACAACTTGGGCTACCTCTACGAGAAAGTCAGCCTTGGCATCCCCTTCACGGACGTCCGCTTCTTCGAGGTGCAGACCACCACCCTGATCAGCCAATTCGCGGCAGCGGTGCTGGGCCTGACCCTGAACCAGGCCGCCTATTCTGCCGAGATCATCCGCGGCGGCATCCTCTCGGTAGATCAAGGCCAGCTTGAGGCGGCCGCGGCGCTAGGCATCCCGGCCTGGCGGCGGTCCACCCGGATTGTCCTCCCGCAGGCCATGCGCGCCATCCTGCCCACGGCATTCAACGAGATCATCGGCCTTGTGAAGGGCACCTCGATCGTTTACGTCCTGGCCTACTCCGAGCTGTTCTACACCGTGCAGGTCATCTACAACCGCACCCAACAGGTCCTGCCGCTACTCCTGGTGGCCACCCTCTGGTACGTGGTGATCACCTCGGTCCTTAGCGTGTTCCAGTACTACATCGAGAGGCACTACTCCAAGGGTGCTGTCCGGACACTGCCGTTGACGCCCCTGCAGAAGGCCCGCAAATTCTTCGCCACCCATGCTGTGGCACCCAACCGCGCAAGGAGCCCGCGATGAGCACAGCCACCGCTACCCAGCCATACTCTGACACGGCTACTGGCGCCCCCGCTTCAGGGCCCACCCGCGGGCTCGTGGAAATCACCAAGGTCCGGAAGTCTTTCGGCTCCACCGAGGTCCTCAAAGGCATCACCCTCACGGTCAAACCGGGCGGTGTGGCCGTCATCGTGGGACCGTCGGGTTCCGGGAAGTCCACGCTGTTGCGCACCATCAACCACCTGGAAAAGGTCGACGGCGGCCACATCGCCATTGACGGGACGCTGGTGGGCTACGAGGTCCGCGGCAAGCGGCTGCACGAGCTGCGCGAGAAGGACATCCTGAAGCAGCGCACTGAAATAGGCATGGTCTTCCAGAACTTCAACCTGTTCCCGCACCTGACCGCCTTGGAGAACGTGGCCGAGGCGCCGGTCGTGGCGCAGGGCCGCACCAAGGAAGAGGCGCGACGCCGCGGCCTGGAACTCCTGGACCGCGTGGGCTTGAAGGACCGTGCCGGCGCCTACCCCCGGCAGCTGTCCGGCGGCCAGCAGCAGCGCGTGGCCATCGCCCGCGCCCTGGCCCTTGATCCCAAAATCCTGCTCTTCGACGAGCCCACCTCCGCGCTGGACCCCGAACTGGTCAACGAAGTGCTGGACGTCATCCGCGGACTCGCCAAGTCCGGCACCACGCTGATCATCGTCACCCACGAGATGGGGTTCGCCCGCGACGTGGCCGACACCGTGGTGTTCATGGACGAGGGCCAGATCGTGGAACAGGGCAGCCCGCGGGAAGTCTTCACCAACCCGCAGGAACCACGCACCCGGAGCTTCTTCTCCAAAGTGCTCGAACCGGCTTTCAACATCTAAGGAACTCCACAAAATGGCCTTCTTCACATCCCCCAAGCCCGGCGCAGGCCGCGCTCGCCTGCTGGCGGCACTGCCCGCCGTCGTCCTTCTGGGTACCGTGGCGCTGTCCGCCTGCTCCGATCCCGGCGCGTCCGCTTCCGGCACCTCCGGAGAAGCCCAGACGACGGCGGCACGCAACGGCGTGGTGTACAACACTTCCCCTGAACAGCAGCGAATCCGGGCAGACAAGGACGATGCGCTCGCGGCCAAGGTTCCGGAGCTGATCGGCAAGGACGGGAAGCTGACGGTCGCCACGACGGCCGGGTCCATTCCGCTATCCTTCCACGCCACCGACGACAAGACCGCCATCGGTTCGGAGCTGGACATCGCCCAGCTGGTGGCGGACAAGCTGGGGCTGGAGCTCGACATCCAGGTGACGTCGTGGGAGAACTGGCCACTGAAGACCCAGTCCGGCGACTTCGAGGCTGTCTTCTCCAACGTTGGTGTCAACAAGGACCGCGTGAAGCTGTTCGACTTTGCCAGCTACCGGGCCGCCTACATGGGGTTCGAAGCCAAGAAATCCGCCACCTACGACATCAAGGGCGCGGACGACATCTCCGGCCTGAAGGTGTCCGTAGGATCCGGGACCAACCAGGAGAAGATCCTGCTGGCCTGGAACAAGGAGCTCGAGGGCAATGGCAAGGCGCCGGCCGTCCTGCAGTACTACTCCTCCGACGCCGACACCATCCTGGCGCTCTCCTCCGGCCGGACCGATCTGAACATCGCCCCGTACCCGTCCACGGTGTACCGCGAAAACACGCGCGATGACCTCAAAGTGGTGGGCAAGGTCAACGCCGGCTGGCCGTCAGAGACCCTCGTGGCTGCCACGACGCTCCGCGGCAACGGCCTGGCTCCGGTGATCACGGACGCCCTCAACGCCGTTATTGAGGATGGCTCCTACGCAGAGGTGCTGGAACGCTGGGGCCTTTCCGAGGAAGCCCTGCCTGAATCCAAGACCATCACCGAGGAGAGCTTCGCCGCCGCCCAGCCCGCCGCAACCCAGCCTGGGGCAGCGAAGTGAAGTTCCAGGTCCTGGACATCATCCCGCACCTGAAGAATCCGCTCACCGGGGAGATTGTTTCGACGGCGGACCGGCTCAACCAAGTGGTGGAAACGGCGCGCCGGGCGGAGAACCTCGGCTACGACGGCTTCGCGGTGGGGGAGCGGCACGCCGGGGAGTTCATCTCCTCCTCGCCCGCCACGGTGCTCGCGGCGATCGCGGCCGTGACGGACCGGATCCGGCTGCAAAGCGGCGTCACCGTGCTGTCCGTGCTGGACCCTGTCCGGGTGGCCGAGGACTACGCCACCATCGACCAGCTGAGCCGCGGGCGGCTGGAACTGGTGATCGGCAAGGGCAACGAGGTGCTGCAGTATCCGCTCTTTGGCCTGGACCTCGCGGACCAATGGGACTTGCTGGCCGAAAAGTACGGGCTGCTGCGGAGGCTGTGGCGGGAAGAAAACGTGACCTGGTCCGGCCGCTTCCGGTCCGCGCTGACGGAGCCCACCACCACAACGCCCCGCCCGTTCGACGGCGCACCACGGATTTGGCACGGGTCTGCTACAACACTGACCTCCGCTGCGCTGGCAGCGCAGTGGGGAGACCCCCTGTTCACGGCTAACGCCATCCAGCCGCGGGAAAACTACCAAGTGCTGATCCAGCACTACCGCGAGGAGTACGAACGCCACGGCCACGACCCGAAGCAGCAGTACGTTGGCTCGGGCAGCGGTGCCGGCGGAGTGTTCATTGCCGACACCACGCAGGAGGCCATCCGCCAGTTCGGACCGATCTACGAGGCGCTGACGGCAAACCGCAACGTGCCGGGCAACAACTCGCCGTTCCGCGATATCCAGCACGCCGTCGCCGAAGGCCCCGCACTGGTGGGCAGCCCGGAACAGGTCATCGACAAGATCCTCAGCTACCACTCGTTCTACGGTCACGACCTGCAGTCCATCTCGCTGCCCACCACACTGCCCTACGAGCAGCAGTTGGACATCCTGGAACGGTTTGCGCTGGAAGTGATTCCCGCCGTCCGGGCAGCTGCCCCCACCACCCTCTGGGAGGCCGCCGATCCCTACGGCAGCCGCCCGGCATCCGCCGACGTCAACGCCACCAGGAGCAACCATGCCTACGCACACTGAAAACGCATCCTTCACCGACGCCTGGAAAGAGTGGCACGCCGCCCACGAGCGGCACCGCGCCGACCCGCACGGCTTCCTGGCAGTCACGCACCTGCACTGGCTGGGCGGCTCCGCGACCCGGCTGGAAGGTGCCCCGGGCACCTGGAGCGTGGATAACGACGTCGTCCGCGTGGTTCTGGAGCCGGGCGAGACCCTGCAGCGGGAAGGCCAGGAACTGAACGGCGAGGACGGTGCGAGCCTGGTCCTGGGCCCCATCGCCGAGCGCGGCGGGATCAACCTGCGCTCGGGTGACTCGGTCATCGAGCTGGCCAAGCGCGGCGGGGAATACATCGTCCGGCCGCGGCACCCCCGCAACGCCCTGCTGGCGGACTACACCGGAACGCCCGCGTACCAGCCGGATCCCTCCTACGCGGTGACCGGAACGTTTGTGCCTTTCCCGGAGCCGCGACCCACGACGGTGGGCGCCGCCGTCGAAGGCATTCAGCACGTCTATGAGGCGCCGGGCGAGATCCGCTTCAGCCTTGCCGGCGAGGACCTGACGCTGACGGCCTTCAACGGCCACGCCCCCGGAACGCTGTCCGTGCTGTTCACCGACGCCACGTCCGGCAAGACGACGTACGCCGCCAACCGATCCCTGGCCGTGGGCCAACCCGGGCCGGACGGGACAGTGCTCCTGGACTTCAACCGTGCCGTGAACCTGCCCTGCGCCTATACGGACCTGGCCACATGCCCGCTGCCGCCCGCCGAAAACCGGCTCGCGGTTGCCATTGAGGCTGGCGAACAGACGCCGTTTGAACGCTCGGGCACGCGCGAACTGGGCGCCAGTGAACTGCAGGGCGCCAGCGAGCTGCAGGGCGCCAAGTGAGCGGCGCCCAGGGCCGCGGGAAAGGGCTGCTGCTGATAGAGCTCGACGGCGACGGCGGGCACCCGGCGGCCTGGCGGAAGTCCGGCTCGTCACCGGCGTCGGTGCTTGGGCCGAAGCATCTGCGCGAGCACGTCCTGGCCGTGGAATCGGCCGGTTTCCACGCCGCCACATTCCGCGACGGCGGAGCTAAAACCGGAATATCCGTTAACGGAAACGGCCGTCTGAACGCCCTGCAGCAGGCCGCCTTCGTTGCGCCGATCACGCGGTCCATCGCCTTGGTCCCGGAGGTGGACACGGTTTACACCGAGCCATTCCACATCTCCACCCAGCTGGCCAGCCTGGACTACGTGTCCCGGGGCCGCGCAGGCTGGCTGGCAGCGGCCAGCTCCTCCGAGGAGGAATCAGCCGCCCAGGCCGCGGCCGTGGGCCGTGAACCTGCGGACCCGGAACGGCGTACCCGCGAGGCCGCGGCATCCATCGAGGTAGGCCGCCGGCTGTGGGACACCTGGGAGGACGACGCCGTCATCCGGGACGTGGCCACCGGCCGCTACCTCGACGTGGATCGGCTCCACTACGCCGACTTCCAGGGCCAGGACTACTCCGTCAAGGGCCCCTCCATCATCCCGCGGCCGCCGCAGGGCCAGCTTCCCGTGCTGGCTTCCGCCGGGCTCTTGGATTCCGACGCTATCGCGGCCGGCGCTGCAGATGCGCTCCTGGTGTCCGCGCCGACGCCGGAGCTGCTGGCTGGCGAACTGCGGGAGGCTGCGGCCGGATTCGAAGACGCGGGAGGCGCCGGTGCCCCTGCCCTCATCGCCGAACTCGACGTGATCCTGGACGCCCGCGGCCAGTCCGCTGCCGGGAGGCTGGCTGAACTGGACAAGCACGCCGTCTGGGAAAGCCCGAGGGCACGGTTTGTTGGATCGGCCGCCGAACTGGTTGAAGTGCTGGCCGGGCTGCTGGCGGTGGCCGCCGGAGTCCGCCTGCATCCAGCAGTCCTGGGCACGGACGTGGAAGAACTCGGGCAACTGGTCCTTCCGGAGCTTCGCCGCCGCGGGTTGCTCGCACCGGTGGCGCCTGACGCCACCTTCCGCGACCTGCTCGGCCTGTCCCGCCCGGTGAGCCGGTATGCCGCAGCGAGTGCCGCCGTCGTACCTTCCGGCGCCAGCCCCGGAACCGGCGCCAGCCCCATAACCCGCGCAACCGCCGGAAACTGAGGAGAGAACACATGACTGATACCAAGATCGACGGCGGATTCCGGCCGTCCGGGCAGCTGCAATTGGGCGTCTTCTTCCAGGGCGTGAACTCCGGAACAGTCTGGAAGGCGGAGGAATCCGGGTCGCAGACTGATTTCGAATCATTCCGGCGCATCGCCCAGACGGCGGAGCGCGGGCTGTTCGCGGCGTTCTTCCTGGGTGAAGGCCTGCGCCTGCGGGAGCATCTGGGACGTCCCCACGCCCTGGACGTTGCAGGCCGTCCTGACGCGCAGGCCATGCTGGCGGCACTGGCGTCCGTGACCTCGAACATCGGACTCGTGGCCACGCAGAACACCACCTACAACGATCCGGCGGACCTCGCCCACCGGCTGTCCACCCTGGACCTGCTGTCCGGCGGGCGGGCTGCATGGAACGTGGTGACCACTGACAACGCCTGGACGGGTGCCAACTTCCGCCGCGGCGGTTACCTTGACCACGCTGAGAGGTACGTCCACGCGGAAGCGTTCGTGGAGACGGCGAAGCGGATCTGGGATGCCTGGGACGACAACGCGATCGCGGCCTCCGGGGCCGCGGAATCCTGGGTTTCGCCGGAGTCCATCCGCCGGGTCCGGCATGAAGGCAGGCACTACACCGTTGACGTACTGCCGAAGCTGCCCCGCAGCGCACAGCACCGGCCAGTTCTGTTCCAGGCAGGCGATTCACCGGAGGGGCGGGACTTCGCCGCGCGCCAGGCGGACGTGATTTTCTCAGCCCATCCGAAGTTCGAGGCCGCATTGGACTTTCGTCGCGACATCGTGGCCCGCTCCCTCAAGGCAGGCCGTGGCGCCAACGATGTGAAGATCATGCCGGCCAGCGAGTTCATCCTCGCCGCTACGCCGCAGGAAGCCAAGGACAAAAAGGCCTGGGTCCGGAGCCTGCAGATCGGACCCCAGCAGGCCCTCGCCTACCTGGAACAGTTCTGGGGCCGCGAGCTGCAAAGCTACGATCCGGACGGCCCGCTGCCCGAAATCGACCCGGTGGTGGAGGAAACCTCGGAGACCCGGGGGAGCGGCTTCCACGGGGCGAAGGCGCGCCAGCTGTCCGACCAGTGGCGGGCCGAAGCGAAGGAGAAGGGGCTCAGCATCCGGCAGTTTGTGTCGAGCAAGACCAGCCGAGTGGACGCCACGTTCAACGGCTCCTATGCCGAGGTGGCGGACCGGCTGGTGGATTACGCCCGGACCGGTGCGGTGGACGGCTTCAACATCTCGCCGTGGCTCATCCCCACCGGCCTGGACGACATCGTCAACCACCTTGTCCCGGAACTCCAGGAACGTGGCATCTACCCCACCGACTATGCGGGCACAACACTGCGGGAGAACCTTGGCTTGGCTGCCCCGGTCCGTCCCGAGGCGGGCGTTGCCGGCAAAGTTGGTGCAGGCGCAGGCCATGCGTGACCAGGACGGCTCAGCAGCCGAGGACGACGGCGGCGCACTGGTCCGCCTGCAGCTGACGGTCTGGGAGCAGCTGCTTTAGCATGAGGCCCACGCCGGCTGGCTTCCCTGGCCAAGCTTGAGAGGCGAGGGGGCGGGTGGGGATCAATGAATAAGGTTTTCAAACACAAGAATCCCCGCCGGACAGTGTCCGGCGGGGATTCTTCGTCGGCGGGCCTACTTCTTGGGAAGGCCCGCCGGGTTCAGTTCGGACTTCTGGATGGCCTCTGATGACAGGCCCCAGCGGTCCAGGATTTCGGCGTAGCTGCCGTCTTCGATCAGTTGGTTCAGGGCTGCCTGGGCGGCGACGGCGAGGCCGTTGCCCTTCTGGGTGGTGAAGGCGATTTCGGCTGTCAGCGGCCAGCCGCCGTTGAGCGTGCCCACCTCTTTGGTCTTGCCGTCCTTGGCCGCCTTGTAGGCAGCTGCGGCATTCGGGCCGAACGTCAGGTCCGCGCGCCCGGACTGCAGCGCCAGCGTGGAGGCGGAGTCGTCGTCGTAATACTGGAACTCGACCGGCGCGAGGCCCTTGGCCTTGTTCTCTTCGTCCCAGCGCACCAGGATTGCCTCCTGGTTGGTGCCTGAGCCGACGATGATGCGCTTGCCGGCAACGTCTTTGGCTTCCTTGATGTCGCCGATGGACGAGTCAGTCTTGGCATAGAAGCCGAGCAGGTCGTTGCGGTAGGTGGCGAAGTCGAACTTTTCCTTGCGCGCCTCCGTGACAGTGACGTTGGAGAGGACTGCCTCGTACTTGCCGGATTCAACGCCCAGGGGCCAGTCGGCCCACGCCACCGGAAGTACCTCAACGGCCAGGCCCAAAGTCTCGCCGACCGCGTAGGCGATGTCCACCTCGCTGCCGATGAGCGTCTTGTTGTCCGTTGCGAACAGGCTTAGTGGGGCTGTGCCGCCGGTGGTGACCACGGTGAGTTTGCCGTCTGCCTTGATGGCGTCGGGGACCAGCGCGGCGGCTTCGGCGTCCGCGTTCACTTTGACGCGGTTTTGCTCCGGGGCCAGGTTGAACGTCTTGCCGGCCGCGGTCACCGTAGAGCCCGACGACGGTGCTGACGCCGCCGTTGCGCCCGGGTCCGAGCAGGCGGCCAGCGCCAGAAGTGTGGTGATTGCAACTGCTGCACCGGCAGCCTGCCTTGCCTTGAGTGTTGCCATGTTTACCCCTAAAAATTGCTTGCTTGCAGAACGGATCGTTGTTCTTGGCTGCAACTATCCGGCAGTCCCAGCGAGGGAATCAAAGCTTCCGAAACCCGGAGATACAGGGCGTAACTGCAGTTAATCGGGCGTACGGTGCGGTCATATTCAGGGGCTTTCGCAGTACTCACAGCATGTGTTTTGGCGGCGTCGCCCGGGCAAACCAAGTAGCGCGCCAAAACGGGCCCCCGGAAAACGAGTACTCGTCCCCGAAAGACGGGTGTGGATTACGCGTGTGCTCGCCGGGGGGTGATCCCTACGGTGGGACTACGGTGCGATCGGAACGGCTGCACCGCGGATGAGGGAGGCCATCATGAAGTATTCAGAAGTAATCCAGGACACGGGGCCTGGCAAGATTTTGCTCCGCCGCGCCGGGGTCAAGGCTGCGGCCACCCTAGCGGCCGGAAGCCTTCTTCTCGCGAGTGCGGGGGTGGTTCATGCGGACAACATTTACAACACCCTTGATGCGAGCGTTGATTCAGTTGCGGAGGTTATGCCCCTCAACGTCGGCGGGTCCAACGGATCCACGCTGCTGGCACTGAACCCCAGCAACGGTGACGGAAAGAACGGCTGTAACCTCACAGGATCGACCGTCCTCACCCTGAATATCGAATCGAGCAACACCGCGGTGGCGACCATCACCACGCCGCAAGTGTCGTTCACATCCTGCAACGACACGCCGACGGTAGGCGTGCGCCCTGTCGCGGCAGGTTCAGCCACAGTGACCGCGACTGTCGCCTCCAACAACTCGGGGGGCACCTTTAGCCTCGCGGCTGTTCCGTTCCAAGTAAACGTGGCCCCTCCGGCCAACACAGCACCTGTCCTGTCGATCAGCGGGGTAACCCCGGGCGCCTCCTACGCGAAAGGGTCCGTTCCTGCTGCGGTCTGTAACGTGACGGACGCTGAAGACGGTGCCAGCTCCTTCCCCGCAGTCCTCAGCGTCATCACCGGCGATGACGCTGCCACGGGGATTGGGTCCCAGACGGCCAGCTGCAGCTACACCGATGGCGGCGGCATGAAGGCCACAAGTTCCGTAACTTACGGCATCGTCGATGCTACTGCCCCGGTGATCAGCTACACCCTCAGCCCTGCCGCGGCGGACGGGCTGGCGGGCTGGTACAGGAACTCGGTCCAGCTGACCTGGACCGTCACCGAGCCGGATTCACCCAGAACGCTCCAGCTCGTCGGCTGCGATGACACTCTGGTCTCCACCGACCAGCTGCCCAACGACTACTCCTGCTCAGCCACCAGCGGTGGCGGCAGCGCCGGTCCGGCCACCGTGTCCCTCAAGAGGGATGGGACCGCCCCCACCGTCAGCTACGCCGACGCCACAGGCACCCTGGGCAACAACGACTGGTACGTCTCGGACGTCGTCGCCCGGTTCACCGCTACGGATGCAACGTCCGGCCCGGCCTCGGCCTCCCAGACGGTGACCTCCAGCGGCGAAGGCTCAGCCGTAGCCGTCCAGAGCCCTGAATTCGCGGACGTAGCGGGCAACACCACCGCCGCCGGCGCCGCGAGCCAGTCGTTCAAGATCGACAAGACGGCACCGGATGTTTCCTACACCGGAGCCGCTCCCGCGCCCAACTCCAACGGTTGGTACAAGAACGACGTCGAAGCTACGTTCACGGCAACCGATGCGGTGTCCGGGCCGTTGGAGGCAACCAAGAAGGTAACGTCCTCCGGTGAGGGCGAAGCCGTCGAGGTGGCAAGCCCTGCGTTCGAAGACCTCGCCGGCAACGTTCGGGAGGCTGGCGTGGCAACAGCCAGCTTCAAGATCGACAAGACAGCTCCGACGGTGAATTTCAGCTCGCTGCTGGCCGACAGCTACTACGGTTCCACTCCGGCAGCCCCGGGCTGCGTCGCATCCGACAGCCTTTCCGGGCTTGCCGGAAGCTGCGCAGTCAGCGGCTACGAAACCACAGTAGGCACGCACACCTTGACTGCCACCGCCACTGACAACGCAGGCAACACCACCACGATCACCGATGACTACGAGGTCAAGGCCTGGACCCTGAAGGGCTTCTACCAGCCCATCGACATGAACGGCGTGTTGAACACAGTCAAGGGCGGCAGCACCGTACCGGCCAAGTTCGAAGTGTTCGCCGGCGCAACTGAGCTCACCGATCCAAGCCAGATGTCGTTCTCGATGGCGAAGATCTCGTGCTCCCCGATTGTCCCTACCGACGAAATTGAAACGACTGCAACCGGCAACACGTCACTCCGTTACGATGCGACGGCGGGCCAGTTCATCTACAACTGGAAGACTCCGACGGGCGCCGGCACTTGCTACCGGCTCACGATGAAGGCGTCCGACGGCAGCACCATGAGTGCCAACTTCAAGCTGAAGTAGGAACCAGCCAACACCAGGGCCCGGCCGCGAGGCCGGGCCCTGCTGTGCGCCCCCGGTCGGCGTGCATTCCGAGCCGCCCCGCACAAACGGTGTGGGCCACCCCACCGCAGCCAGCAGAAATAACGCAGGCGCCGCCGTCGTTGTCCACAGTGTGCCCGCCGCAACCCGGCCGGCCCACCCTACGCAACGCATTGAAAGGCCGGCACCGACGTGACTCTTCCCCTCTCCATTCTTGACCTGGCAACCATCGGAAGGGGCCAGAGCGCGGCGGAGAGTTTCGCGGGCAGCGTCGCCATGGCCCAGCGGGCAGAGGAACTCGGCTACCGGCGTATCTGGTACGCCGAGCACCACAACATGTCCTCCATCGCCTCTTCAGCTACGAGCGTGCTGATCGCCCACGTGGCCGCGCATACCCACACGATCAGGCTGGGCGCCGGCGGCATCATGCTGCCCAACCACTCTCCGCTGACCATCGCCGAGCAGTTCGGCACCCTGGAGACGCTGCACCCCGGCCGGATCGACCTTGGCCTGGGCCGAGCCCCCGGCAGCGACCAGAACACCATGCGCGCACTGCGCCGGGACCCGATGTCCGCCGACAGCTTCCCGCAGGACGTCCTGGAACTGCAGGGCTACCTCACAGGCCCCACCCGGATCCAGGGAGTGGAGGCCACCCCGGGCAAGGGGACGAATGTGCCGCTGTACATCCTCGGTTCCTCGCTGTTCGGCGCTCGGCTGGCCGCCCAGCTGGGCCTCCCGTACGCTTTCGCCTCGCACTTTGCGCCCAACGCCCTGCAGGACGCCGTTGCCGTTTACCGCCGTGAATTCAAGCCCTCAGCCCAGCTTGACGCACCCCACGTGATCGCCGGGGTGAACGTCATCGCAGCGGAATCCGCGGCCGAAGCGCAGGCAATGCTGCAGGCCACCAAGCGTGCCCGCGTGTCCCTGTTCTTCGGCGGTGGACGCGAGTTTACGGACGACGAAGCTGACATGATCCTGGACTCACCGCAGGGCCAGCATGTGTCCCAAATGATGACGTACTCCGCCGTCGGAACCCCGGACGCGGTGATCGAATACCTGGATGAGTTCGGTAAGCACGCGGACGCCGATGAACTGATCGTCGCGCACCAGAGCACCGGGACCGAGGCCCGGATCCGCTCCGTGGAGCTGCTGGCTCAGGCCGCCGGCCTGGCACGGGTCTAGCCTCCCCTGCCTGCTCGCTCCGAATCGTCACGCCCAGCACGCATTCGGTAAAGCACGACGGCGGGTTCCCCGGAATCACGCAGGGGAACCCGCCGTCGGGCTCTAAAAGCCTGCCGGGCGTGACGCCAATCCTTTACCCACTTGCGCGACGTTTACACACTTGCAACCAGCGGGACTCTCGGGTGAAACCGCGCGGGCGGAGAATATGAATTGCCCCCTTCGGAATTCCATCCGGAATTCCGGGGAGGGGCACCACCCGGAAGTCCGCAAGGTAATCCAGCGGCTGCTTTTCCGGGCCGGGTTCCGCCGAAGGGGTTCCGCATGCCTACTCCGTTAAACCAGAGTGTGGCTGATTCTGCGCTGCTGACCAGGTCACTTCCGCTGGGCCTCCTCCGGGCGTTCGTCCAGTCGGACGGGGCGGACGAAGGCTTCACCCCCAGCCTGCTGGCGGAACTCAAGGTCCTGGCACGGGTCCCCGGGCTCCTGGTGGCCTGCAACTACGGCGGAACGCTGTGCGACGCCGAGGGTATCTCCACCGAGACGCTGCCGCTGGGGAGCGCCGCAATCGCCCTTCGCGCCCTGGCCGCGCTGCCCAACACCCATGCCGCCGTCATCTCCGGCCGTTCGCTCCGCGACCTCGCCGCAGTGTCCCGGCTGCCCGCGGAAGTACACCTGATCGGCTCACATGGTGCAGAGACTGACATGGGGTTCGCCCATGTCCAGAGCCTTGCCACCGAAGCCACCCTTCAAAAGGTCAGCGTCGCCTTGTCCGAGGCCGTGGGCTTCCAGAAAGGCATTTGGATCGAACGGAAGCCCGTGGCGGTCTCCGTGCACACCCGGCCCGCCGCGCCGGACGTCGTGAAGACTGTGACGGAGACGGCGCGGGAGATCGCCAGGGCTCACGGGATGTTCTTCATCATCGACGGCTCAGTGCTGGACCTCTCGATAGTGGAACCCTCCAAGGCCGAAGCCCTGGAAACCCTCAGGTCCCGGCTGGGAGCCAGCGCAGCGTTGTACGCAGGGGACGCGTACAGCGATGAGCTGGCGATTGCCACGCTCCGAGGCCCGGACATGGGCTTGCGTGTTGGCCCCGGGGAGACCCGCGCGGCGCACCGGCTGCGGGATCCTGAGTCCTTCGCCCGGGTGCTGGCCATCCTCTTCGAACTCCGCCGTGCCTGGCTCTTCGGCGAGGACGCCGTGGGACTCGAGCGGCACTCAATGATCGGCAACGGAGCCTCCACCGCCTTGCTCACCCCGGATGCAAAGATCTGCTGGATGAGCCACCCGCTGCCGGATTCAGGGTCGCTGTTCGCCCACATCCTGGGTGGGGACGCCGCCGGCCACTTCTCCGTGGAACCGCTGAAAACATCGCAGGTGCTGGGGCAGCGCTACGTGGACAGCACCATGATCGTCGAAACCCGATGGGCCGACGTCACCGTGACGGACTACCTGGAACCGGCGCCGGAGGGCATTACCAGCCTGGTCCGCGTGCTGTCCGGAACCGGGGCGGCCAAGATCGTGTTCGCACCGCGGCCGGACTACGCCAACGCGCCGTTCAGCATGGAGGTCCGCGGCGATGAGCTGCACGTCGTGGGCACGTCGGATCCGATTTTCCTTTTTGCCCCCGGCGTCAGCTTCACGGTCACCTCGGACGGCCGTCACGGCACCGCCACTGCAACGGTCAACCTGCAGGACGGGCCCGTGGTCCTTAACCTGCGCTGTGGGGACACCGAGCCTGCGGCGGAGCACCCCGGCGGGGAGAATGACCGGCGTGCCTGGGTGGCGCTGCACTCCCGCCAGTGGGTGCAGGACCTGGAGCTCCCTTCAGTGAAGCCGTCGCTGGTCCGTCGCTCAGCACTGGTACTCCGTGCACTAGTGCACGAGCCCACCGGCGCCGTGCTGGCCGCGCCCACCACTTCCCTGCCCGAAGGGATCGGTGGGACGAGGAACTGGGACTACCGGTACTGCTGGCTGCGGGACGGGTCAATGACGGTGAACGCCCTCGTGGACCTTGGCTCCACGGCGGAGGCGGAAGGATTCCTCAGCTGGCTTGGCCGGATCCTCGAACATGCGCCCGGCCCGGAATGGCTGCATCCGCTGTACTCCGTCACGGGGGCGCCGCTTTCCACGGAGGCCGTCATTGACAGCCTGCCCGGGTACGCAGGATCCCGCCCCGTGCGGATCGGAAATGCCGCAGACCACCAGGTCCAACTGGATGTTTTTGGTCCCATTGCCGAGCTCATCCACGCGCTCAGCGAACGGACCGGGGTGCTCCGGGACGAGCATTGGGAACTGATGGTGCAGATGGCCGCCGCCGTGCTGGCCCGTTGGCATGAGCCTGACCACGGCATCTGGGAAGCCCGCAGGCCGCCGCGCCACCACGTCTACACGAAAGTGATGTGCTGGGTGGCGCTGGACCGGGCGCTCCGCACGGCCGCGCGGCACGGCAGGGCACCGGAACCGTCGTGGGAGCCCACGGCGCAAACCATCCGTGAGGAGGTCCTGCGCGAGGGCTGGGACGACTCCGCAAAGTCCTACACTGTGGCCTACGACAGCCCTGACCTCGATGCTGCCGTCCTGCACATCGGGCTCTCCGGCATGCTGGACGTCAGGGACCAGCGCTTCCTGGACACCGTCACGGCGGTGGAACGCGAACTCCGCGTCGGGCCTACCGTCTTCCGGTACAGGTACGACGACGGCCTGCCGGGCTTGGAGGGCGGGTTCCACATCTGCACTACCTGGCTCATCGAGGCTTACGTTGCTGTGGGCAGGATCGAGGAGGCCTGGGACCTTTTCGACCAGCTGGTGAACCTGTTTGGGCCCACCGGATTGCTGCCGGAAGAGTACGATCCCGGTACGGAGACCCACCTCGGAAACCACCCGCAGGCTTACTCGCACTTGGGCTTCATCCGCTGCGCCCGGCTGCTGGACCAGCATCAGGCAGGCGCCCGGGTTCCGTAGCACCTCCGTTCCGCGGGGGCGGCGCGGGGGCTTGGAGGCGCGCAGCTAGCGGGCTGCGGAGAAGATCTTTGGCGCAGGCCGCGTGCCCGTGGCCAGATCCGCGAGGATCCGCCCCACTACGGGCGTGAACTTGAAGCCGTGCCCGGAGAAGCCGGCACCGATGACTAAGGGCCCGATCCGGTCAAGGACGAAGTCCTCATTCGGGGTGGTGGTGTACGTGCAGCTGATGGCTTCGAGGGAATCGGCGTCCACTCCGGGCAGCCAGGTCCGGGCGTAGTCCTGAAGAGCCGCCAGCTGGACGGGTTCGGGCAGGAAATTCCGCCGGTCCGGATCCACCTCCGGGCCAACACCGTGCCAGCCCGCCTTGATGCCCTCGCCTGGCGTCTGCATCCCGTAGACGGGCGAGTACCAGTTCTTGTAGGCCGGGCTGGTTCCGGGCAGGTGGTTGAACCCCGGCCACACCGCGCCCTCATCGGCTACGCGGAAATGCGCCGGCTGTTCCTGCGTGACCCTGAGCCGGGGCATCCGCAGCTTTCCGCTTCCGGCGGCGCCGGCCAGGAGCTTCTCCGTCCAGCCTCCCGCCGTCACCACGGCTTGGGCAGCGGTCACCACTTCGATGCCTCCTGACGAGCCGGGGCCGGACTCCAAGGTGAGCCGGACGCCGTCGTCCATGATTTCCAGCCCGACCACCTTGGTGTGGTGCCGGATGTCAGCTCCGCGGGCAGCGGCGAGCCGCTGGAAGGCGGGGAGCGCTGCCTCAGGGTTCAGCTGGCCGCCGTCGGGCATGTAGAGGACCTGCTGGTCGAACCGGATGCCGCGCCACCGTCCGGCCGCCTCCTCGGGACTGAGGAACTCGGCCTGGATACCCGCCTGGGTGAGTGCTGCCTGCACGTGGGGGAGCAGAGGATCAGGGCCGTGGTTGACGATGCCTGTGCGGGTGAGGAGTTTTTCGCCGGTTTCCTGCTCCAGCTCGTCCCAGAGCGCCAGGCCTTCGGCGAGCATGGCCACATAGTCCGGCCGGTAGTAGCCGGGGTTCAGGTTGCGGGTGGTGCCGTGCGAAGCGCCGATGCGGTGACCGGGCCCGAACTGTTCCAGCAGCGTGACCTGCCGCCCGCGGCGGGCCAACGCCCAGGCGGCGGCCGAGCCCATGGCTCCTCCGCCGATCACTACGGTATCCAGGATTGTTCCCATCTGTTCCTCCTCAGGTACGGGTCAGGCCAGGTTCGGGTCAGGCCAGCAGCAGCGCTACGCCGATCATGGCAGGCACGGCCACAACCGTTGTCAGGAGCACGGTGTCCTTGGCGACTGTCAGGCCGGTCTTGTATCGGCTGGCGGCCACAAATACGTTCTGTGCCGTGGGTAGCGCAGAGGTTACCACCACGGCGAAGAGGGCGTGCCCTTCCATTCCGACTGCAAAATGCGCGAAAACGTAGGCGATGGCCGGCTGGATCACCAGCTTGAAGAGGCTGGCAAGAAGCGTGTCCACGCGGCGGCCAGCGGACGCCTGCAGCGGGCGGCTGCCGTTCAGGCTCATGCCGAACGCGATCAGCATGGCAGGAATTGCCGCACCGCCGATCAGGTGGATCGGTTCCATGACCAAGGGGGGAACCTGCAAGCCGGTCCCGGCCACCAGCAGGCCAAGTCCGGAGCCCACAATCATCGGATTCCTCAGGATCATCACCACGAATCCCAGAGGTGTAGTGCGGTGGCTGCTCGTGCTGGAGTCCAAAATCATGAGGAACAGCGGTGTGAAGAAGGCCAGCTGGAAGATCAGCAGTGGCGCCACGTAGCTGGCGTCGCCAAGGACATAGACCGCGATGGGGATGCCAAGGTTAGCGGAGTTCGCCAGCGAAGCGGCCATCGAGGACATCAGCGCCTCCGGCAGGGCACGCTTGAGCAGGAACTTGGTGATGGCAAAGAAGATCGCGGCCGTGGCGAAAGCCGCCACGGCGGTCACGAGCAGGGGCGCCGCGAACACTTCCTGCAGCTTGGCCTTGCTGAGGGTTTCGAACAGCAGCGCGGGGCTGGCCACAAAGAATGTCAGGCCGCTGAGGACCTGACGTGCGTTCTCGCCGAGGATCTTCCTTCGGCCCACAAACCAGCCCACCAGGATGATGGACCAGACAACAAAAAAGCCCGCGAGTACGCCTAACAAGGATTGACTCCTAAGGCGCAGCGCCAGTCCGGGCTAAATCTCACGCTCCTGGTTACAGGACAGCGTTATTGAGGGCGAAAGGGGGGCGCATCAGTCCCGGGGTGTGGCCCTCGGCGGGGTCGTTTCCGATCTGGACAACCTTGTTGTCCTGATCCACATGGACAACCTTCGGGTTGTAGGCTTTCGCTTCTTCCGTGGTCATCTGGGCGTAGGTGATGAGGATGACGATGTCGTTCTCATGCATCAGGTGCGCGGCCGCCCCGTTGATGCCAATGACCCCTGAGCCGCGTTCGCCGGCGATGGTATAGGTCTCCAGGCGTGCGCCGTTGGTGACGTCCACAATGGCAACAAGCTCGCCGGGGAGGATGTCGGCAGCGTCCAGCAGGTCCAGGTCAACGGTGACCGAACCTACATAGTGCAGGTCAGCGTGCGTGACGGTGGCCCGATGGATTTTGGACTTGAACATTGTGCGATTCATAACCCGATCAGTCTAGCGTCGGGGTACGGATCGCGCAGTGACGCAGGAAACACTGGCGACCTGGGCGTCATGGAGCCCCGCCCGTGGCGGGAATGTGCCCGGAAACCCTTTAGTCGCCGTCGTGATTCCGCACCGACTCCGCGGTAATGGCCAGTGTCTCGCGGGCTGCGAGGATGGCGGGACGCTTGGCGCTGGAGCGGCGCACCGAGGTGAAGATGGTGCGGTGCGGGTTACCGGGCAGGTCCAGCAGCTGGGCTGTGGTGCCCCGGCCGGTCCAGACAAGGTCCGGCATGAGGGCAACGGCATTCCCGGACTCGATGAGCCGGATCTGGGCCTGAAGGTCGGCGGTCTCATAGCGAACATCGGGCTCGAAGCCGGCACTGCGGCACGCCTGCTCAGCCCAGTGCCGCGATGCCGCGCCGCGCGGCTCCATCACCCAGGCGAGTCCCGCCGTGTCCTCTATCGAGGTGATCCGGGGCCGGCCCGGGGCCTCGGGTGGGACGGCGAGCCGGATCGCATCGGTAGTGAGCTTGATGCGGTCCAGCTCCGTGTATCGTGGTGCGGCGTGGCCTGGATACTGCTCGGCGATCACCAGGTCGAAATCCCGGGCCCACGTCTCGTGCAATGCCGTTTCGGGCTCCCGCTGGATCATTTCGATCCGTACCTCCGGGTACGCGGTGGACATCCTTGAGAGGGTTTCCGGCATCAGCGCCAGGGCCGCGGACTGGAACACGGCGATGCGGACAGTGCCGGTGACGGTTGTGAGGGAGGCCGCCAGGTCCGCTTCGGCCTGCTCCAGCGTCTCAAGGAGCTGCGCCGTGTGGGCCACCAGGACCTCGGCCTGTGGCGTGAGCTGGACGCGGCGGCCGGTCTTGCGGAGCAGTTCGACCCCGGCCTCCTTTTCCAGCAAAGCCAGCTGCTGGGAGACCGACGACGGGCTGTACTGAAGTGCCTCGGCCACCTCGGCCAACGTGCCCCTGATCTTCAATTCGCGGAGCAGCCTGAGGCGGCGGACATCGAGCATGGGAGATTCCTTGTTGAATCTAATGAATACTGATTAGAAGTAGTCACTTTATCTAACGCAACCACGCTTGCATACTGTTGTAGCTGAGTTACCCCCGTCACAGCTGGCACTTTAGGCGCCGCGATGGGGCCGCACCCCCAACCCAGGAGTTCCTGATGAGCACCAAAGATATGACCCAGTCGGTCATGAGGCGCAAGCCCCTCGACGACATTGAAGAAGAAAACAAACACAGTGGCCTGTTCAAGTCCCTCGGGCTATGGCAGCTCACGGCCATCGGCGTCGGCGGCATTATCGGCGTCGGTATTTTCTCGCTTGCCGGCTTGGTTGCGGCAGGCAGTGAAGAAAACCCGGGTGTGGGGCCTGCGGTTCTTATCTCGTTCCTTATCGCCGGCCTGGCGTCCGCGGCGGCAGCCCTGTCCTACGCGGAATTCGCCGGCATGATCCCCCGGGCCGGGTCGGCCTACACCTACGGCTATGTTGCGCTGGGCGAGGTGATCGGCTGGTTCATCGGCTGGGACCTGCTGCTCGAATACATCGCGATCGTCGCAGTCGTTGCCATCGGCATTTCCGGGTACCTGGAAGCCTTCCTGTCCGGCATTGGCATCCATCTGCCTGTCTGGATGACCTCGACGGCGGACGAGGGCAAGGGCGGCATCATCAACATCCCGGCCATCCTGGTCTGCCTCCTCGTCACCTGGATCCTGTCCCGCGGTACCAAGGCCTTTGGCCGGTTTGAACTCGTGGCTGTTGCCATCAAGGTCGTCCTGATTCTCTTCATCATTGGCTTGGGCGTCTTCTACATCGACACCAACAACTACAACCCGTTTATGCCCAGCGGATTCGGCCCGGTCCTTGCCGGCTCAGCTACCGTGTTCTTCGCGGTTTTCGGATATGACGCCATGAGCACCGCGGCGGAAGAGGCCAAGGACGGCAAGAAGCACATGCCCAAGGCCATCGTCCTGTCCCTGATCATCGCCATGCTGCTCTACGTCGCGGCCACCCTGGTCCTGACTGGAATGCAGAACTACAAGGACATCGATCCCGCTGCTGGCTTTGCCTCTGCCTTCACCAGCGTGGGCCTGCCCGTCATCGCCACCATCATTTCTGTCTTCGCGGTCCTGTCCATCCTTACCGTGATGCTGACGTTCCTCCTGGGTGTCACCCGCGTTTGGTTCTCCATGAGCCGCGACGGCCTGCTCCCCGGCTGGTTCGCCGGAACGGACAAGCACGGAACCCCGCAGCGGGTTACCTGGATCGCTGGAATCTCCTCGGCTTTGCTGGCGGGCGTATTTCCGATCAAGGCGGTCGCCGACCTCACCAACATCGGCATCCTGGCCGCTTTCGTCGTGGTCTGCCTCGCAGTGATTGTCTTCCGCTACAAGAAGCCTGATGCGCCGCGTACGTTCCGCCTGCCCCTGATGCCCTTCATCCCGGCATTCGGTGTCCTCGCCTCGGCCCTGCTGATCTGGCAGCTCCCGGCTGACACCAAATGGCGGTTCCTCGTCTGGCTGGTCATCGGCCTGGCCATCTACTTCTTCTACGGCAAGAAGCACTCGCTGATGAACCCGAACAGCCCGCGCCACCGCGAGCTCGAGGAGCTCCACCGCCCCGTCGGCTAACCACGGGCCATCATCCCCCGTTGCTCTATCACCTAGGGTCCCCAAGCGCATGTTTTGGGAGCCAATGGTGATAGAGCAACGTGTGTTTAAGGGCTAAAAAAGAGTTGGCTTTACTAATCGGTATTGCTTAGAAAACATCGCTTTATCTTATGTGACTGCGGGCTCATACTGATGAAGAAGACCAGTTCAGAACCCAAAGAAAGAACGAGTACCAGCCATGACCAACATTGCTATGGAGCCCGGCGTGAACCCCGGATCCGCGCCCCGCACAGCTGACGTTGACGTGCCCCAGGCGCGTGCCCTCGCGGCCGAAACCATCGGGCTGGTGCGCCGCTGGCTGACGGAAGCTTCGAAGGTTCCCGTGGATGCCTCGGCCCAGCAGCTCGCCGGTGTCCTCAAGGATCCCAACGGCCTGGAGTTCACCGTTGGTTTCGTCGATGGCGTGGTCCGGCCCGAAGACCTGACCGTCGCCGCCCGCAATCTCGCCGCCCTCGCACCCAAGGTCCCGTCCTTCCTGCCCTGGTACATGCGCAGCGCTGTCCAGCTCGGCGGCGCCATGGCCCCGGTCCTGCCGCAGGTTGTCATCCCCATCGCCCGGCGCGTGCTCCGCGAAATGGTGGGCCACCTGATCGTTGACGCCACCGATGCCAAGCTTGGCCCGGCCATTGCCAAGATCCGCAAGGACGGGATCAAGCTCAACGTCAACCTCCTGGGCGAAGCCGTCCTGGGTGAGCACGAAGCCTCCCGCCGGCTCGAGGGAACCCACACTCTCCTGGCCCGCCCGGACGTGGACTACGTCTCCATCAAGGTCTCCTCCACCGTGGCACCGCACTCGCCGTGGGCATTCGATGAGGCTGTGGAGCACGTTGTCGAAAAACTGACCCCGCTCTTCAGCCGTGCCGCCTCCTTCCCCAAGGCCAAGTTCATCAACCTGGACATGGAGGAGTACAAGGACCTGGACATGACCATTGCGGTCTTCACCAGGATCCTGGACAAGCCGGAGTTCAAGAACCTTGAGGCCGGTATCGTGCTCCAGGCCTACCTCCCGGACGCGCTTTCCGCCATGATCCGCCTCCAGGACTGGGCCGCCGAGCGCCGCGCCAACGGCGGCGCCGCCATCAAGGTCCGCGTGGTCAAGGGCGCCAACCTGCCCATGGAACAGGTGGAATCCTCGCTGCATGACTGGCCGCTGGCCACCTGGAGCACCAAGCAGGATTCGGACACCAATTACAAGCGCGTCATCAACTACTCGCTGCACCCGGACCGGATCAACAACGTCCGGATCGGCGTGGCCGGCCACAACCTGTTCGACATCGCGTTTGCCTGGCTGCTCGCCAAGCAGCGCGGCGTGGAATCGGGGATTGAGTTCGAGATGCTGCTGGGCATGGCGCAGGGCCAGGCCGAAGCGGTCAAGCAGGACGTCGGTTCGCTCCTGCTCTACACCCCCGTGGTGCACCCGGCCGAGTTCGACGTCGCCATCGCTTACCTGATCCGCCGCCTCGAAGAGGGCGCCAGCCAGGACAACTTCATGTCCGCTGTCTTCGAGCTGAGTGAAAACGAAGTGCTCTTCGAGCGCGAGAAGCAGCGCTTCCTCGCCTCCCTGGACAAGCTCGACGACGCCATCCCGCCAGCCAGCCGGCAGCAGAACCGCAGCCTGCCGCCGCAGCCCCTGCCGCACGATTCATTCAAGGACACCCCGGACACGGACCCGTCACTGCCGGCCAACCGTGACTGGGGCCGGGCCATCCTGCAGCGCGTCCCGTCTTCCACCCTGGGCAATGCCGCTGTAGAGGCCGCCACCATTACGGACGCGGACACCCTCAACAAGGTCATCGGCACCGCCGTCGAAAAGGGCAAGGCCTGGGGCGCCCTCTCCGGCGACGAGCGGGCCGAGATCCTCCACCGCGCCGGCGACGTCCTCGAGGCCCGCCGCGCCGACCTGCTTGAGGTCATGGCGTCCGAAACGGGCAAGACCATCGATCAGGGCGACCCCGAGGTCAGCGAAGCCGTGGACTTTGCCCACTACTACGCCGAGTCCGCGCGCAAGCTGGAAAAGGTCGACGGCGCCACATTCGTTCCAGCCAAGCTCACCGTCGTCACTCCGCCGTGGAACTTCCCGGTGGCCATCCCGGCAGGCTCCACCCTTGCGGCACTCGCCGCCGGCTCCGCCGTCGTCATCAAGCCTGCCAAGCAGGCCCGCCGCAGCGGTGCCGTGATGATCGAAGCCCTGTGGGAAGCAGGCGTCCCCAAGGATGTGCTGACCATGGTCCAGCTCGGCGAGCGTGAGCTCGGCCAGCAGCTGATCTCGCACCCTGCCGTGGACCGGGTGATCCTCACCGGCGGCTATGAGACCGCCGAGCTGTTCCGTTCCTTCCGCAAGGACCTGCCGCTCCTGGCCGAGACGAGCGGCAAGAACGCCATCATCGTCACCCCCAGCGCGGACCTGGACCTGGCCGCCAAGGACGTTGCGTACTCAGCGTTCGGCCACGCAGGCCAGAAGTGCTCCGCAGCGTCACTGGTGATCCTGGTGGGCTCGGTGGCCAAGTCCAAGCGGTTCCACAACCAGCTGATCGACGCCGTCACCTCCCTGAAGGTTGGTTACCCGGAAGATCCCACCAGCCAGATGGGTCCGATCATCGAGCCCGCCAATGGCAAGCTCCTTAACGCCCTTACCACCCTGGGCGATGGCGAAACCTGGGCGGTGGAGCCGAAGAAGCTGGACGGCACGGGCCGGCTGTGGAGCCCGGGAGTTCGCCACGGTGTCCGGCGCGGATCCTACTTCCACCTCACCGAATTCTTCGGCCCGGTCCTCGGCGTAATGACGGCTGAGACGCTGGAGGAAGCCATCTCCATGCAGAACCAGATCGAGTACGGCCTCACCGCCGGGCTGCACTCTCTCAACCCCGACGAGCTCGGGATTTGGCTGGACTCCATCCAGGCCGGAAACCTGTACGTCAACCGCGGCATCACCGGTGCCATCGTGCAGCGCCAGCCGTTCGGCGGCTGGAAGAAGTCAGCTGTGGGAGCGGGCACGAAGGCTGGCGGACCGAACTACCTTGTCGGCCTCGGTGACTGGGTCAGCGCCGAAGCCTCCTCCACGGCAGCTGTCACCAACGCCGCTGTCCGTCGGATCAGGAACGCGGCAGCCGGTGCCCTGCAGCCTGCCGAGCTTGAGGCGCTTGAGCGTTCCCTGGCCTCCGACGCCCAGGCCTGGGCCGATGAGTTCGGCACCGCCAAGGACGTTTCCGGACTGAGCGCGGAGCGGAACATCTTCCGCTATCGTGCGCTGCCGGTCACCGTACGGCTCTCCGAAGGTGCGCCGCTGGCGGACCTGGCGCGGACTGTGGCGGCCGGCGTCCTGGCAAACTCGGCACTGACTGTGTCCACCGCCGTCGAACTTCCGGTTCAGCTGCGCTCGGTACTCACCGGCCTGGATATCACCGTCACAGTGGAGTCCGACGCCGGCTGGCTGGCAACAGCTAGCCGCCTCGCGGCTGCGGGCAAGCTGTCCGGTGCACGGATCCGCCTGATCGGCGGTGACGCCACCGCCCTGGCGGCAGCCACCAACGGACGTCCAGACCTGGCGATCTACCCCCACCCGGTCACGGAGGCCGGACGGGTTGAGCTGCTGCCGTTCCTGCACGAGCAGGCCATCAGCATCACGGCCCACCGTTTCGGCACGCCGAACCATCTCTCGGATGCCCTGATCTGACGCCGAAGACCCCTGCGCAAGCGAACGGCCCGGCGGCCACCTTCGGGTCGCCGC